>NZ_BQXI01000016.1:0-115465 GCF_030158955.1 Acidovorax sp. SUPP1855 | reverse complement strand
CGAGCAGCGGCCCCACCTGTCCCTAGAATACAAAACGCCCGATGCGGTGCACCGGGCGTCTCTTGCAAGCCAATTACGGCTAGGGTTCAGTCCCGCATAGGTGTCAACCTATTCCAGGACGGGTCACAGCGGTGGGAGGCGAAACCCCCTCACCGATCAGCGGCCGGCGCGCTTGCGCTCGTTTTCCGTCAGGAAGCGCTTGCGCAGGCGCACGCTCTTGGGCGTGATCTCGACCAGTTCGTCGTCCTCGATGAACTCTACGCCGTATTCCAGCGTGAGGTCGATCGGGGGCGTGATCTTGATCGCGTCTTCCTTGCCGGAGACGCGGAAGTTGGTCAGCTGCTTGGTGCGCGTCGCGTTCACGATCAGGTCGTTGTCGCGGCTGTGGATGCCGACGATCATGCCTTCGTACACCGGATCGTTCGCCTTCACGAACATGCGGCCGCGGTCGTCCAGCTTGCCCAGGGCGTAGGTGAAGATTTCACCGTCGTCCATGGAGATCAGCACGCCGTTCTTGCGGCCGCCGATGGCGCCCTTGTGCGGTTCGTAGCTGTCGAAGATGTTGGAGATCAGGCCCGAGCCGCGCGTCAGGTTCAGGAATTCGTTGGTGAAACCGATCAGGCCACGGGCCGGAATACGGTACTCCAGGCGCACGCGGCCACGGCCGTCCGACTCCATGTTCACCAGTTCGCCCTTGCGCTCGCCCAGGGCCTGCATCACGCCGCCCTGGTGGGTTTCTTCGATGTCGGCCGTCACCAGCTCGATCGGCTCGTGCTTTTCGCCGTTGATGTCGCGGAACACCACGCGCGGCTTGGACACGGCCAGTTCATAGCCTTCGCGGCGCATGTTTTCCAGCAGGATGGTCAAGTGCAGTTCGCCACGGCCCATCACCTCGAAGATGCCTTCTTCGTCGGTTTCCTTCACGCGCAGGGCCACGTTGTGCTGCAGCTCCTTTTGCAGGCGGTCCCAGATCTGGCGGCTGGTCACGAACTTGCCTTCGCGGCCGGCCAGGGGCGAGGTGTTCACGCAGAAGTTCATGGTCAGCGTGGGCTCGTCCACCTTGAGCATGGGCAGCGGTGCGGGGTTGGAGGGGTCGGTCACGGTCACGCCGATGCCGATGTCCTCGATGCCGTTGATCAGCACGATGTCGCCCGGGCCGGCCAGGGGCGTCTGCATGCGGTCCAGGCCCTGGAAGGTCAGCACCTGGTTGATGCGGCCCTTGACGCTCTTGCCCTCGGGGCCTTCCATCACCAGCACGTCCTGGCCGGGCTTCACGGTGCCCTGGCTGATGCGGCCCACGCCGATGCGGCCCACGAAGGTGGAGAAATCGAGCGCCGAGATCTGCAGCTGCAGCGGAGCGGTCGGGTCACCCGAGTTCGGGGGCACGTGCTTGAGGATGGTGTTGAACAGGGCCGACATATCGGGGCCCCACTGCTCGCCGGGAGCGCCTTCTTCCAGCGAGGACCAGCCATTGATGCCCGAGGCATACACCACGGGGAAGTCGAGCTGCTCGTCGGTCGCGCCCAGCTTGTCGAACAGGTCGAACGCGGCGTTCACCACCTTGTCGGGGTTGGCACCGGGCTTGTCCACCTTGTTCACGACCAGGATCGGGCGCAGGCCCAGGGCCAGGGCCTTCTTGGTCACGAAACGCGTCTGGGGCATGGGGCCCTCTTGCGCGTCGATCAGCAGCACCACGCTGTCCACCATGGACAGGGCACGTTCCACTTCGCCACCGAAGTCCGCGTGGCCCGGGGTGTCGACGATGTTGATGTGCGTGCCTTCCCAGCTCACGGCGCAGTTCTTGGCCAGGATGGTGATGCCCCGCTCTTTTTCGATGGCGTTGTTGTCCATCACGGTATCGACGACCTTTTCGTGGTCGGCGAAGGTGCCGGACTGGCGCAGCAGTTGGTCGACCATGGTGGTTTTGCCGTGGTCAACGTGCGCGATGATGGCGATATTGCGGATTTGTTTGCTCATAGTGCTTCCAATATGCCGCGCTCTACCTGCGGCGTGCTTTCTAGAATCTGTTGAATTTCCAAGGGGCTCAGGAGCCGGTCGGGCACCAGTTCACCCGCAGTGGTGTGGCCCACGCCCAGCAGGGCATGGGGATCGTCTCCGAAGACCGCGACCGCGGGCGCATCGGGCCAGGGGCCGCGGCGGCGCACGCCGGACAGGAACCGCCCGGCATTCTCGCTGTCCAGCGTGACACGCACATGCTGTGCCAGCAGGATCTCGGCGGGGTGCACGCAGGCCATGCGCTCCCCCTCGTCCATCGCCTCCAGCGCGGCGAGCGTGACGCAGCGCTCCACGCCCAGCCCGCCGGTGTCGATGCGCCGCAGGAACGTGAGGTGCGCGCCGCAACCGAGCGCGGCACCGATGTCCTCGCCCAGCGTGCGGATGTAGGTGCCCTTGCTGCAGGTCACTATTATTTTGATAGCAGAACGCCCTAGTACTTCTTGCACTGGAGCCAGTTTCAATGCATGGATGACCACGTCGCGCGCCTCGCGCTCCACGGCAATGCCGGCGCGTGCGTACTCGTACAGCGCCTTGCCGTCTTTCTTGAGCGCGCTGTGCATGGGCGGCACCTGGCGGATCGGTCCCGTGAACTGGCGTTGCACCTCGGCCAGGCGCTCGGGCGCGAGCTGCGCCGGATCGACCTCGCGCTGCGCCAGCACCTCGCCCTCGGCGTCGCCGGTGGTGGTAGTCGTCCCCAGCAGGGCGATGGCCTCGTAGGTCTTGGGGGCGTCCAGCTGCAGCTGACTGAACTTGGTCGCCGCGCCGAAGCACAGCGGCAGCACGCCCGTGGCGAGGGGATCGAGCGTACCGGTGTGGCCTGCCTTCTCCGCCCGCAGCAGCCACTTGGCCTTCTGCAGGGCATCGTTGCTCGACAGGCCCAGCGGTTTATCGAGCAGCAGCACGCCATGCACCGGACGCCGCTGGATGCGGGTGCGCGGCGCGCGCACCGCACCGCCACGCGGCCCGTTCGCTGCGTGCAAATCGCTGCCCCCCAAGGGGGCACTCGCTCCCTGGGGCGGCCCGTCGGTATGCATGCTCAGTCTTCTTGGGCGCGCGAAGAAACCGCCTTGGCGATCAAGGCGTTCATGTCGGCCGCACGCTCGGTGGTGCGGTCGAACACGAAGTGCAGCGTGGGCACGGTGTGGATGTGCAGGCGCTTGAACAGGCCGTTGCGCAGGAAGCCCGCAGCCTGGTTCAGCGCCACCTGCGTGGCTTCGGGGTCACCGATCAGCACGCTGAAGAAGACCTTGGCATGCGCGTAGTCGGGAGTCACCTCCACAGCCTGCAGCGTCACCATGCCCACGCGCGGATCTTTCAATTCGCGCGCGATCAACTCCGTCAGATCGCGCTGGATCTGATCGGCGACCTTGAAGCCGCGGTTGGGGGTGGAGGATTTCTTCGCAGCCATGTCGAGCCCCGGGCCTTACAGCGTCCGCGCGATTTCCTTGATGTCGAAGAACTCCAGCTGATCACCTTCTTTGATGTCGTTGTAGTTCTTGAGCTTGATACCGCACTCGAAGCCTTCCTTGACTTCCTTGACATCGTCCTTGAGGCGCTTGACCGAGTCGACTTCGCCCGTGTAGACCACCACGTTGTCGCGCAGCAGGCGGAAGCGTGCGTTGCGATGGACCATGCCCGAGGTGATGTACGAACCGGCAATCGTGCCGATCTTCGTGGCCACGAACACCGTGCGGATCTCGGCCGTGCCGATGACTTCCTCGCGCTGCTCGGGGGCCAGCATGCCGGACATGGCGACCTTCAGCTCGTCCACGGCGTCATAGATGATGCTGTAGTAGTGCAGATCGACGCCGTTGCTCTCGGCCGTCTTGCGCGCGCCGGCATCGGCACGCACGTTGAAGCCGATCACGATGGCCTTGGAGGCGATCGCCAGGTTGATGTCGGACTCGCTGATACCGCCCACGCCCGCATACACGAGCTGGACCTTGATCTCGTCCGTGGACAGCTTGAGCAGCGACTGCGACAGCGCTTCCTGCGAACCCTGCACGTCGGCCTTGACGATGATGGGCAGGTACTTGACCTCGCCCGCCGTCATGTCGGCGAACATGTTCTCCAGCTTGGCGGCTTGCTGCTTGGCCAGCTTGGTGTTGCGGAACTTGCCGGCGCGGTAGGTGGCGATTTCGCGGGCCCGGCGTTCGTCGCCCAGCACCATGAATTCGTCGCCGGCCTGCGGCACTTCCGTCAGGCCCTGGATTTCCACCGGGATCGACGGGCCGGCCGATTTGGCGACCTTGCCGTTTTCGTCCAGCATGGCGCGCACGCGGCCGTAGGTCTGGCCTGCCAGCACCACGTCGCCGACCTTCAGCGTACCGGACTGCACCAGCACCGTGGCCACGGGGCCGCGGCCCTTGTCCAACTCGGCTTCGATCACGAGGCCCTTGGCCATCGCATCGACCGGGGCGCGCAGTTCCAGCACTTCGGCCTGCAGCAGCACCTGCTCCAGCAGGTCGTCGATGCCCATGCCGGTCTTGGAGGACACGGGCACGAAAGGCGAATCGCCACCGTACTCTTCGGGTACGACCTGCTCGGCCACCAGTTCCTGCTTGACGCGGTCGGGGTTGGCATCGGGCTTGTCGGACTTGGTGATCGCGACCACCATGGGCACACCGGCCGCCTTCGCGTGCTTGATGGCTTCCTTGGTCTGCGGCATGACGCCGTCGTCGGCCGCCACCACCAGGATGACGATGTCGGTGGCCTGCGCACCGCGGGCCCGCATGGCGGTGAATGCCTCGTGGCCCGGGGTGTCCAGGAACGAGATCATGCCGCGCGGCGTTTCCACGTGGTAGGCGCCGATGTGCTGCGTGATGCCGCCGGCTTCGCCCGCGGCCACCTTGGCACGGCGGATGTAGTCCAGCAGCGAGGTCTTGCCGTGGTCCACGTGGCCCATGACGGTGACCACCGGAGCGCGCCAGACCGATTCGGCCTGGGCACCCGCCACGTCGTCGTTGGTGAAGGCTTCCGGATCGTCCAGCGCCGCCACCACGGCCTTGTGGCCCATTTCTTCCACCACGATCATGGCGGTGTCCTGGTCCAGCGGCTGGTTGATGGTGACCATCTGGCCCATCTTCATCAGCGCCTTGATGACCTCGGACGCCTTGATCGACATCTTGTGCGCGAGCTCGGACACCGTGATGGTTTCGGGCACGTGCACTTCGATGATGCGGGCTTCCACCGGAGCGGATTGCTGGTGATGGTGGTCGTCGCGCTCGTTGCGGCGGCCACGGGGACCCCCGCGCCAGTTGTTGCGGCCCACGCCGCCACTGCTGTCGCCGCGCGTCTTGATTTCCTTCTTCTTGGCAGGATCGCCGGCCCAGCTGGACGACAGCTTGGCGGACTTGACCTCCTTGTTGCCGCCTGCGGGCGCGGCCGGTGCACGGGCACCGGGCGCAGCGGCCGGCTTGTGCAGCGTGCCCTTCTTGGCATCGGCACCGGCGGGCTTGGCGGCCGCGGGAGCCGGCTTGGGCTCCTCGGGCTTCTTGGCCACGAGCACCTTCTTGGGCGCAGCCATCATGGCTCGGATCGCCTCGGCTTCGGCCAGGGCCTTGCGGCGGCGTTCGTCCAGATCGACGGCGCGCGCGGTTTCCTCGGCCGCACGGGCCTTGGACTCCTCTTCGGCCTTGGCGCGGGCTTCGGCCTGGGCGGCCTGGCGTGCACTGGCTTCCGCCGCCTGCTCGCGAGAGGCCTCCTGCTTTTCCGCCTGCATCTGGGCCTTGCGGCTTTGCTCTTGCGCGGCGTAGGCGGCAGCACGCTCTTCGGCTTCGCGCTCGCGCTGTTCGCGGGCTTCCCGCTCGCGGCGCTTTTCGTTCAGCTCGGCTTCCTGGTGACCGATCAGCTCGGCCTGGCGGCGCGCTTCCTCTTCGCGGCGCACGAGGTCCTGCGATTCCGGAGACATCACGGTTTCCGCGGCTTCGGCAGCCTCGTCGGAGCCGGCGTCGGAGGCGCCCTCGCCTCCTTCGTCGCGCTTGATGAAAGTGCGCTTCTTGCGCACTTCCACCTGGATCGTGCGCGCCTTGCCGGTGGCGTCGGCCTGCTTGATCTCGCTGGTGGATTTTTTCGTCAAGGTGATCTTCTTGCGATCGGCCGAGGCGGTGCCGTGGCTGGCCTGCAGGAAGGCCAGCAGCTTTTGCTTGTCCGTTTCGGTCAAGGCATCGGTCGGGGCGGCCTTGGCCACCCCGGCAGACTTGAGCTGGTCGAGCAGGGTTTCTGGCGATTTCTTGAGTTCAGTGGCGAACTCGGCGACTGTGTTACTGGACATATTTGGTTCGTACCTCCCCTGACCTACTCTTGCCCCGCGAACCAATGTTCGCGCGCCTTCATGATCAAGGCTTTGGCATCTTCTTCAGACTGGCCGGTCAGGGCGGTCAGTTCGTCAAGGCCTAAGTCGGCCAGATCATCCCGGGTGTTCACGCCGCCTTCGGCGAGCTTGCCGATCAACTCGGGCGTGAGGCCCTCGAGATCGCGCAGGTTCTGCGAAACGCCGTCCACGCTTTCCTCTCGGGCAATTTCCATGGTGAGCAGCGCATCCTTGGCGCGGGCACGCAGCTCGTTCACGGTTTCTTCGTCGAAGCTTTCGATCTCCAGCATTTCCTGCAGCGGCACGTAGGCCACCTCTTCGAGGCTGGCGAAGCCTTCCTCGATCAGGATGTTGGCGATTTCCTCGTCCACATCGAGCTTTTCCATGAACAGCTTGCGGGCCGTGTCGGTCTCGTTGGCCTGCTTTTGCGCACTTTCAGCCGCGTCCATGATGTTGATCTTCCAGCCCGTCAGGTCGGAAGCCAAGCGCACATTCTGGCCACCGCGGCCGATGGCGATGGCGAGGTTTTCCTCGTCCACCACCACGTCCATGGCGTGTTTCTCTTCGTCCACCACGATGGACGACACGTTGGCCGGCGCCAGCGCGCCGATCACGAACTGGGCGGGGTCTTCCGACCACAGCACGATGTCCACCCGCTCGCCGGCCAGCTCGTTGGTGACGGCGTTGACACGCGTGCCACGCACGCCCACGCAGGTGCCGATGGGATCGACGCGCTTGTCGTGCGACAGCACCGCGATCTTGGCGCGGCTGCCGGCATCGCGTGCGCAGCTCTTGATCTCCAGCAGGCCCTGCTCGATCTCGGGCACTTCGTTGCGGAACAGCTCGATCATGAACTCTGGCGCCGAGCGCGAGAGGATGATGGGCGCACCGCGCAGCGTGAGGTCGACTTCCATGATCATGGCGCGCACACGGTCGCCATTGCGAAGGTTTTCCTTGGGGATCATCTCGGAGCGGCGCAGGCGGCCTTCCACCCGGCCCGACTCGACGATGATGTCGCCCTTGTCCATGCGCTTGACGGTGCCGGTGAAGATCTTTTCGCCGCGCGACATGAAGTCGTTGAGCAGCATCTCGCGCTCGGCGTCGCGGATCTTCTGCAGGATGACCTGCTTGGCCGCCATGGCGCCGATGCGGCCGATGGGCACGGAATCGACGCCTTCTTCGATGAATTCACCCACTTCGATGTCGGCGATGCGCTCGCGGGCATCCATCAGCAACTCTTCGGCTTCGGGGTTCTGCAGACCGGCGTCGTCGGGCACGACGAGCCAGCGACGGAAAGTCTCGTAGTTGCCGCTGTCACGGTCGATGGCGACACGGATGTCCACTTCGCCTTGGTACAGCTTCTTCGTGGCCTGGGCAAGGGCCAATTCGACGGCGCCAAAGACCACATCGCGTTCCACGTTCTTCTCACGCGAAATGGCTTCGACCAACATCAACAGTTCGCGATTCATGCGACGACTCTCCTATTTTTCAATCTCTTGAAGGCCGCCGCGCCGCGCGCGCCAACCTTTGTATTCGTTCGGTGTGTCAGGCCTGGACCGGCCCGTCTTTGGACCCCCGCCCCTTGAAATCGACGATGGACGCCAGGCGCGCATCGCGCAGCTCGTCCAGCGTGAAACCCAGCGCTTGCAGCGGCGCCGGTACGCGTTTCTTGCTGACTCGCTGGCCAGGCTTCACGGGCGGCTCTTCGCTCCAGACGACCTGCCATCCACCGGCTTCGGTACGCTCCAGCGTGCCGCGGAATTTCTTGCGGTTGGCATTGACCTGACCGCCGCCAGCCTCGCCGATGGGCGCCTTGAGCGTGAGGTCCACCATGTGCCCGGTGAAACGGATGAAATCCTGCTCGTGGCGCAGAGGGCGATCGATGCCGGGCGAGGAGATCTCCAGCCGCTTGTACTCGACGCCATCCACTTCCAGCGCGAACTGCAGTTGCCGCGTGACCTTTTCGCAGTCTTCCACGGTGACGAACTGCTCGGGCAGCACGGGCTCGCCCTCCACGGGCGCCTGCCAGGGCAAATCGATGGTGATGCGCAGCAGGCCGCCGGCGGAGCGTTCGATCTCCACCAGGTCATAGCCCAGCCCGGTCACTGTTTGTTCAACGATCTGCTGCAATGCCACGTGTTGTTCTGTTCAGTATCCAGAAGTACAAAAAACCCGATAACCACCTAGGACCTTCCAGGGCAGCTTCGAGCTCCAAAAGCGAACGGCCAAAAAAAACGGGCGGTAGGTACCCGCCCGTTTGGTCGTGAAGATGCAATTGTAGCCTGTCGCGCGCCGCTTTGCAAAGGCGGCGGCATGCAATTTGCATTGGCGCCACAGGCGTCATGGCCGACCCTGCGGCGAGCGGGCAAAAAGCCCGGCGGCTCTCCGTTATCCACGGGCTGCGCGCACCCGTTCGATCAGCGCCTGGGCCTGCGGGTCCCGCGCTGCCGGAGGCTGGGATGCCAGGCTGTCGAGCAGCCGCGCCAGCACCCCGGACTGGGGCAGCAGCGGGCCGAGAAAGCGCGCGCCGGCCGGATCGGCGATGAGCAGGGTCGGAAAGGTTTCCACATCCAGATCGCCGGCCAGGTCTTCCTCGTCTTCGATGTCCACCCACACGAAGCGGGCCTGCGGATGGGCTTGCGCCACGGTGTCGAACACCGCACTGTACTCGCGGCACGCACCGCACCAGCCGGCGCACAGGCAGACGACCCACCAGCCGGCGTTCGCACTGGGGAAGAAGGTGTCGGGAGAGGCAGCCGGTGCGTGCATGGAAGGAAGGATGTGGCTCAGGGATGGCGCCCCTCGCGGGCGCGGTAGATCTCCATCGTACCCACACTGGCCGCCCTATTGCCCCAGGCGTTGCGAACATAGGTCGACACCGCCGCCACGTCGTCGTCGCCCAGCACGTGCCGGAACGGCGGCATGCCGTAGGGACGCGGGTTGCCGGCCGTGGTGGGCGGGTAGCCGCCCAGGAGCACCATGCGCACCAGATTGGTCGGGTTTTCCATGGTCGCGGCGCGGTTTCCCGCCAGTGCGGGAAAGGCCCCTGGCCGACCCTCGCCGCGGTCTCCGTGGCATTGCGCGCATTGTTGCGAATACACGGCGGCGCCGCGCTCCATGGCCGAAGCGGACGGGGGTGCCACCGCCGGCGCCGGGCGTTCGTGTGCGGGCAGCGCGCGCAGGTAGACCGCCATGGCGCCCAGATCGGCGTCGTTCAGGTACTGGGTGCTGCGGAACACCACCTCGGCCATGGGGCCGGTGAACGACCCGCGCGGCGCCACGCCGGTGCGCAGCAGCGCCACCACGTCTTCCTGCGGCCAGCCAGCCACACCCGCCTCGGCGGCGTGGTTGAGGGCCGGTGCATACCAGTTCTGCACGGGGATGAGCCCGCCGCGGAATGCCTGCGATTCGCTCGTCGCGCCGAAGGCGTTGCGCGGGCTGTGGCAGGCCGCGCAATGGCCCAGCCCCTGCACGAGGTAGGCCCCGCGGTTCCACTCGGCCGACTGCTGCGGATCGGGCACCAGCGTGCCGGGCCGGAAGAACAGCGCGCGCCAGCCGGCCAGCGCCGCCTGCGTGCTGAACGGGAATGCCAGCGCATGCGGCGTGTTGGTGCGCTGCACGGCCGGCAGGCTGCGCAGGTAGGCGTAGATAGCGTCGGAATCCTCGCGCGTGACGTGGGTGTAGTTGGGGTAGGGAAACGCGGGGTACAGCAGCCGGCCGTCCCGAGACCGGCCGTGGTGCATCGCGCGCCAGAACTCCGCCGCTGTCCAGTGCCCCAGGCCGGTTTCGGCGTCGGGCGTGAGGTTGCTGGCGAACACCACGCCGAACGGCGTCTCCACGCCCCGGCCTCCGGCGAACGGCGCCCCGCCCTGTGTGGTGTGGCACGACATGCAATTGCCCGCACGCGCCAGGTATTCGCCGCGCTGCACGGCCTGCGGCGCGGGCTGGGCCAGGGGCACGTCCTGCGGCGGCAAGGGCGTTTCGCCGCGCAGGTTCAGGTGCACCACCAAGGCGCACGCCAAGGCGCCCAGCAGCACCAGGCCGGCCAGCCCTTTCAGCGCGCGCTTCATCGCAAGCCCCCCGATGCGCCCGTGCCGGCAGCGGCCACGCCGCCGCAGGGCATCGGCAGCCGGCCGGGCAAGGCAGCGGCAGGCCGAGCATCGGCGGGCACGGCCTGTGCGGACAGCCAGGCAGTGACCGCGCTCACGTCTTCAGGTGCGAGCTGGCGGGCCACATGGGCCATGCAATCGGGCGCCTGGGCACGCCGCTGGCCGGTCTGCCAGGCGCCAATCTGGCTGTTGAGGTAGTCGCGCGGCAATCCCAGCAGGCCCGGAATCGCCGGTGCCACGCCGGTCATGGCGGCCCCATGGCACTGCACGCAGGCCGGAATGCCCAGCGCCGCATCCCCCTGGCGCACCAGCGTGCGCCCGCGCTCCAGGGCCGCAGGAGTCGCCTGGGTCGGGGGCGGCGGCGTGTAGGGCAGGTCCAGCGCGGCGAAATGCGCGGCGATCTCGCGCAGGTAGTCGTCGGTCATGTGCTCCAGCAGGTAGGCCATTTGCGGATAGCTGCGGCGGCCGTCCCGAAAATTGAGCAGTTGGTGGTAGAGGTAGCCCGCCGGCTTGCCGGCGATGCGCGGAAAGTAGCCCTCCTGGGTGGCGCGCCCTTCCCGGCCGTGGCAGGCGGTGCAGGCCAGCACGCGGTCGCCCAGGGCAGGAGCGGCCGGCCCGTCGGCAGGGGCCGCCGCGGTGGACGGCCCCGCCGCCGTCAGCAGCGCCAGCAGCGACACAAGGGTCGGCAAGGCCAGGCGCCCGGCCCGGCGTGCGGTTTCATTCATGGGGGATCCGTTCGGACGTGGGAATGCAGCGGGTCTGCCATGGTGCGACTCTACGCACCCCGTGCAAAACAGTACAGATTCAGTTTGCCGCTAAAAATACGGATCAGTTGCATGCCGTCCACGCCGCCACGGTCCGTCCACGCCGCCACGGTCCATCCACCCCCTCCCCGGTTCGCTCCCGTCCATGAAACGCTACGAACGCCACGCCGACGCCCTCGCCCAGTTGATCCACAGCGGCGCCCTGCGCGCGGGCGACCGCATGCCTTCGGTGCGGGAAACCAGCCGGGCCCGGGGCATCAGCCCATCGACCGTGTTCGCGGCCTACGACCTGCTGGAAGCGCAGGGCCTGGTGCATGCACGGCCGCGCTCGGGCTACTACGTGAGCCACCGGCAGCCGTCCGCCACGGACCGCGTCCCGGCCGAGCCCCAGCCTTCGGCGCCGCACGACGGCTCGCGCGGCGTGGAGATCAGCGACTTGGTGTTCGATGTGCTGGGATCGGCGCGCGACCCGCACCTGGTGCCGCTCGGGTCGGCGTTTCCGGGCCCTGAACTCTTTCCGCTGGCGCGCCTGGCGCGCTGCCTGTCCAGCGGCATGCGCCGGCTGGACCCGGCCGCCATCGTGCAGAACCTGGCGCCGGGCGACGAGCGGCTGCGCCAGCAAATCGCGCTGCGCTACGGCCTGCACGGCATGGCGGTGGATGCGGCCGAGATCGTGACCACCAACGGCGCGATGGAGGCGCTCAACCTGTGCCTGGAGGCCATCACGCAGCCGGGCGACATCGTGGTGCTGGAGTCGCCCACCTTCTACGCGGCGCTGCAGGCGCTGGAGCGGCTGCGGCTGCGCGCGGTGGAGATCACCACCCACCCGCGCGAAGGCATCGACCTGGGCGCCCTGGAACGCGCGCTGCGCGCGCACCCCGTCAAGGCCTGCTGGCTGATGCCCACGTTCCAGAACCCGCTGGGCAGCACCCTGCCCGAGGAGCGCAAAGCGGCGCTGGTGGCGCTGCTGGCCCGCCACGGCGTGCCGCTGATCGAGGACGACGTGTATGGCGAGCTGCACTTCGCCCCGCGCCGCCCGCCGCCGGCCAAGGCCTTCGACACCGGGGGCCAGGTGCTGCACTGCAGCTCGTTCAGCAAATGCCTGGCGCCCGGCTACCGCGTGGGCTGGGTGGCCGCGGGCCGCTTTGCCGGCGCGGTGCAGCGGTTGAAGCTGATGACCACGCTCTCGACCGCCACGCCGTCGCAGCAGGCGCTGTCGGAATATCTGGACCAGGGCGGCTACGACCGGCACCTGCGCCAGTTGCGCGGCACGCTGGCGCGCCAGCAGGCGCGCGCACGGGCGCTGATCGCCGCGCACTTTCCGCCGGGCACGCGCGTGTCGCGGCCGGACGGCGGGTATTTCCTGTGGGTGGAGCTGCCCCAGTCCGTGGATGCCCTGGCCCTGCACCGCGCGGCGCTGAGCCGGGGCATCAGCCTGGCACCGGGGCACCTCTTTTCCACCGACCGGCGCTTCTCGCACTGCGTGCGCATCAACTGCGGCCACCCGGCCGTGGCGCGCTTCGACGAGGCCCTGCGCACCGTGGGCGCACTGGCCGGCGCGCTGTGCCGGGGCGGGTCCCCCGACGCCGCTACCGATTGCTATTAAATCAATAGCAATGGAGGCAATGATGACTAGGGCATCGGCACTTTTTCTTTCAAACCGCCGCCCCGCCATCCTTCCGCGTCAGGGAAGCACGGAAGACGCTCTGGCCCTGGACACCAGCGCATCCGCATCGCGCCGCAGCAGCAGGCGCCCCGCCACCAGTGCATCGGCCGCCTGGGTAACAGCAGCCACGTAGCCGGCCTGCGTGCCGTACAGCTCTTCCAACGACGGCCGCGCATCGCCCGCCGCCAGCCGCGCGGCGCGCGTCTTGTGGAAGGGAATGAAGCTGCCGGTGAGGTTGGACAGATCGGTGATGCCCGGCGTGGCCACGTAGTTGAACTCGATGCTCGTGCCCAGCGGGGCGCGCGCTTCCACGCTCTGGATGCCGGCGCGGGCCAGGCCGGTGGACGGGTCCACCTGCGGCACCAGGATGGCGTAGTCGCGGCCCACGGCGCGCGGCGGCTGCAGCGTGGCGATGCCGGACTCGTCCTGCGGCACGTACTGCGGCCCGAAGTCCAGCAGCGAGAAGCCGTTGTAGCGCGCCAGGTAGTCGAACGCCGGGATGGCGGTCGGCGTGCCGCCCACGCTCCAAGTCAATCCCCGCATGGCCGGATACACGAGCTTCGCGGGCGGCACCAGCGTGCCGTCGGCGACCTTGGGCACCTGGCTGGCTGGCGGCTCGGTGCCGCGCACCACCCAGTCTTCCAGCGCGATGAACAGCGCGCGGAAGGTGTCGGTGAAGTGCACCACCGTGCCGGCCGGATAGACATTGCGCGTGGGCGTGTAGCTGATGCTCTCGGTGCCGCCCGTGCCGCCGTGCTGCGTGCTGGCGTAGTAGTAGATGCGCGCATTGGCGGGCTGGGCGAGGTCGCGCAGGCCGTTGGCATCCGTCAGCACCGGCGAGCCCTGCAGTTGCCAGAACTCGGTGCCCGACAGGCCCAGGAAGAACTTCGGGCAGGTGTCGGTGGCCGCGCAGCGCTTCATCACGCCGCCTTGCCGGCCGCTCACCTCGTCGCGGTAGTCCTTGTCCAGCCCGCGCGGCGCCGTCTGGCCGAAGGCCGTGTGGTCGGTGCGCAGCCCACCGCCGCCGCCCGGCACGGCAAAGCGCGTGTTGATGTGGGTCTGGCGCGCGGCCACGTGGGCGAACATGCCGTCGAACACCTTGCCGCCGCGCAGCGACTGGTTGAAGCCCAGGTGCAGGAAGGTCTTCATCGCGTTGCCCGACTGCGAGGTTCCCTGCCCCAGCGTGGACTGGATGCGGCCGGCGACCGGGTTGGCCCGGCCGTCGGCATCGGCCGCCGCGCTGCGGAAAAAGCTCACCGTGTCGCGCAGCGCCGCCAGGCCCACGCCCATGACCTTGGGGTCTTTCGCCACATAGACCAGCTCATACAGGTACTGCGGATCGAAGCCGCCCTGCAGGCACACGCTGGCCGGGCTGGGCGTGCCCGGGAACGGGTTGGCGGCCGCATCGCAGGTGGCGAACTTCCACTGGCCCGCGGGCACGGGCTCGCGCGCATCGGTTTCGTTGCGCCGGCGGGTGAGCGAATAGCCGGGCTGGGTGTTGTCCAGGCTGGCGGGCTCGTACGGAATCATGGTGCCGTTGAACACGCCGCCCGGCAGCGCCATGGCGGGCACGGCGGCCGTGGGCACGAGTTCGGTGCGATACGGGCCGGTGATAGTGCTGCCGTCCTTGTTCCGGGCCACGGGCACCGTCACGGTCAGGCGTGCGGGTGTGCTCTTGGGCACATCGCCCTGCCAGGCCGAATACAGCATCACGTAGCCCCGCTCGAAGTACACCGCATCGCCCGGCGTCGCGGCCGGGTTGGGCTGCGTGAGGATGTTGCCGCGGTTGGGCGCGTCGTAGCGCAGCACGCCGCTGGCGCGGGCCATGTCCTTGGGCTTGAGCATCACGAAGTCGGCGCTGTACTCCACCATGCCGCGCGCATTGACGGGGGCCAGCTGCAGGTCCTGGATCACCGCATTGCGCGGGTCGGCGGGATCGACCTCGCCGCGCAGGGTGCCGGTCAGTTTCTCGTAGGCGCCCACGCTGCCGTAGGTGCCCGCCACATCCTCGGTGGCCGTGATGGACAGGCGCATCTGCGGGGCGGAGGCCGCGGGCGGGGAATCGCTGCCGCCGCAGGCGGCCAGCAGCGCCGCGGCCAGCACGGGCGCCATGGCGCGCAGCCGGGGGCGACCCAGCGGGGAAATCGCGAAGGACGGGAATGTCATGGTCTTGTCTCCGGAAGGTTCTTGGGTGTTGTCGTCGGTACAGGGCAAGGCTGCGCCCACCCCGCCGTGCGCTGCGGCGGGGACGTGCGCGCCTTCAGGGCGCGGCCCGATGGGCCGTGAGGGGGCTAAAACCTATTCGGGCTGAATGCCCGCGGCCTTGATGACCTGGCCCCATTTCTGAGTTTCGGCGGCCTGGAACTTCGCGAGTTCGTCGGAGGTGGTGGTCCAGGCCTCGGAGCCCGCCATGTCGTAGAACGACTGGGCCGCCGCGCTCTTGGTGGCCTGCCAGAGCAGTTCGTTGAGCCGCGCCACCACGGGGGCCGGCGTGCCCGCCGGCACATAGGCGGCGAACCAGTAGCCCATGTCGTAGCCCTTCACGCCGGCCTCCTCAATGGTGGGCACGTCGGGCAGTTGCGCACCGCGCTTTTTCGTCGAATAGCCCAGCGCGCGCAGCTTGCCGGCCTTGATCTGCGGCACGCCCGTGGAGGTGTCGGTGATCATCAGATCGATCTGCCCGCCCAGCAGGTCGGTGATGGCCAGGGGATTGCTCTTGTAGGGCACATGCAGGATGTCCACGCCGGCCAGTTGCTTGAGCATCTCCCCCGCGACGCGGCTGGACGAACTGCCGCTGCCGAAGCTGAGCTTGCCCGGGCTCTTCTTGGCCGCCGCGATCAGCTCGCCCACGTTCTTGTAGGGCGCCGCGGCGTTCACCACCAGCACCTGGCCGCCCTTGCCCAGGCCGGTGACCGGCACGAAATCCTTCACCGGGTCATAGGACAGCTTTTTGTACAGGTGCTCGTTGGCGGCGTGCGTGGTGTTGGTGGTGATGAGCACCGTGTAGCCGTCCGGCGCGGCCTTGGCCACGGCCTGCGCGGCGATCATGCCGCTGGCGCCGGCCTTGTTGTCCACCACCACCGCCTGCTTGGTGTCGGTGGTGACGGACTGGCCGATGGCGCGCGCGAGCTGGTCGGTAGCACTGCCCGCCGCGAACGGCACGACGAAGGTGATGGGCTTGGACGGATAGGCCGGGGCCTGGGCAGCGGCCGGCCCGGCCACTGCCAGGCCCAGAACCGCCGCCACGATGGCGGCAAGCGCATGGCAGCGCGAGGCATGCCGGTGCGAGACATGCCGGTGCGGCTCGGGGCGAGGCTGGGGTTGGAAAAAGGGGTTCATGTCGTCTCCTGTGTGGTTATGGAAAAAGCGATGCAGGACCGCAGGCCCAGCGCATGGCCGGCTGCGGCATTCGAAAGGCGTCACCCGGGCGGTCCCGCCAGGTGCGCGGCCAGGGCGGCAGGCACCTCGACGGGCAGGTCGAGCAGCAGGAATGACAGCGCCTTGCCGTGGCTGTCGAGGTTGAGCGCATCGTTCACGCCGCCGTCCAGCACGTCGTCAATGACGAAGTTCATGGCGTGCAGGTTCGGCAGCAGGTAGCGCGCAACGCGGCTGGGCCGGCGCAGCGCGAACTGGCGCGCCACGGCAGCCTCGGTGACCTGCGCGATCAGCACCTCCCACAGTGCGGGATGCCAGGCGATCACGCTGATGTTGGAGCGGTTGCCTTTGTCGCCCGTGCGGCTGTGAGCGAGGCGGTACAGGGGCACGGTCAAGGGCGCGGCGGTGGCGGAGGTCAAAGCGGACGATGGCGCGGCAGCCGATGCGGGGATCGAAGGGGTGGCGGTGGTCATGGCGGGTTCCTTGGGGCTCGGCGTCAATCCAGCATCACGTGGCCCACGGCCACGGACTCGCGCGGCACCAGGCACGACACCGTGCCCAGGCGTGGTCGCATCGCGGTGCGCACGCCGCCGCCGCCCGCCGGGCCGCAGCAGTACAGGGCCGTCACCTCGCGCACCAGGCGCTGGGCACTGGCGTGCTCCCGGTGCTGCAGCGCCACGCGCAGGCGCACATCGCGGGCATCGCCGGCCGCAGCCGCGTCCCGCCAGTGCCCGGCGTCGTCGCCGAACACGCTGGTCACCCCGATCAGGTCGATGCGCAACGGCGCGACGCCGGCCAGGCGCTCGCGCAGGACCTCGCCCGCCAGCCGCGCGCGCGCTTCGGCACGGGCCCCGGCATAGGAAATCTCGCCCTCGGCGAACCAGCCTGATTCAAAGCAAACATTCACCTTGAGCGACGGCGGCCGCGCATGGCCGCTCACCCCTTCCAGCCGCACACGGTCGGTGCCGGCCGGCAGCACACGCGCGGTGGTGATGTCGGCCACCACATCGGGCGTGAGGTAGGCGGCCGGGTCGTGCAGCTCGTACAACAGCTGCTCCTTCACCGTGCGCTCGTCGATGCGCCCGCCTGTGCCCGTGGGCTTGGCGATGGTGCAGTGGCCATCGGCGTCGATCTCGGCGATGGGGTAGCCCAGTTGCGCCATGCCCGGCACGTCCTTGTAGCCCGGGTCGGCGAAATACCCGCCGGTGACCTGCGAGCCGCATTCCAGCAGATGCCCGGCCATGGTGGCGCGCGCCAGCCGGTCCCAGTCGTCCGAGGCCCAGCCGAAGTGCGCCAGGGCCGGCCCCAGAACCAGTGAGGGGTCCGCCACGCGGCCGCACACCACGATGTCGGCGCCTGCGCGCAGCGCGTCGGCGATCGGCTGCGCGCCGATGTAAGCATTGGCGCTCACGATGGGGTCGGTGGGCAGGGCCGCGCCCAGCGCCTGGGCCAGCACGGCACGGTGCCCGCCCCCGCTCAGGTCGTCGCCCTGCACCACGGCGATGCGGGGGCGGCGCGCGCCCAGCGCTTGGGCCAATTGCTGGATGCGGTGCGCGGCACCCAGCGGATTGGCCGCGCCGAAATTGCTCACGATGCGAATGCCATGCTGCAGGCACTGCGCCAGCACGGGGCGCAGCAGGTCGTCGAGCAGCGGCTCGTAGCCGGCATCCGGATCGGCACGTCGCGCCAGTTGGGCCAGGGCCAGGGTGCGCTCGGCCAGGGTTTCGAAAATCAGTACCGCAGGCTGGCCGCTGTCGATGAGGGCCTGCACCACGGGTGCGGCGGCATCGGTGCGGTCGCCCGAGAAGCCGGCGGCGCAGCCGACCAGCAGGTTTTTTGGGGGGGCCATGGTTGTCTCCTGCCGGCCAATGTAGGCCCCGCGCGTTATTCTGTGAAATAGATAATCAGGATCAATTCATCCAAATCTTCAATGAATATCTCCACACGGCAGATCGATGCCTTTCTCGCCCTGGCCGGCCAGCGCAGCTTCACGCGGGCGGCTGCGCACTGCCACCTGTCGCAGCCCGCCTTCAGCGCCCTCATCCGCACGCTGGAAGATGCGATGGGACTGCGGTTGTTCGACCGCAGCACGCGCCATGTTGCCCTGACGGCGGAAGGTGAGGATTTTCTGGAGTCCGCGCGCCGCATCCGGGCCGAAGTCGACAACGCCTTCGCTGCGGTGCACGACACCGCCACGCTGCGCCGGGGGCGCGTGGCGATCGCCCTGCTGCCCTCGCTCGCGGCGGGCTGGCTGCCCGGCGTGCTGGCGGCGTATCGCGCGGCCCATCCCGGCATCGAACTGGACATCGCCGACGTGCTGTCGGAACCCTGCATCGAGCGGGTGGCCACGGGCAAGGCCGATTTTGCGTTGGCCGCCATCCGGGCCGATACGCCGGAACTGCAGGCCGAGCCGTTCAGCAGCGACGGCTTTCACCTGGTGTGCCGCGCCGACCATCCGCTCGCGCGTCGCCGGCGCCATGGCGGCAAGGTCGTTGCGCTGCAACCCGCCGACCTGGCAGCATTCCCGTTCGTGCATCTGGCGCGAACCAGCAGCGTGCGCCAGTACCTGGAGGCAGCGTTGCACCCGCAGGCGATGAACACGCTCATGGAAGTGGAACAGCTCGCCACCGTGATGGGCATGGTGCGCGCGGGCCTGGGCATCAGCGTGGTGCCCACCCTCACGCTGTTCCACTTCGACCAACCCGGGCTGGTGACGCGGCCGCTGGCATTGCCAGGGCTGACACGCCAGATCTACCTGGTGCGGCGCCGGGACCGCAGCCTGTCGGTCGCAGCCCAGGCGATGTATTCCCTGGTCATGGAACACCGGCCTTGAGCGCCATCAGGCGCTACTTTTTTCATAGCAAATCATGGCGTGGATAAAGCGGTAAAGGCCGATCGGGCTCAAGACTTGCACTCGGCTGCTGCCCTCGCCGTACCGGCTCAGTGGTGAGGCGGCGGCTCCTGCACGGGCGGCCCATCGCCTCCGGGGGGGTCTTCGAAGGGGGGCACAGGCGTCCAGGCGGGCTGGGGCGGCGTATCCAGCGGAGGCTGCGGGGTGGTCGGGGTCGGAATGGGGATGGAGGACGCGTGCATCGATGGCCTTTCAAGGGACGGTGAAACGTGGGGGTCGGCGGGGCCGCTGCAGCGGGCGAAACAGGCGCCTGGCGGCATGCGGCAAGCCCTATTCCGTCTTCTTTCGGTCATCGAGCTCGCCGATCAGCGCCGCCCCCTGGCGTGAGGACAACCGGGGCTCCTTGTGCGCATCGCCCCCGTAGTCCAGACCCAGGCCGCGTGCCGAGCCGGAGGCATCGACGGCGGCGATCGGGCCGGTGGGATGCTCATGCACCGCGTCTTCCGGCGAGCGGTTGGCGTACGTGGATTCGTCACCGCTGGCTCCGAAGCGCCGGGGACCTTCGCCATCGCCGGGGTTCTCGCCGTCCACTTCGCCACGGCCGCGCGCGTCGTCGCGCATTCCATAGAGGTTGAAATGGCCCTGATCGCGCTGGCGATCCTGCTCGGGCGTCAATTTGTCGTGTGCCATTTTTTTCGCTCCTGAAAAGGAAGCTGCCAGCGTATGCCGCACATGGCCGGGCAGGTGTAGGACCAGCGCTTCCAAGGGTCGGGCACTAAAAACCCGGATGAAAGTTGCGTCAAAATACTGTAAATTCATACAGCATCAACCCAAGGAGCACGCCATGGAAACGGAAGAACTCACCTACACGGTCACCCTGCGCGACTATCCGGAAAACCTGCCCGAACGCGAGCGCACCAACGCGGAACGCCGCTATGCCAAGGCGATGGAAAAGGCCTTCGGCTCCGCCGCTCAGGTCGCCGCGGCACTGGACACGCTGCGCAGCCTGGAAGAGTCGCCGCCCGAAGTGGTGCCACCCGCCGATCTCGCCTTGCTGCGGCAATGGGGCAAAGCCAGTACCGCGGCGCGCCAAGCCGCGTTCCAGGGTTTGGGCGAGGCGGAAAGCGCGTACTTCGACGTCCATCTGGCGGGATGAACCGGCGTTGTTGCCCATCCTTTCCCCACCCATTCCCACACCCATGGGCTTCGACCAAATCGCCATCGCGTTGCTGGGCGCCGCCGCGGCGTGGCTCTCTCAATCGCGCCACGAGGAACGACGGCGCTGGGCCTGCATCTTCGGCATGCTGGGCCAGCCCTTCTGGTTCTATGCCAGCTGGACGGCGGGCCAATGGGGCATCTTCGCCGTCAGCGTCCTCTACATGGGGGCGTGGCTTCGCGGCCTGTGGATCCATTGGCTGACCGCCCGCGAGGCACCACAGGGCATTGGTACCATTCAACTGACCCCGCAACGCAGGCCTTGACCGCCGCCCATGGCCATCGGGGTCTATGGCATTGTCCTGCGGCAATCGTCCTACGCGAAGCCCGGGAGCGGCAGACCTAGCATGGCGCTCTCATTCCATCAGGAGCCACGCATGTCGGACGACGCCACGAAAACTGCGCAAGACCGCAAGCTCATCAGCCTGGCCGAGGACTATGAGGTGCGCGACTGGGCCCGGTCTCTGAATTGCACCGAGGAAGAGTTGCGCATCGCGGTGAAAGCCGTGGGCAATTCTGCGCAAGCGGTGCGTTCCTATCTGGCGAATCGGTAGGTGACACCATGTGGGAAGAACCGGTTGGAAAATTGGCGGATCTCCGGCAAGTGTGCATGCCGGATGCGCCGGATGATGTGCAGGGTGCCAATCCCGCGCTGCTGCCGCAGCAGGTACATCAGGCACACGAGGCCCGCGTGCAAATGAGCCATTCGGACGCGCCATCACGCCAATTTTCTTGAGGGCTCGGTGTGGCAGTAACTGGACTGGCAAGGGTAGATCGACACTCGGCAAGCACGCGGCTTTTGCGCATCGGTGCCGTGCGCCGTCGAGGGGAACCTGCCATTTTGCACCAATCCACCACTTTCCATGCAGTGGGACAACATGGAGGCCAACAGCGCCTAATATTGACCTGTCGACACTCCCTGTCGACACCTCCCTTTCTTGCTCTTGAGCAAGTTTCAGCCCGCCTTGTGCGGGCTGCCTTTTTTGTGCCGCCGCTTTCATTCGCACCGTGGCGATTCGATGCGCGAACGATTCACTTCAAGGCCAAAGGAAAGCGCTTAATGCGATCGCACCCGCACTCATGCAGGGCATCGCAAACGCCGTGCAATGAATGGTCAACCGGCGTGGCGCCCCCCCCTCCGTCAAACCGGACGACGCATCTTCATTGGCATGTCCAGGCCATGCCGGCCCCGGTACACGTCTGTCCATCCGGCGCCGTCAGCACACCGTTCCCGCTTCGGCCATAAGCGGCACCCCGATCGTCGTAGCAGAACTTGGTGTCGCAGTGCGTCATGACGATCTGCCGGATCACAGGGGGTGGTGGTTCCTGAATGAGCGGTGTCTGCGTACCGCATGAGGCATTCACTCCGCTGATCGCGGCGTTCATGCGTGAACGCTTTTCTGCACCAGACAGGGTGCGGATACTGGAGACGAACTCCAACTCCTTTTGCGCGGCACGGCACTCGGCGGTGGGCTGCGTTTGCGCCATGACAGTCGGCGCTGGTGAAGTCGTTGGAGTGGGACGGCGTTGCGCGCCCTGTTCGGCGCGCTGCTGTTGCGCCTTCAGCTGATGGGCCCGAGCCGCCTCCGCCCGTTCCTGCTGCAACACTTCCGCCGTTTTACGCTGTTCGATCTGTGCACCCGCCTGGCCTGCCTGGCAGGGCTGATCGGAATACGTGAGCTTGCCTGTGGCATCTGCGCACCGATGAACCTGCGCTGTACTCGATAGCGTCCAGCCGCACAGCACCATGGTCACCATGGCGAGTCCCTTGGTATTCATATATGACCTCCGTGCCGAGACTCTAGCAGGCGAAACGCAGCAACGTCGCGCACTAAAGGCTGAGTTCAGCACGACATTGCAACAGCAGGTTCGAGCGCGAAACGCGCAGTTTCAGTAGCCGCTATAAAGCGCACTGGTCGCCCGCTGCAGAAGAAAGCACATCACGGCCACACAAAGCAAAAAGCGCTGCAACTGGAACAGCTGCAGCGCTTCGCATGATCTGGTGGGACGTGCGGGGGTCGAACCCACGACAAACGGATTAAAAGTCCGCTGCTCTACCAACTGAGCTAACGTCCCAACCTTTGCCACATCGGCCTGGAACCCATGCAGCAAAGCCTCGGATTATAGCGTCTTTTCTATGTGGATCTACCGCTTTGGCACGGTTGCCAGCATGTCCAAGACCCATCCGGCAGCGCATTGGCCAAACGTGGCGGTCACCGCCACCACCGAGCCATAGCCATGGCAATTGAGTGAACCGTCACCATCGCCCGCGATATCACAGGACGCATGGGGAGGTGCCACCGCTTCCCGGCTGAACACGCACTGGACACCGATGCGGCGCCCTTCTTTCGCAGCACCATAGTGTTTGCGCAGCCGGTAACGCATCTGGGCGAGCAGCGGATCGTGCGTGGTGTTGGACAGATCGTCGATATCCACCTTGTGCGCCAGCCGTTTGCCGCCTGCAGCACCCACCACCACCAGCCGATGCTTACCGCGAATCGCCCAGTCAGCGATCAGCGCCTTGGTCTTGACCTGGTCGCAGGCGTCCACCACCGCATCGACTCCATGCGGCAACAAGGCCGGCCAGTTGTCGGCATCCGCAAACTCCTCGATGCACGTCACCTGGCACTCTGGATTGATCTGGCCAATGCGGTCTCGCATGGCTTCGACCTTGGCCTGGCCCACCGTGCTGGAAAGGGCATGGATTTGGCGGTTGATATTGGACTCCGCCACCTGATCCAGGTCGATCAACGTGAGGTGCCCGATACCGCTGCGCGCCAGCGCTTCCGCAGTCCAGGAACCCACGCCGCCAATGCCCACCACGGCCACATGCGCGTTGCGAATGCGCGCGGCGCCGTCCACGCCATACAGCCGCTCCAGGCCGCCGAAGCGGCGCTGGAGATCGGCGGTGCCGGCATCCTGCATCGCGTGGGCCAGCGAATGGGGTTTTGCCGAAGGCTCTACCGCGCCGCTCACTTCAGGCGCGACAAGCGTTCTTTGGCCGCTCCAGCCGCTTCGGACTGGGGATAGACGCGGATCAGATCTTCCAGCGTCTTGCGGGCGGCGCGAGTATCCTTCAACTCGATCTGGCAGTTGGCGATCGACAACGCGGCCTCCGGGGCACGCGCATGGTCAGGTGCAGCAGCCAGCAAGGCCTTGAAGTTGTTGATGGCTTCCTTGTAATCGCGCGTAGCGTATTGGGCATTGCCCAGCCAGAACCTGGCGGAAGGCGCATAGCCGCTGCGGGGGTATTGCTTCAGGAAATTTCCGAATGCGCTCACGGCATCCGGAAACTTGCCAGTACGAAAGACCGCCAATGCCGCATCGAAATCCCGCTTTTCGGCGGGGTCGGCCTGGAACTCCTGACCATCCATCGTGACCTTGGCAGGTTCGAACTGGCGCAGCCGTTCGTCAACGCCTTGGACGATGTCTTTCTGACGGCGCTGCAACTCCGAGACATCCCGCAGCAGCTGCTCGTTCTGCCCACGCAGATTGGCCTGCTCGGTCCGCAGGGTTTCGATCTGCGTTTGCAGATCGAGCAGGCTTCGGCGCATCTGGGAAGTCTCGTCGCCAGAGCGGCGAAGATCGTCACCCGCACGCTGGTTGGCCTGTTGCAGCGTGTCCACACGCTGGCGCAATTCCAGAATGGCGCGGCGTGCTTCTTCATCCTCGAACAGCGCGGCGTGGCTTGCCGGAGCGAAAGCCGCCGACAGGGCCAAGGCCAGCAGGGCAAGTGCCTTGCGGGGAACAACCATCTGCGCGCTCATCAACGGTAAGACAGCTCAACGCGGCGATTCTGGGCGTACACGTCTTCCGTGCTGCCCTGTGCCGCAGGCTTTTCCTTGCCGAAGCTCACGGCTTCCATTTGCGCTTCCGACACGCCGAGCAAGGCGAGCGAACGGCGCACCGCTTCTGCGCGCTTTTGGCCAAGGGCCAAGTTGTATTCACGGCCGCCACGCTCGTCGGTATGGCCTTCGATCATGACCTTGCGGTTCTGGCCTGCCTTGATAAAACGGGCATGCTGCTCGATCAGCGACTGGAACTCCGGCTTGACCGCATAGCTGTCATAGTCGAAGTACACGATGCGGCTCACGCCGACCGGGCCCGCGCCGTCGCGCGCCGACTGGCTCAGGTCCACGGGAGCGACGCCGCTTTGCGAAGCGCCGTTCGGGTTGGCGCCGGCATTGCCTGGCATCGTCGACGTGGCGCCCTTGTCCTCGACAGGCACGTCTTCCAGCTTTACGCCTGAGCTGCAGCCAGCAACGATGGCTGCAGCGATGAAGATGGCGGAAATGCGTTTGAAGGGAAAGCGGTTCATTGAAATACTCCTCAAGTCCAAATGATCAAAAAATCGAAAGATGACGGTCACTGTTTTTGGAACGGGCCCCAGTCGGGCTCGCGGATATCACCGCCCTGCCCGGCCAAGCGGGCCTTGATCTTGCCGTCCAGCGTGGTCGTCATGAGCGCTTCACGGCCTTGTTGCTGCGTCGCGTAGACGATCAGGCGGCTGTTGGGCGCAAAGCTGGGGTTTTCATCCGCAGTGGTGTCGGTCACGGCCGTGGCCGTACCCGTCGCCAGATCCATGACGTGCAGCTTGAACGCACCGCCGATGCGCGAGACGTAAGCCAACCACTTGCCGTCAGGGCTGATGCTGGGGGAAATGTTGTACGAGCCAGTGAACGTCACACGCTCGGCATTGCCGCCCGAAGCGCCGACCTTGTAGATCTGCGGTGCGCCGCCCCGATCGCTGACGAAGTAGATGCTCCGGCCATCGCTCGAGAACATGGGCTCGGTATCGATGCCGGTGCTCTGCATGAGCCGACGCGGCTCGCCGCCATTGGCATCGATGGTGTAAAGCTGCGAGCCACCGTCACGGCTCAGGGTTACGGCGAGCGTACGGCCGTCGGGAGACCATGCGGGCGCACTGTTGGAGCCCCTGAAGTTGGCGATCAGGCGGCGCCGGCCTGAGGCCACATCGTGTACATAGACGACCGGCTTGCGCGACTCGAAAGACACATAGGCCAATTGCCCACCGCTGGGAGACCAGGCCGGCGAAATGATGGGTTCCGGGCTGGACAACGCCGATTGCGCGTTCTCTCCGTCCGCATCGGCCACCCAGAGGCTGTAGCGCGGGCCGGACTTGGTGACATACGCGATGCGGGTCGAGAACACCCCGCGCTGGCCCGTGAGCTTTTCGTAGATGAAATCAGCGATGCGGTGGGCCACCAGACGCAGGTCGCCCTGCGTGACCACGAAGCTCTGGCCACCGAGGTCCTGACCGCGCACCACGTCCCACAGGCGAAAGCGGATGTCGAAGCGACCATCGGGCAAGCGCGTGATGCTGCCGGTCGTGAGCGATTCCGCCCCCTTTTGTTTCCACAGGGCGACGTCGGGGCGCGACGTTTCGTCGAGCGCCGGTCCGGAAGAATCGACCGCCCGGAACTGGCCACTGCGCTCAAGGTCGGCCTGGATGATGGCCGAGATCTTTTGCGGGGACTGCGCCTCGCCACGGAACGGCGAGATCGCAAAGGGAAGCTGGGTCAAACCCACGCCGGTGATCTCGACCCTGAATTGGGCCAGTGCGGGCAGTGCGGAGGAAGAAACCAGCGCGGTGATAGCGTGCCGGCGAGAGAGGTGCGGCAGGGCCGCAGCGAGAATGGAGGATGGATTTCGGTCAATAGTCATTGGCAGCCATCGGATACCGAGCAAATGCCGGTGGACAGACCGTGGATGTTACACACTGGTGGGATACCCCTGTGACAAACTGTGCGAGGTTTGGATGCGGTCCTACGTAGAATCCGCGCCTCATGCACGCCCCAGACCCCCGCCCCCTTCCGGCTTCCGAGCAAACCGCCCGCCTCACCTTGGCGGCCAGGCTCCGGCGGCTTTCCGTTTACTTCGGCAACCAGCGCTCCGCATGGACCCTCGCCGTGCTGGCCACGCTGGTCGGAGCGGTCACCGAGCCCCTCATTCCCGCCCTGCTCAAGCCCTTGCTCGACCAGGGATTCACCGAAGGCTCCTTGAAACTCTGGATGGTCCCGCTGGCCATCATGGGTGTGTTTCTGGTACGGGGATTGGCGCAGTTCGCGGGTCAATACGCTCTCGCCCGCATTGCCAACGAAGGCATGATGAAGCTGCGCGAGGCGCTCTTCGACCGCCTGCTCGCAGCCGAAATGGCCCTGTTCACGCGGCAGTCGGCCAGCACCCTGTCCAACACCGTGGTGTACGAAGTGCAGACCGGTGCCACGCTGCTCGTGCAGGCGCTGATGGGGCTGTCTCGCGACGGATTCACCCTGATTGCGCTGCTGGGTTACCTGCTCTACCTCAATTGGCAGCTCACGCTCATCGTCGCCATCGTGGTGCCGGGCGTGGCCTGGATCATGAAGACGCTGTCCCGGCGGCTTTATCGCATCACCAAAAGCAGCCAGGAAGCGACCGACCAGTTGGCCTATGTGGTGGAAGAAAACGTGCTGGCCCATCGCATGGTTCGGCTGCACGGAGCACAACCCAGCCAATCGCGGCGCTTCGGTGTTCTGAGCCAGAGCCTGCGCCGGCTGGCCATCAAGGCCACCATCGCCTCGGCGGCGATGACCCCCCTCACCCAATTGCTCGCCGCTGCTGCCCTGTCGGGCGTTATTTGCGTGGCGCTCTGGCAAAGCCATGCCAGCGGCGACCGCGATGTGACCGTGGGCGGCTTTGCGGCATTCATCACCGCGATGCTCATGCTAATCGCGCCGATCCGCCGCCTGGCGGACGTGGCCAATCCCGTAACCCGGGGAGTCGCGGCCCTCGAACGCGGATTGGCCCTGCTGGGGGACACCCGGGCAGAGGGCGGAGGCAACCACGCGCCCGCGCGCACCTCGGGAGCCATTACCCTGGAAGACGTCACCGTGGCGTTCGGCGAAGAGCAGGCCATGGCCCTGGACCGTGTGAACCTGACCGTGCACCCCGGAGAAACCGTGGCGCTCGTAGGCCCGTCCGGCGCCGGCAAAACCACTTTGGTAAACCTGTTGCCCCGCTTCATCGCGCCGAGCGCCGGCCAGGTCCTCCTGGATGGCCAGCCCGTGTCGCACTGGAACCTGCAAGCCCTGCGGTCGCAATTTGCCATGGTCAGCCAGGACGTGGTGATGTTCAACGACACGGTGGCAGCCAACGTGGCGTTGGGCGGCGAAATCGATGAGCAGCGCGTGCAGGACTGTCTGGCCGCCGCGAACCTGGCCGAGCATGTGGCGGCCCTGCCTTGCGGCATGCACACCGTGGTGGGCCACAACGCGACGCAGCTGTCGGGCGGGCAACGCCAGCGCCTGGCCATCGCCCGAGCGCTTTACAAGGATGCGCCGATCCTCATCCTGGACGAAGCCACATCGGCACTGGATACCGAATCAGAGCGTCTGGTGCAAGACGCGCTGCAGCGCCTCATGCAGGGGCGTACCACGCTCGTGATCGCTCACCGCCTGTCCACCATCGAGCATGCCGACCGGGTGGTGGTGATGGAGCGGGGACGCATTGCCGAACAAGGCACGCACGCCGAATTGATCGCCCAAGGCGGCCTCTACGCCCGACTCCAGGCCCGCCCTGCGGGGCACTGACCCTCCGCTGTGCTCGAGGCCTGACCGAAGGCGAAACGCTCCGCCGCCCTACCACTGTCCGCGGCGGGGTTGCCGCCGGCGCACGGCCTCTGCCACAAGTTCCTCCATGTCCTTGCGGTCGGCACGCCGCGCGAAGTCAGCGGCACCCAGACCGATCTGATTGCGCAGCGTGGGGTCCGCTCCTTCGTCCAGCAGCAGCTTGGCCACGTCGGCCGTGCCGTAGCTCACTGCCATCATCAAGGGCGTGGTGCCATTGGGCGACGCCGCGTCGATGTAAGCATGGTTTTCCAACAGCAGCGTGGTGATGGCCGCTTGCTGCGGCGTGGTGCCGGAGGCTGCATAGTGCAGAGGCGTCCACCCCGTCTTGTTGACATCGGCATCCTTGGCAATGAGCGCGCGAGCCGCCTCGACATTGCCCTTGATCGCGGCCAGCATCAACGGGCTTTCATCCTTGACGTTCCGCTCTTCCACCTTGATGCCTTTGGCCGCCATCAGCGCCGCGAAGGCGCGCATGGAGCCTTCTTTCAACGCAAGCGTGAGCGCGACCTCGCCCTTCGGATTGCGCGTATTCGGATCGAATCCCCGGCGTACCAGCGAGTTGATGCCGGAGTCGTCATCGCGCAGCACGGCGGTAAAGAAATCCTCGTACGCACCGGCGTGGGCGCATGCGCCGCACAGCGCCGCGGCGGCCAAAGCGAGGGAAGCGAGCACTCGGCGACGAACCATCATGATGGGTTGGCTCCAGAAAAGAACAGTGTGTCGAAATTGCGGCTCGTGGCCAGCGCCACCTCCTGCACGGGCATCCCTCTGACGTCGGCCAGTTGCTGCGCCACGAAGGGAACGTAGGACGGGTTGTTGGTCTTGCCACGGTAGGGCACCGGCGCAAGGTAGGGGCTGTCCGTTTCGATGAGCATCCGGTCCAAGGGCACGAAAGCCGCCACATCCCGCAAATGCTGAGCGCTCTTGAACGTCACGATGCCGGAAAACGAAATGTAGTAGCCCAGATCGAGGGCTGCGCGAGCCACTTCGGCGGTCTCGGTGAAACAGTGGAACACCCCGCCCGCACGGTTACCGACTCCGTTCTCGCCCTCTTCGCGCAGGATGGCCAGGGTATCGTCCGAGGCGCTTCTCGTGTGGATGACCAAGGGCTTGCCGCATGCGCGGGCAGCACGGATGTGCGTTCGGAAACGATCACGCTGCCATTCCAGATCGGCGATGCTGCGTCCCCCCTTGCGGTCTTCCATGCCGTAGTAATCGAGGCCGGTCTCGCCGATGGCAATCACCCTCGGCAAGGCAGCACGATCGAGCAGATCCTGCTCGGAAGGTTCGGCAACGCCCTCGTTGTCGGGATGCACGCCCACACTGCTCCAGAAGTTGTCGTAGGCCATGGCCAGCCCATGCACATCGGAGAACTCCTCCAGGGTGGTGCAGATGCAGAGCGCACGATCCACGCTGGCATCGGCCATGGCCTGGCGAATGGCTGGCAGTTGGGAGACCAAATCCGGAAAGGTGAGATGGCAGTGGGAATCTGTGAACATGCGCAATCCAAACAAAAATGCCGACCGGCAGTCGGTCGGCATGGCAACGGCGCCGGGCGCTCAGAGGGTCTGCGTCGGCCGATCCGATCCCAGGCTGGTCCCCAGCAACTCTTCGATCTTGAGCTTGAGAATGCGGGATTTTTCGTCCCTCGGAAACTGAATGCCGACACCCTGTGTCCGATTCCCGGCCGCCCGAGCGGGGGTCACCCAGGCCACTCGCCCCGCGACCGGATAACGCTGCGTGTCTTCCGGCAAAGTCAGCAGCACGTAGACATCATCGCCCAGCTTGTATTCGCGCTGCGTGGGTACGAAGATGCCGCCTTCGGCGAACAAGGGGATGTAGGCTGCATACAGAGCCGCCTTCTCCTTGATGGCCAGCTGCATGACGCTGGGACGGGGCGCGGTAGAGGGGCTGCTCATGGTCTTGGGGACGTCTTCTTCAATGGCGCGAGTGTAGGGTGTTTCGCGCCTGGGCAACAAGCGCTTCCAGCATGAGCCCCGCATTGAAGGGGTGATCGGCGGTACGTGCCTCTTTTGCCAAAGCCTTCGCCCAGCGGCTCAATGGCCCGAGGCCCGGCGGCGTCGGTAGGTCCGCCACTGCAAAGTAGCGTGGCGCCGCGCCGACCCGGCACGCCATCAGGTCATGGCAAAGTTTCTGCAACGCGTCCACCGCCTGGGCAGGAGACGCATCGGCCAACACCGTGACATCACCCCTGGCGACCGCCTTGGGCAGTTGCGACCACGATTGCGGGCTGCGCCCGGCACGGGCCAAGCTCAGTGCGTCATCGGGACGACCACCACACGCCCGCAAAAATGCGCTGGCGGCTTCGGATTCCAAACCTTGATGAACCAGCCAATTCACCATGTCGGATTCGGTGGGCCATTGCATCGTGTGCCCCAGGCAGCGGCTTCGGATGGTGGGCAGCAATTGGTGCGCCGCCTCGGTGGCCAGCACAAATCGCACGTCGCCTGCCGGCTCCTCCAGCGTCTTGAGCAACGCATTGGCCGTGACGTTGTTCATCTGCTCAGCGGGGTACACGAGCACAGCCTTGCCACGCCCGCGGGCAGAAGTACGCTGCGCGAACTGCACGGCGTCCCGCATGGCATCCACTCGGATCTCGCGGCTGGCCTTGCGCTTCTTGTCGTCGATTTCAGACTGCGCCTTCTCCGGCAATGGCCAGCCGCGCTCCATCATCTGCGTTTCGGGCATGAGTACGCAAAGATCCGCATGCGTTCTCACCTCGACCGCATGGCAACTGCCGCAGTGACCACATGCGCCATCTTTTGTGGGCGTATCGCACAACCAGGCCCGTACCAATTCCATGGCCAACGCGTATTGACCTAGTCCGGAGGGGCCACTCAGCAGCCACGCATGACCCCGCTGCGCCAGCAGCGTCTGGCGTTGTGCGGCGATCCACGGGGCGGCGATCAATGAAGGATGGCTCATGGTGCACCAGCGACAACGTCTGAAGGGCCCGCCTGCAGCCAGCCTCGCTGAACAAGCGAGCCCGTCAATTGCGACCACACCGCATCCCGGGGCTGTCCTGCGTCCAGGCGCACGAAGCGCTGCGGCGCCGCCAAGGCGCGCTCGGCATAACCCTGCCGCACCCGGCCAAAAAACTCAGCAGGCTGCGATTCGAAGCGATCGGGAGCACGTGCATCGGCCAGGCGTGCAGCGGCCATCTCCGGAGGAAGATCGAACCAGATCGTCAGATCAGGATCGCGCATTTTTTCAGGCTCCAGCACAATACCTGATTGAGTGATGCGCTCCAAAATAGATAGCACCTTCGCATCGAAGCCGCGTCCGCCGCCCTGATACGCGAAAGTGGCATCCGTGAAGCGGTCGCACAGCACCACCTCGCCCCTTGCCAATGCAGGCTCGATCACGCAGCGCAGGTGGTCGCGGCGACCCGCGAACACCAGCAGCGACTCCGTGAGAGCGTCCATGGCGTCATTCAGCAAAAGCGCGCGAATCTTTTCCGCCAGCGGCGTGCCACCGGGTTCCCGGGTGACCGTGACGGTCTCGCCCTGGCGCCGAAAGGCAGCAGCCAAGGTGTCGATGTGCGATGACTTGCCCGCACCGTCGATGCCTTCGAATGTGATAAACCGGCCCGCGGGCTCCATGGTGGACTTTCTGCCGTGTTGGGGCATGGTCAAGGCTGCCCCCGCTGGTAGCGGTTGACGGCACGGTTGTGCTCATCGAGGGTCGGGCTGAACTGGCTGGTCCCGTCGCCTCGGGCTACGAAATACAAGGCGTTGGTCTTCTCGGGCTGGACTGCAGCGATGAGCGAGGCTTTGCCCGGCATCGCGATGGGCGTCGGGGGGAGGCCGGGACGGGTGTAGGTGTTCCAGGGCGTGTCCGCAAGCAGGTCACGCCGGCGCAGATTGCCGTCGAATTTTTCACCCAGACCGTAAATCACGGAGGGATCGGTTTGAAGCAGCATGCCCGCCTTCAATCGGTTGCTGAAGACGCCCGCGATCTGTGCGCGGTCGGAAGAACGGCCCGTTTCCTTTTCCACGATGCTCGCCAGGGTGAGGGCTTCGTCGGCGCTTCGCAAAGGCGTGTCCGACGCACGCTGCGCCCACGCCGCCTCCAGGCGCCGGTCCATGGCATGCATCGCCCGGCGAAGCACGGACAAATCGCTGCTGCCTTTGGCATAGGTGTAGGTATCGGGGAAAAAGCGGCCCTCCGCCGGCACGCCCGGGCGCTCGAGGCGCGCCATGATGGCGTCGTCAGCGAGGCCTTTGGTATCTGGCTTCAACTGGTCTTCCCGCGCCAGCGCCTGGCGGACCTGCCGAAAGGTCCATCCCTCTACCAGGGTGACGGCGCGCAGAGCCTCTTCCCCACGCACGAGTTTTTGCAGCAACTCGCGTGGGGTGGTGCCTGGCGGAATTTCGTAGTTCCCGGCTTTGATCAGGCGATCCTGGCCGGACAAGCGAAACCAGGCGTAGAGCAGACGGGGATCGGAGTCGACACCGGCAGCGACCACATCACGCGCGACACCGCGGGGCGTGGTGCCCGGCTCGATCGCCAACTCCAGCGGTTGCGCGGAGGACACGCCGCTGCGAACGGGCATGGGCTGGTGCAACCACCACACCGCTGCCGCAGTCGCGGAGCAAACAATGACTAGCAACAACGCGAAAAAACGACGCACAACCTTGGCAGCCTGTAGGGAAGGAACCGGGCATCATAATTCAGCCATGACTTATCCCTTGAATGGCATAGCCCCCCTGCCCCACCTCGGCGTGATTCGCGTGGAAGGGGAAGATGCAGCGAAATTCCTGCATGGCCAGCTCACCCAGGATTTCGCGCTGCTGGGCATGGATCAGGCCCGATTGGCCGCATTCCTTACCGCCAAGGGACGGGTGCAGGCCAGCTTCATCGGCTTCAAGCGCAGCGCCACGGAAGTGCTGTTGATTTGCAGTGGCGACTTGCTCGCTCCCACGCTCAAACGGCTGTCCATGTTCGTGCTGCGTGCCAAGGCCCGGTTGAGCGATGCCACGGCAGATTTCGCCCTGTATGGCTTGGCAGGGGATGCGGTGACCGCGCTGACAGCGGGTGAGCCACCCTTACCGTGGTCCAAAGCCGATCGGGACGTTGCCACTGTGGTGCATCTGTATCCGGCAGTGGGTCAGCCGCGCGCACTGTGGGTGGCACCGTCCACCGCACCTGCGCCGGTCGGGAATTTTCTCGCGCCCGGATTGTGGGAGTGGAGCGAAGTCCAGAGCGGCGTGACAACCCTGACAGCGCCCCTAGTGGATTTGTTCGTGCCTCAAATGTTGAACTACGAATCCATCGGGGGCGTGAATTTCAAGAAGGGCTGCTATCCCGGCCAGGAGATCGTGGCTCGCAGTCAATTCCGTGGCACGTTGAAACGACGCACGTATCTCGCCCACGCAGCCCAACCCATTGCCGTCGGATTGGAGGTGTTCGCCGCCAGCGACAGCGAACAACCTTGCGGTGTGGTGGTGCAAACAGCAGCGTCTCCAGATGGAGGCGTGGATGCCCTGGTGTCCCTCCAAATCGCCTCCACAGGCGAATCGCTGCGCGCAGGCGGCGCTGAGGGAGTGCCCCTTGCGTTAGGCACGCTGCCTTATGCTTTGCTGGAAGACATCTGAACTGAAGAACCTGCATGAAGATTCGTGCAGGCCTCTTGCATGCTTGATTTCGCCCCTTTGGCGAGCTAAATCACTTTCTCGTAGCACTTTCCACTTGCGGTTCATCCGGCTTGCGCGCACCGGAAGCAAAATCGGAGAGTGCGACCATGGCTTCGTCGCGGTTAGGCCAATGGCCATCGGGTAGAGGCAAGTTATGGCCGTCTACCTGGATCTGTGCGAAGTAGTAACGCCCTGCCTTGCTCAGGCACAACTCGGCCGTGTAAGTGGCTCCGTCGGCCACCCCAAAAACTGTCTCTTGCGCGTGCTTCTCATGCATTTCCAGCCCTTTCAGAATTTCCCCATTCTGCTCAGGTGACCTCACTGTTCTTGTAGGCGGCTTGGCCTTGTACAAGGCCAAGACGTGAACAATTCATGATCTAACTGAAATTGGTAAACACCACGCGCATAAGAAAAAAGCGCTGCAATCTTTCGATTGCAGCGCTTTTGATGACTTGGGGTGGCTGATGGGGCTCACAGCCCACGACACTAACCAATTGATTTTCAAAGACTTTTTTGGCGACGCGGTGGAATTCGACGAAAAAACGTGACACCTACTCGTGACACCGTCACGGAATTTGGGACACCTGTTCCTCTGGCCTTGATGATTATGGCAGTTCATCACCAAGCACAACATCCGCCCAAGATTGCCAGCCGACCTTTTTAAGGCCCCTGCGCAGGGCTCGCACTCGGATCAGCTTCCTGGCCCACAGAGCGACCCCAGGATGTCGGGTCGGTTCGAAGCAATTCAGCGGACAAACCTAGCCGGCCAGCGATATCTCGACACCACCAACCCGACCGAGTAATGCAGCTCGCTCCTTATGAGCGGTCCTGAGCAACTGGATTACTCAGACGACATGGTTGACACATTTGACGAAGTTCGCTATATTGAAAACTCGAAAAGGAGTTGCCCATGCCTACCACCGCCCGAGCTCTTGCCAAGAGAAAGATCGATATTCCTGCATTTGTCGACCACATTCGTGAGGTCAACAAGGAGGCTGCTCGCATCTTCAACGCGCCTTTGGGTAACGACAAGGGTGCAAAGTTGTACTTTGGCCAAGATCTGGCGAATGTTTTGGACGAGTTGGAGCAAACCATCAAAGTCTTGCGCGTGGCGACCGTCAGCGCTCCTTCGGCATCCAGCCGGATGCAGACATCCGAAGTTCGCAAACCTGCTGCCAAAGCTGCAACCCAACAGAATGATGCTCGAGATGCCTTGGTTCTGGATACTACCGAAGCCATGATTGACAAGGGGCAGTTGCTGACGCCCGTCGAATTCCAGAAGTTGATGGGCTGGGCCACCAGACAGGCGGTTTGGAAGGCTGCGGAAAGCAATCGCGTCTTCTATCTCACATACAAATCGGAGCGTTACTTCCCCGCGTTCTACGGTGATCCGAGCTACGACCGCAAGCACCTGGAAGCTGTGACCAAAGTGCTGGGTGACCTGCCAGGAGGCTCCAAGCTGCAGTTTTTCCTGACACGCAAGGGATCCCTGGGCGGAGACACACCGCTGCAGGCTCTGGCCGCCGGCCGCGTTGCCAAGGTTAAGGATGTCGCCGCCGCCTTCGCTGAAGTACCGACGGAGGCCTGAGTTTCATGCCGCTTCAACCACCAGCCACGGACTTCTCTGACCTCCCCCTGCACACCAAGGAAGTCTCGGTCACGTCGCTCAAGCGAGTCGGCCGACGCAACAGCGGTGAACCTTACTTCGGTCGACACGCCGCCTACCGCTTCGATGACCCTGACAAACAGTTCGGGACCTGCTATTGCGGCCAGCAGTTAGACACGGCCATCGCAGAAACCATCCTGCACGATGAGATCCCGGAGAAGGGGGAGTTCAAAATTCGGCAGGAAGAGATCGACACGCGCTATCTGGTGACCTTTGCGGCTGGCACTGATAACGGCACGCTGAAGCTCGCAGACCTTACGGGACAACATCTCAAGCGCCTTGGCGGCGACAACAGCCTGTCGGCCGAACATCCCTACGACATGACCCAACGATGGAGCGTTGCCGTCTATGCACATCCTGAGGCCGTGGATGGTTTCATCTTCATCTCCAAACAACTTAACGACAAACGAGCCATCGTTGTGTTCGACAGGGCAAAAGCGAAGTTTGGCGCCCCCACCTACACCCCCCTGGCCAAGGCCTCCGGACTGACTCAAGCCAAGAACCGGCTGGGCATCGTGAGTATCGGCACCGGGGCTGCCGCCAGCTCCTGAGCTTTGTCCGGCTTGTGGTTGGCGATCAGGTCCATGCATGCCGTCAACACCGCACGACAAACGCGGTATCACAACGCCCAGGCAGAAAACTTCGGCTTCTGCGCGCTGGCGTTCGTCACCGCCTGCCATGCAGCATATGGTGTGCTGCTCCCACTCCAAAGCCAAGCCGCCACGTTACACGAGGCAGCGGTAGTTGCGCAAGAACTGGGCGGCTCTCGGTTTGTGGAATTCATCAAGGATGATTAGTGGAGTATGGAATACAAGAGATAGATGTCAGATGTTCAATAGAAAACCAGCGACCAATCCCAAAGAGCGATCTGTCAGGATCGTGTCCGGTCGCCGTGCGGCAGGTGCAACAACGCCTACCAGCGTGAGCCTGACTTTGGAGGAAAAGTCTGCTTTGACGGCGCTGGCCAAGAAGCGAAACGTGAGCCTGTCGCATCTGCTCCGGGCCATGGCACAGAAGGCCTTGGCCGAGGACGGGTCAATCCCGCCCACCGTCGGCATCGTGGATGGCATTTACCCTGCAACGATCCACGACGACGTGGTCACGCTCTCAAACCTGGTAATCGCACTCGGCTTCGTCGTCGAGACCCTGGATGGATATGCGTCGCGCAATCGAAAACTCGAAGCCCGTGCGCAGCTCAAAGACGTTTTGGAACAGCTGCAAAAAATAACTGGCCGGCCACGATGATGATCAAGGTCATGTCATATACGGCAATGGAGCCGCAACGACCAGGCGATTTGGCGCGTCTCATTCGTTACATGCTTGATGCCAAGGTCGGAGCGCCCGAAGTGGATGCAATTCTCAGGCTGGCAGGGCCTCCGTTCGTGCGCCGTTTGGTACAGCGCACCCTCCCCTGGGGGACAGACAGCCGGCTGTCTGCGGATGATCTAGCTCACCAAATGTTTCAACACATAAGGGCGGGGTGCCAAGGCCAAGAACTGCCCAGACATGTCTATTCGCACGTGGTGCTGAGCTTTTCTCCTCGGCTCAGCAGAAGGGCTGCTCTGGATTCCAAAGTTCGGCCCGGCCTAGGAAGGCATTCCGTCTACGCCAAAGCCCTACGCATCGCGCTGGACGCGCTTGAGAACCTCGGCGTGGGCGAACACTTCCCTTTGATTGCCGTGCTGCATGGAGATCGCAGCCATCTCCACAGCCATGTCGTCGTCGCGCACCATGTGGCCGGCTCGCCACCATGCCGTATTCATGCCCGCAATCCGTCGACCTTGCGATCCATTGCCCGAAATCTCGCACAGGTCCATGGTTTACCCATGGCATCTTCGACGCTCGGCAAGAAGCACAAGGCCTTGTTGCATGCAACGCGTAATCGTGACTCGCACAGAACCGTGTAACTGTACCGGTGTATTACACATGTAATACACCCGGACGGCAGGAAGATTCCGCGCAGCGCGCCGCGATCAAGCTCGCGCGATCATGGGCATCGAGCAGATCACCTCTTGGCCAGCCCCAGGCCAATCTCGCCAATCGCTTCGATCGCGTACTTCTTCGCCAACGCAGCACGTGCGACGTCCTGTGCCCGTCGGATACGTTCGTTGAGGTACTCATCAACTGAGGTCGCTGGCAGCGCCAGCACGTAGTCGCATGCGGCTGGGAAGCCTTGCAGGTTGCGGGCCACGTGACCGGACATGTCGTACCCAACGAAGAAATCGATGGCCGCTGTGCATGACATTTCATCAGCGCCGATCTTGTCGAGGACACCATACACTTCGTCCTCATACCCGCGCATGTGCAGCACGAGCAATGCTAGGTCCAGGCCCTGTCCGCTAGCGGCCACACCGATGCCGCTGGGGCTGGTGGCCCACAGTTCGAAACGCGCCTTTGGGTCGCGCGGTACCTCAGGGTCTAGTAGTTCGTGAGGCTCAAGCGGGCGCCAAGTTGACGAATTCCACGTCATTTCAAGTTCTCGATGATTTCACGTGCTGCTCGTTTCGCGCGCACGGACAGCGCCAGATCTCTCGACCGAACGATCCGATCCGCCAGCTCAGGCACGCCATTGATGGGCATCTGGATCACGTAGAAAAGTAGGTCATCTGTGCACAGCTCAAGCAGTGCAATCAAGCGCTGGTGCATGTCGTAAAAGATCAGCAGCTCAACTAAAACCCGTTGATTGACTTGGTAATCCCGTAGGCCTTCAAGCGTTCCCACAACGGCCGCCCGGCACTGTTGAACGTGCAGCATCAGTAGAGCGGCTGTGATCGAGAAGCGCGGCACTTCGACTAAATTTAGCAGCGGTGTCGGCAGTTGGATGCTCACCCGATCGTCAACCAGCTCAATTTGTTCTGCGCTCAAGTGTCTCTCTGTGTACATCCCGTAATAGTAAAAACCACCCAAGCAAATGTCCAAGGAATATCACATCCTGGACAGACTCAGTGGATATGCCGCCACAGCCTTTTTTGCAGGCTGGGAGATTTATGGAGTCGGCTCGCCCGCTGACACCTTCAGAATTGACGTCACGCAGGCCTGCGCTTTGGACGCAGGCAAATTCATCTGTCAATTACCGTGCTTTTCGCTTGCCGCTTTTGAAGGACGTCAAGAAGAGTCGCCATTGCCTCCCAGTGGGAAGACCAGCCCATTTACGCCAGAACTGAAGCGATAGACTGTTTCTCAAACAATGTCCGGGCTCCGTCATGAGAAGCAACGCGCTGTACTTCCCCTATATCTCCCTTCCACCGGACGCATGGACGGCCCGGACTTTGCTCTACTGGGACAAACTCTCGTCCATCGTCCCGATGGACCATCTGCACGACCCCGAGCAACTGCCGGAGCGCATGCGCAGGCTGCTCGCGGAGGGCTTGGTGGAGCCGATCATTCCTGCGCAATTCGTCTACCAGATCAGGGAATTCGATGAACGGTTCATCGACATGCTGGATAAGCACAGGTCATTGCCGAAGCACGCCCTCAAGACCAAAGATGCCCCCTTCAAAACAACGCGAATTCACGCCGAAAAGCTTGGCCGCATCCCGGAATACCTGATAGACGTCGGCTTGGCCAGGCAGGACGGGTACCCGTGGTACGACGTGGAGGAATCTACGGCTCACCTTTTCATGTCCTACCTTGCGGTCTGCCTGGGTGCCTTACCGGAAGTGGATGCCGCACCGGTGACCAATCACACCAGAGTCATGTCGATGATGATGCCTCCGCGCGGAATCACGAACGCTCATGCACTGCACAGACGCAAGGCACGCGAGGTTGCGCTAAACCATCTGCTGCCGATGCCTACCCAACCTGTGAGCATCGATCAGTTGGTGCGCTTCAAGCAACGGCATGGTCACCTGCTGCCCGATCTGCGCGCCAAGGTCGAAGCACACTGCATCGAAGTATCAACCCACGTGAACCCTGATGATCGCATGGCACTCAATGAAGCGTTCATCCGGGAAGTCCAGCAGCAAGTGCGAGAGATCGACGCCGCCATGCAGCAGAAACTCGGACCAACGACATTGGGATCGCTGCTCCCGGTCTTTGGCGCAGGACTGGCGCTGCAAGGAACAGATCCATCCTCACCCGTTGCCTACGCCGGGGCTGCGCTGTCCTTTGCCGGCACGGCATACGCTGCCATCAACAGCATTCGTGGGCCTCGGCTGGGCGCTGCAGCAAAACCGCTTGCCTACTTTGCGATGGCGCAGCGCACGTTTTCGGGGCAGCAACCTGGTCTTCGAGGCTGATCCGAGATCGGGGAAGCGTACTGCTGGAACGCCCCGCCCAAGGGTAAGGAAGTGCACGCGAAGCTTCGGCGGCGAAGAAACAACGGCACCGGAGCCCTCCAAAAAAGAAGAATCCGCTTCCGAAGATGACTCAACGGCTCCACGAAGGACATCGGCATCGAAACCGAAATCGCAACGTCAACGGTACCCTTTCGATCACGAAGATTCATCGGCCACACAGCTTGCGGAAAAGATTGATTTCGATGCGCACCGAAAACGCAGTTCCTTCGTAACCGCGGATGGCATGGCGATGAGCCATTCCGGTTTCGACGAAATCATCGGCGCAAGAATCCAACTTGAATCGATTGCCGTAATCGAGGATCAATTCCACAAAGGGAACTGCGGGAACCATGGATCGAGCATCTTGTGGCGCACGCCCGAGGCGGCGTGAATACAGCAGTGCGTTCAAGGCGACGGTGCTGGAGCAAACGCGCCTGCCAGGCGCTGCGATGGCGGCGCAGAACTCCCCCTATGCTGCCCTGTAGAATTTGTAACAGTTCAAACTCAATAGAGCCTCAATGGCCGCAGAGACGACTACGCTATTCGGCCACGGCCAGCGCTTTGAACCGAGGGGGAGAGGATACCTTCGGCCAAACACGAAAATCGCCGTTCAGGCGATCCGGGAAGGTGTGCGCGCGTGACGGACATATCTGTCCAAGGTGCTCCTCCCCTGAGCCGATTCTTCAGAATGGCCGTCGTGGCGGGTGTCGAAAGCGCAGTCCAAATCCACATCGACCGCGGCGATGACCTCAACGCCCGCGACGACAAAGGCCAGACCCCCCTCATGCTGTCGGCGGCCCGCAATAAAGCCGCCATCTGCAAACTCCTCCTTGCGGCCGGCGCCGATGCAGCCCTGCTCGATCCCTCAGGGCGCAATGCCCTGGGCATCGCGCAGGCTGCAGGCGCCGGCGAAGCGGCCTCGGCCATCGAGGCCACCTGCACATCACCGACGAGTTCGTGCGACAGCGATGCCCTTTGTGAGCCCGCGCATGTCGCGCTCGACGGGCACTGGGTGCAGGTTGCCACCGCACCACCAACCATCCTCCTTGTCGATGCTGCCCCCACGCAAACCACTGAGCAGCCCCCTTCCGTCTTAGGATTTGGGACAGCCGCCGCGCCCACCATTGAATGGGCCTCTGACGAGGATCGCCACTCGTTCGACTTGACTGGATGGGAAGCCGAAGAAGACCAGTTGCCGCCCGAGGGCGACCCCACCCTCTTCGCGGCTGCGTCTGGAATCCAAAGCGCAATCACCGAGCACCAGCCCATCGACACGTCTGCCGATTGGGACGATTTTGAGGCGTTTCTGCCTGATCGGGCGACGCCGCTGCTGCGCGCCGACGACGCCGAGTCCCGCGAGCGGCTACGCCTGGTTTTACTTCGCGCCATCCGCGAGGGCAGCGTCCCGTATGCTGCGGTTGAGGATTTGACGCGCGACGATGACGGCAAGCCCAACGATGAGGCGGGGGCGCTCTTGGGCATGGTCATCAATGACCTGGGCGCCGAGACTGACGAGCGATTCGAGTATTCGGCACCCGGCGAAAACTTTGAAGTTTTCATCGTCCCTGAGGGGAAGCCTGACGAGGAAGACGCGGTCGCCGAAGCCCTGGCGTTCGTGGACGAACTGGCTGACCATCGCAATGAGCCCCTGCGTATTTACCAACGGGAGTTCCAGCGCGAAGCGCTTCTCACGGCCGAGGCCGAGGTCGCCCTGGGTCAAGCCATGGAGCGCGGCGTGGAGACGGCGCTGGACGCGCTGGCCGCGTGGCCTTCTGGCATCGGCGCAGTGCTGGACGCGGCCAGGAAGGTGGAGACGGGCGCGAAGCCGCTGCGCTGGCTGTCGTCCGGCCCGCAGGGCGAACTCCAAGATTCTGAACCCGTTCCAAACGCCGAGCCCGACGCCGAGTCTGATCTACCGACCGAGGCCATTGGCGTTGAAGACGAAGGCAATTCCCAATTTGGCCTCAACGCCAAGGAGTTCATCGACGAACTGGCGGAGTTCTGTGCCAACGCGAAGGTCCTATCAGGACTTGTCGTCGGTGCCGGCCAAGACGATACCGAATGGAGCGCTTGCCGAGCTGCCCTCGCCTCGCTGGGCTTGACTCGAGGCTTTCTCATGGAGCTGGCCGATTCAGGGTTGGCCAGAGAACCCGAGCCTGCGCCTGTGTTCGCTCAGGCGATGAGTGCCTATCGATGCGCGCGTGACCAAATGGCCGTCGCCAACTTGAAGCTCGTTTTCTCCATCGCGAAGAAATATCTCTTCAGCGGCCAACCCTTGGACGACCTGCTGCAGGAGGGGAACATTGGCCTCATCAAGGCGGTGGACCGCTATGACTGGCGCCTGGGCCGCTCACCGCGTATCCAGTCTGGTCCCATACACGGTCGCTGCAGCGGCCAAGGAGGCATGGGGTGGCTGCATGAAGGACGGTGAGCACTTGCTCGACTGGCTCGCCCGCTGGGCAGACACGCAGGATCCGTGTGGTGTCCGCCATCGATGCCTAACTTATGGCGCGATGGCCAAGAGCGTCGCAGCAACGCTGTGTCACATTCAAACAGCCGGTCGGCCGACCGGCACATGACAGGGCCTTCGATCATTAGAGATCACCCCACATCATCAATCAAAGCTCTACAGTGAAGGTATTCAATAGAGGACTGCCCCGCCTCGCAAATATGCACCGGGCGCGTCCACACAGGAGCCATAGCATGAGCGTTTCCCCAGGGCAGATGACAGCGCTTTTGCTGCAGCACCGTGACGCCCAAGGTTTCGACAGGGCCAAAGCTGGCGAAACCCCCGCCGACCTGCTCAAAAGGCTGGGCCTCAAGGGCGCAGAAGAGTTGCCAGAATTCAGAAGCTCATTTCCTCCGGCCGCCACTCCATCAAACGACGAAGATATCTCGAGGTGGGCGGCACGGTTCATCCGCCAGCACCTGCTTCCTCGGTTTATGGGAGGCGGCTACAGCCAACTCGAACTCGACGCGCTGGTGGGCCCGCAGGCCACGACCGTCGAAGTCAACCAAAAAGACAACCGCCAGCTCAAGAAACAGCTTCTGCGCCGCCTCACCACCTTTGCCGATCGCTGGGATCCTCAGCACGACGAGAACTGGTTGGGACGGATGGATCACATCGAACGCCTGCGCGAACGACTGGAAAACCGCCCACCGGACACGGAGGGTTTGAGGCCATGAGCGTCTGTTTCTCCGCCATGACACCGCAACGCGCAGCCGCCTGGCTGGGCACAAAGTCGATGGCGCACATTCGTGCGACGGGTGTCGTTCCGGGGCTGGTGATCACCGGCGCTTGGATCAACCGTCGCTTCGTCATCGCCGCCGCTACGGCGGCGAAGGCATCAGTCGCGAAAGCGCAGCTCGACATCGAAGCCGGCACCCTTTCGTTTCCGCTGAACATCGATCCTGGAGAGTTCGCTAACCGCTTGCCGCTCGCTTGGCGCCAGTGTGGAACGGCTGCAACGTGACCGAAGCAACCACTTCGAAACCGTAGGAGATTTCGCGGGCGTAGAACACACTGTGCATGCGTATCACCACGTTTCAATCTGCGGCTCAAGGGGGCCATGGAACACCGACCAGATGCGTTCGTCACCGTGTCCCGCCTGCGCTTTGGCTGCGGCAACGAAACCGACGCATCGGGCACGATACCACCCCACGCAGGCCAGCGGTTGATCCAATGGCAGAGCCAAAAAACGGTGTATCCGATCTTTAACTCTCTGGTGAGGTTACTGTGATGTAGCGCAGGTACAGGATATGGGTACAAATGTGGGTACAAGTTGTACCTGGAAAGGCAGCAAGTAGTGTTTCCTCAAACTGGCGACAGGTCCAACTTCATCAACGCACGTGAGGGCGTGGATGCGTTGCTGGGCGGCTTCGAAGCCTGCTTAGGTGGGGCGGTGAGTGCCGCCCGGGAATACGCCATGGGGTCGGCTTACGAGGCGACAGTGCGCGGTTTCCTGGAGCTGCAGAGCGACTACCGGGAAGTGCTGTCTGCAGCCCACCAGCTGGCAGACGAGAGAGATCGGCTGCTCGCCGCAAACAGGAAACTGCGCGACCTTCGAATCTTGAATGCTCAGGCCATGGCACGGATTGCACTGCTGGAACGTGAGGTTTCGGTACTCAAGTCCAGCAAGTAAACCGCCGCCTCTGTCGGCGGCAAGCGGCTGGGATGGCCCCTTCCGGGCTGTAGGAATACGCCATCACCTTTTGCGAAGGCAATCATCAAGGATGCGCCTGTTGGTAGGGAAGAAGCAACTGCACCGATCGAAGCTCCCCCCGCCTTCGGCTTCAGAGCTTGGCGTCGCTGGTTTTCGGCTTTTCGCCGTTGATGTTGCCAGTACCGGAACTCATGTACCGCATGAACGCACGTCCGGCGTCCAGATCAACAAGCTGGCCAAACCCGGAAGCCAGGATCTTGACGCCGTTTTTGTGCTGGGGCTGATACGACACTCCGAAGGCTTTCTTGCATGCCGGATCGAGCCTGATGCTGTCGTTGTCTCCCTTGCGGACGAACGGGAAGTCCAGGCACTGGCCTTCAAACAGCTCAGCGCCGTGGATCGCGGGGTCACCCTGCTGCGGCGCGATGGTGCCGCCGTTGACGATCATGAAGGCGCTTTTGATCTCCGCAGCACCTGCATACTTGGCCTGGATGTCCGAGACCATTTTTTGGTACTCATAGCGACCGCTCGAATCGTCGCGCCAGATCGCCCAGACCCTGCCTTCGTGCACAAAGATCTTCACAAAATCAAAGTTGCTCTTCGTCTCCGGGTGGAGATCAAACCGGATGCCTGCCTTCACCCTTGCCCGCGTTGCCGGACTTGTAAGCACATAGTCCGACTGCTGCAGGTTGATCGGTCGATCGTTCGAATCCTTGCTGCCAGACGGAAAGCGCCTTTTGATGGCGGCAATGGCATCGGCCTCGCTCATGCCGAGCTTGACGCCGAGGAGTTCGTAGGTGCTGATGGCTCCTTTGGTGTCCTCTGGCTTGTAGACCGAGGCCGCGTGGACCGGCGCCAGGGTGGTGAGGATCAACGCAGCGGCTGCAAAGCGGGCTGCTGCTTTCAGGTTCTTGATGATGCGCATGGATTTCGGTGATCGAGGGTTAAGAGTTGAGCAGGTCGCCTGACTGGAGGGATCAGCGCAGCAAGGAAGCCGCCGGGACCTGCGCCGGGATCGGGTGCTTTACCGAGCCATTGAGATCCGGGTCTTGGTCGCGGCGCGAGGCCACCGCTGCGCGCTCGATCTCTGCGTCAGTCTGGGATGACCCTACGGCCGAAACTGTCACGGGCTTCGTTGCCACTGCGGCGGACGAAGGTTTCTCCCCGCTGTTGGTGGCTGGTGCGGCAGAGACGCCTTGCGCAATTGCATAGAGCACGACTGCGGCTGCAAGGCCGCGGGGTTTGGTCTTCATTCAAGGTCTCCCTGGTGCTTCAAAAAATTCGTTCCGTGCCTTGCAGCGATCAGATAGGTCTTTTCTTGAATCTTATTGATCCACAAAGATCACTAAATGTACATCATACGATGTAGAACACAAAGACACTGAGCTTGATGCTGTTGAGTTATGCCCAACACCAAGCCTCAACCCACAGCCAGAGAGGTGTTCGCCAGGAATCTGCGCCGAGCCCGACGTTTGAAAGACCTGACTCAGGAGGGTCTCGCCCTGGATGCGGGGGTGCCGCGTGCGTACCTAAGCCGGGTCGAGCGCGCCACGATCAATATCTCGATCGACAATGCAGACGCGCTGGCACGCGCGCTCGGCGTGCCATTGCATGATCTCGTCGATCCAGGGAAATTTGTGGGGCTCGACTAGATAATCAAACTGATCTACCAGCCGTGGATATCCACCACGTAAATCCTGGAAATGTCCTGAGCACCAAAAGAATTAATGACATGACCGCTGGCATCAATTTCGACGTTTCCCTGCAAGTCAAAAACGCGCTGCAAAGTGACAAGCTCAATCGCGTGGGTTTTGCAGAGTCCGCCGCTGCCGCGTTGCGCAAGGTGCCCTCTTCCACAGGGCTGGTCGTTTCCGTAGAAGGCGCCTGGGGCAGCGGAAAAACATCGGCGTTGGCCATGATCGAGGCCATCCTGAGTCAGCCGGGCGCAGCCCATCAGCCATTGATCGTGCACTTCAATCCATGGCTGGTCGGCGAGAAGGATGCGTTGCTGCGGCACTTTCTTTCGCGCATCGCTGGAGCCATCAACCTGAGCGATCGCAGTCGTGATGGCAAGAAGGTCGCGAAGGAGATCAAGGCCTATTCGAAGGCCTTCGACCTGGTCAAACTCATCCCGGGCGCGGAGCCTTGGACTTCGCTGATCAAGTCCGTGTTTGACGCCGTGGGAGACACCGCCGACTCCGTATCCGAGTACAAAACACCCGACATTGAAGCCTACAAGCAGAAGGTCGAGCAAGCGCTGCTCGATTTCAAGCGCCCCATCATCGTTTTCATCGACGACATTGATCGACTTTTCCCGAGCGAAGTCTTCGAGATGGTCCGCATCATCAAGGCAGTTGGCGCGCTGCCCAATGTGGGGTACGTCCTGGCGTGGGATTCGGCGTATGTCAGCAGCGCCCTGGACAAACTGGGCGTGCCTTATGCCGGCAGTTACCTGGACAAGGTGGTCCAGATACGCATGCCATTGCCGAGCCTGTCGCTTTCGGCGCGCAGAAAGCTCATCAACGACGCATTAGATGAACTTCCTCCGGAAGCGCTTGCCCCCCGCTTCAGGGACCATGACCAGCGCATTGCAGGCCTTTATTACTCCGGCTTGCGTGAACTGCTGGACCAGCCGCGCGATATGGCCCGGGTTTTCAACTCCGTGCGCATGATGGAGCCTCCGCTTAGAGGAGAAATTGTCTTCTCAGACATCCTTGGACTCGCAGCGCTTTCAGTGAAGGCAGCATCGGTCTTCGAATTGCTCCGCAGCAATCCAAGATTGTTCGTAGGCAGGCTCGTTGATGATCACGGACTTCTCGAGAAATCTGAGGACGTGATAAAGGACGGAATACAGCACCGCAGGCGTGCATACGACGCTTGCAGTTCTCCGTCGGGTGTCCAAGGAATTGTCCACTATCTTTTTCCGTCGGTGGCCGAAGCTGAGGAGTCCTATGCGCTTGGCCGGGCTTCCTATGTCGATGGCACCATCGCCCACCCAGCTAGGCTGGCTGTCGCACTTCAACTCAGCGTGACTTCCGGCGATGTAAGCCTGGAGGCTGCCAAACGGTATATGCAGCGGCCGGAACAGCGAATCGCAATCGTCGGATCACTCGTACAAGAGAACTGCTATGCATTCCTCGAACTGCTGGAGGACGTCGCCAAATCGCTCGGCGGCGAGGGTATCACGGATCTAAATGACCTCTGCATGGCGATCGCTGGTCTGCCAGAGCACGCCTTGTTCGTCGAAAAGGCCAACACGGGCAAGGAAGTCATCAGCTTGAATGCTGAGGACCTCGCCTTGCGTGCAGTTGTCGCGCTGCTCCGGCCCATGGAATCCGGCCAGATGGGCGATTTGGCCGAGCGAATTGCCAAGGATCCAATGACGCTGTCCTGCGCCGCGGAAATTGTGACGCAAAGCTACGCGCCTCAACGGCAGCGCTATTCTGAGCAACTCACTGCGCCAGCTGACGCTCGCGAGCGTGTCTTGCAGGCCTTCGCAGCGAACGTGCTGAAGGCAGCAGAAGAGGCTCGGCTGCTCCAGATGAACAACCCAGGCTTCATCCTGTGGACGCTGGCTCGTTCCGTCCCATCGGTCTGCCCGGCCGTCTATGCTGCGGCGAAAGCCGTGCAGCCTTCGCTGGATGGCTTCGCCCTGGAGTTTTTGCGCAGTTCCTGGGACTCGACCAAGGGGCAAACGTACAGCCTACCGCGCGACGACTCGCTTCACTCCGTTTACTGCCCAATCGAAGACTTCAAGGTACACGCCGCGTCACGTCTGGATGACAAGACTCTGGAGAATCCAGCAAAAGCCGCTTGGCGGTCCGTGGTCGAAGGGAAAAATCTCTACGGAATCGATGGCTCAGCAGCAAACCGGTGAAGGCAATGGACACACCGCTACCAAGCAACTTCTGCACTCCTATTGAGGGCAGACAACAGGTACTGAAAGCGGGGACGTATTGGCACCAGGCTTGGGTTCAGCCCTCTGCAAGAAGACATGGATGTCGACCACGCGATCCGACGTCAGGTCACCGTCATCGAATTTTCCGCCGAGGTTGCGAGCACCTCCAACTGAAACGATGGCGCTGGCCGGGTTGAATCCCTCCTGCTTTGCGAGCAAGTGATCGCGGACCCACACGGCTCTCGCCATCGCAAGGGCCTGGTTTGATCCGTAGATAGCAGCGCGATCTGGGCGCAGACCGCGCTTGTCTACTCGCCCGACGATCTGCCATCCGATAATGGATTCATCCGACAGGGGCTTGAGCGCCGCGCGCAGGCAGTTGACGATCGGTGCTTCATCAAGGCGGTGATCGCCGTCAGGAAAAGGTCCTACGGTCGCAAGGCGGGTCAAGTTGATCTTCGTCCCGGGAGCACCTCGCTGTGCGAACAGACTGACCTCCAGGCGGCCAATGAGATTCTCAAATTTTCCACCGACCAGTTCGATCTTGCTGCCGCCCAACAGGCTCAACGCCAATCCCGACACGATCAATGCCAGCCCGGTTTTGCTCCGACGGAGCGGCGGGCCGCTCAACAGCAGAAACAAGCCGAGCACCGCCAATGGGATCCCGGTGGCGACCATAATTACAGGCCAAACAAGATCCGATGTCTGGAAGGATGTGTCGACCGCGGGCAGGGGAAGGTTTGCCTCTGGAACGGGATTCTTTCCCCGGTCGGGGCACACCACTTCTGAATTGGCCACGCATGGCGTCGATGCACGGGGAAGATCGCGCAGAAGAGCAAAAAACGCTGCCGCGAATGCAAGCACAAGCAGACCTGCAAGAAAATTCCGGAGGGCCACTTGTGCCACGGCCATCCGGTCAAGCTTTGCGTTTGTCGAAGTACGTGACTCCGCCAGGTGACCCAGTTTTTTCTCGATTCTGGACCGGAGAAACCGTCGCTCTTGTCCAGAGCGAGCTGGAAACAAGCTAGGCCCGGTCTCGGCCGAGCCGACCTGCTTCGACAACCCCTTCACGGCCTCGGACAGCGCAACATACAGCTGCAGTGCCAAGTAGAGTAATCCCAGCACCAGAACGAATCTGGTCGCCAGCGTGGGCATGAGCATGGTGCCCGTCGCCATCGCCAACAGCCCGCTGAGCACAACGGTTGCTGCGATCGACATGAGACCAATGATGCTGGTCAGCCGGGCTTCCACGCTTTGCCTGCGTGATTGCTCCTTTTCCAGCAGCTTTTCAGCGTCTGCCAGGTAGCCCTTGAGCCCCTCGATATTCGACGGAAGCTTTTCAACTGCGTCTGCAACGACCTCTGCCTCTTTCAGGGCCCTTTTCCTTTCTCTGTCCAGCAATTTTTCTTCATTGCCTTCGAGGCGCGGAAAAACCCAATCTGTCCATTCCGACGGGTTGAAACCGGGTTTGCGGTTCATCATCTGGCCTCGCTGCGCAGCCAGTCAGCGACGGCCTGTGAAATCCCAAAGTTCAGCATGTCGTCAAGCCAGAGCCATTGACCGTTGGGATTGACCTCCAAGAACACGTGATCGCCTTCTGGCGTCTCGACCAGATCGATAGCGGCGAACTTCAGGCCCAGTCGGGCCATGAGTCGCAGCAGGGCTTCCTGTAGACTTTGCGGAAGCGTCACTTGGTGGTGGGGCAGCTTTGGGTTCGCTGTGTGCCTCCAATCTACGGAAGCGTCGGGATCGGACTGCGAGTCGATACGGGCGGCGAAGATCCTGGTTCCGACGATCGTGACGCGGATGTCGAAACGCTTGGGCACAAGTTCCTGGTAAATAGCCGGACTCAACTCAGCGCCCTGCAAATCCTCCAAGTGGGCGGGCAGGAGCTCGGACGTGAAAACGGCATGCTCGACCCCACCATGGAGGATATGCCCGCTGCGCGCCGGCTTCACGATCATGCGGCCGAAATCGGCGGCTGCCCTGCAGATCGCCAAAGGGTTGTTGGTAATCACCGTGCGAGGCACACGGAAGCCGAGTTCTGAGGCCACGGCCAACTGATACGGCTTGTGTTCTGCTTGCCAGATGGCCGCTGGATGGCTGAGCCAGCGCGTGTGAGCGCCTGCGATGCCGCCAACCAAGGCTGACCGGCTTTCGTTCAGGCAAAACTGGTAGATGCCGTGATCCAGGCCTTCCGGTTTGGCCGCAGATCTGAGACGCCGGTACCAGATGGCACTGGGAAGCGGGATGGCTTGCCCGTCGAGCTCAAGCCAGCCCTGCCGTTTCTCTCCATAGGCCAGTGTCAGAGAGCGCGAAAACGGAAGGTCTTCCGTATTGATCCGATGGTAGGGAACCGACGCTGCGGCAAGCCGTCTGATGACATCGTCTGTGGCTACGTCCGCGATCGTGCTGACAACAAGGACAAACGAACTACTGGTCATCGGTGGTTTCGCGGGCAACTCTCGTGATGAGCGTAGAGGGAGGAAATTCACCTTCAGCATCGGGCGTATCGACCCATTGCCCGTTGACCTCGACCTGGGCGATCTGCCGCGCCGGATCGTAACGAAGCCGATGGGAAGCTGCCGGTCCAAGTGGTTTGGCAAAGCGCATGAGAAGAGGCAGAGCCATCGATGCACTTGGCGCTTCAGTTGTCATCGGTGGTCTCCCTGCCAACTTCCGTCAGTCTGGTATCCCGAGCGAGTGCATGCCCGCTCAAAGAGGTCTCTACGACCGCGGGGAGCGGGTCGTCCATGGTCGGGCCATCCCTATCACCAAGAATGCGTCGGCTCGTACCGTCAAGTGCCAACATCAGCGTTATCGGAACAGCAGCCATTTGGAATACCTCCAATGAAATGATTGGCGGTATTTTGCAACATGCTGTTCCAGCCGTGCTTTTGGTTCCACGTCGCCCGTTGCAGCCGGGCCGCGCTATCCCATACGGCGCATGGGCCACCACCGGCGGCTCACCCCTTCAGCGCCTGTCGCTGACGCCTGCGCTGTCCTATGCGCGGAGGCGCCTGGCAGAACTTGCCGACAATTCCAACTTCGATTTGACGGGCTCGGTTAACGTGCAGTCGACCGTGATCACTCCCGTCGGCGTGGGCGTCGAGAAGGCGATATCGGATGGACGGCCACTGTGTCCATGAGCAAGTTGTTCAACCCCACATGCATTGATCTAGCCTCTGCAGTGAGTACAAGCCGTTCCATGTCGAGAAACTCCTGGCAATGCTCGTCGACCGGAAAGGCGCTGCCACCACCTTGCGCCGTGTCGGTAGTCCCGATGCTGTCGACCAGCGTCGACAAAGCGTGCATCGACTCGGCGCTAAACAAGGCGAAACGCAATTCCGCCCGGAATAGGCTTTCGACCACTTCCCGGCGGGAGAGGCTGGGCCGCTGCAATGAAGCAGCGGCAGTGGCTGCTGCATGGGTCTGTGCCGCCTGAATGTCTGCAATCTCCTGAGCGAAGAAATCGCCAAGGTCCCTGCGCCGAAGAAGGACTTGCTTCCCACGGAGCCGGACCTGCATCGGCAACGGATCGGCAATGCACAGTTGCACAACGTGTTCGCGCGCAAAGAAAGCACATGCCGCCACCTGCACTGGTGCCAGTTCGTTACCCTCAGGAAATGCTTCGTTAAGCGCTTGTGATCGTTCAGACATCATGACGTTGCAAACTTTCTGCTAGAGGCTGCGGGAGCCTGGAATGACGCAGTCACTCCTCTGGCCGGCCGGCGGCATCGCCAGATGGGCCGGCCGGCCGGCCAGAGGTCGCACGCTGGCGCCCACGCGCGACACGGGCCTCGCGCTCAGCACGCACCTGCCTATGGCGGGCCAGCCGCTCCTTCTTAGCGATCTCGGCCGGATCAGTTGTCTTTCGGCGGAGGTTTTCTAGTAATTCGCCAAATCCAGGGTCGTCTCGCTTGAGCGCAGCGATATTGACGGTCGGGTGCTGCAGCTTTTCGATCACGTCTTTCAGCAGCTTGAGCTGGATGCCGCGGACGTACTTGCCGTGTGTCCCCTTGATCCCAGCCGTCGCGTGGCCCACGGCCCGGTGGATGCCAGCATGGCTGGCTTCGGCATTGTGAAGGTCAGTAATTGCCGTGCTGCGGAAGGAGTGAAAAACTTTGGCGTCGTCCGTGATGCCACACTCGCTGATCCACTTGCCCCACATCCGGCCGGCCATCTTTTCAGGCTTGTGGGCGGGACGGTGCGGAAGCAGCCGGTCAAAACCGAGGTTGCGCAGGTTCTCGACATAGGTCCAAAGGCCCAGTTCGAGCAGCGCGGAATGGATGGGTACTGTCCGCACGCCCGACGGCGTCTTGGCATCCGCGATCATCATCACCTTCGTGTCTTCCACCACAACGATGTCGCCAAGCTTGAGGTTGGCAATTTCTGCCAGCCTGGCCCCCGAGTACAACGCGATGAGCGGAAGCCAGTACCAATCGGGCTCCGTCATGCGAGCGCGATAGTGGTCGCCGAATAAACGCTTCAGGTCATCCTCGGTGAACTCAGCCCAAGGGCGTTGCTTCGCACGGATTTCCTTTTTGGTCCCCATGAGTTGCCTGGCCGGGTTGGCATGCACGTAGGAACCGCGCGCGATGGCCCATTCGAAGAACTTCGCGAGGTAGCCGCGGCGCTTTTCCAGACGGGCGAGACTGAGGGTCTCGCCCTTGCGCTTCTTGTTGGGCCGCGTGAACTCGGCCTTGCGCCATCTCTCAGAGATGTCGATCTTGGTCAGCTCGTTGAGATGGATGTCGCCGAAGTGCTCTGAGAATTCCTGGAACAGCACCCGTTTCTCCGCGACCGTCTCCGCTTTTTTCAGGCGCGTCGCCTCTTCTTCCAAATGCATGTCCAGGGCTTGACGGAGCTTGAGCCCGACGTCGTTGGGCTTGGGCAAACCCGGCATGGCCTTACCGACCAGTCGGGAAGCCAGAGCTACCAGGTCGGCGTTTGCATCGGAGGAGGCTAAATTGGCGGGGACAACAGGGATCTGGGGCTGCAACTTCGCTTGCAGGGCTAGAACGCTCTGCATGGCCTGCATCGCTTCGAGCATGCGAGCGTGGTCGTCGGGCCCTTCGGATTTGGCTTTCCCCGTGGCCAAGTCGAACTCGTAGCGATCGAGCTTCTTGCGGAAATCAGACACAACATCCCCCGACACCAAGTTCAAGCAGAACTTCAGCGCCAGGACTTTCGCAAGTTGGGGATCTTTGGTGCCCAGGCTTTGCTGGAACACTTTCCGCCTTCCTGTCGCGTCGAGCGATGAAGAGCGGACATAGTAGACGCCGAATCGATTGACCCCGAGTCTCGGGACCTTGATGTTCAGACCTTTGGATCGCATGCGTGACACCTAGAAGTGACACCGCGAACGCTTAAAGTCTGAAAACCTGAATCAGATCAACGTCTTAGATTCATTGGGGTGGCTGATGGGGCTCGAACCCACGACAACAGGAATCACAATCCTGGACTCTACCAACTGAGCTACAGCCACCGCAGACTCAAATTATACCCATAAATCAATCGCTATCTGATGAAACGCCCATCAATTTTCCACAACAGGCGCAGCCACCGGGCGAGGCACCTTGAACTGCACCTTGAAACGGTCTTTCAGCACTTCGTAATAGGCCAAGGCTTCTGCAGAACCGGCCGCCTGCGCATACTGCTGGTGCTGTTGACGGCTTGCTGCTTCATCAGGCGCAGGACGTGGCATCAAGCGGTTGACCTTCACCACGGCATAGCCCTGGGCACCCAGGCTAACGCCAGTCCATGAAGGCAAAGCATCCACATTGGACTGCAGCGCGGCATCGATCACAGACCGAGGCAGATTCTGCGGCTGGTCTCGAGAGATGGTGAGCGCAGGCGCGAGGCCCGTGGCCGATGCAGGCGCAGCCTTCCAAGCGGCAAGCTTGGCTTCGCCTTCCTTGCGAGCCATTTCCGCAGACTTCTCAGCCACGTACAAATCCTTCACGCGGGCACGAACATCTTGCAGCGGCAATGCACGCGCCGGCGTATACGACGTGATTCGCCCTGCCACCAGGGCGCTGGGCCCGGTTTCGATGGCTTCCGTGTTCCGCTTGTGCTCGAGCGAATCCGGGGAAAACAGCGCTTCCAGGAAGCGCTGATTGGCCAAAGGCCCCTGCGCCCCGGGAGCGGGCGTGCGCGTCACGCCGTTGGCGGTCTGCACCTTAAGGTTGAGCTTGTCTGCGACGGATTGCAAACCGTCTGCCTGTTCGTACACCCCGTTGGTGAAGGCTTCGGCCACCTCCGCAAACTTGCGTTGGGCCTGCTGCTGCTTCAGCTCTGTCTCCAGCGTGGGGCGCAATTGATCGAAGCTGGGTTGCTTGGGTGCCTTGATGTCGGTCAACAAAATGATGTGATAGCCGAAGTCAGACTCCACCACGTTGCTGATCTCACCCTTCTTCATGGAGAAGGCGGCATCCTCGAACGGTTTGACCATCGCACCGCGGGCGAAGAAATCCAGATCTCCGCCAGAGGCTGCGGAGCCAGTATCTTGCGAGTATTTCTTGGCCAATTCGGCGAACGTGCCAGGGGCCTTGCGAACCTGCTCCAGCAGTTCGGTGGCACGTGCCTTGGCTTTTTCGCGATCGGCAGCAGGGGCATCCTTGCTCGCATTGATCAGGATGTGGCTGGCGCGGCGCTCTTCCTTGCCAGCCAAGCGTTCCAGATTTTGCTTGTAGTAGGTGCGCAGGTCTTCTTCGTTCACGACGATGCTGGACTGCACTGCATTCGTGTCCAGCACCACATACTCGATGTTGGCCTGCTCGGACTGCTGGAACGATGCTGCGTGCGACGTGTAATAAGCCTCCAGATCGGCATCCGAAGGCGTGACCTTGGTGGCGAAGTCAGCGGCATTGAAGCGCGCGATCTGGATTTCGCGCCGCTGATACAACGCATCCAGCGCCAACTGAGATTGCGCGCTGCTGCTGAAAGCCGAACCCAGCACACCCGACATCACCTGATTCACGGAGATGTCACGGCGCACATTGGCTTCAAAACCTTCCGGCGTCAGTCCCTGCGCTCCCACGATGGCGCGATAGGCCTCCGCATCCAGCGTGCCATCCGGGCGCCTGAGATTCGCGATGGCGGGAATGCCCTGCAAAGTGCGGGCCAGCTGCGCGTCGCTGGCGATCAGGTGCATCTTCTGCGCGGCGGTCTGCAAAACACGATCACGCACCATCCGCTCCAAGGTCGCATAGCGCGCCTGAGGCGTGTCGAGCAGCTTGGCATCCACCGTGGGAGATTGCGCGCGAATGCGGTCCGTTTCAGCGCGGTGGGCGTTGTCCCATTCGTCCTGCGTGATGTCGTGGCCATCGACGCGTGCGACCACTGGGCTCTTGCTGGAAAAGTAGCTGCGGTCGATGCCGACAAGGACAAAAGACGGAATGATCAGCAAGAACAGCAAGAACATCACGATCTTGGAGTGCTTGCGGATGGATTCGAACATGTGCGATCTTTCAGTGGCGACAAAAGAAAAGGCGAACTCGCGTTCGCCTTTTTGTTCGGTGGTGGGTGCTGACGGGGTCGAACCGCCGACCTACGCCTTGTAAGGGCGCCGCTCTACCAACTGAGCTAAGCACCCCACCTTAAACAGAAACCATCAGTTCAGAGCATCCTTCAATGCCTTGCCTGGACGGAACTTCGGGACTTTAGCAGCCTTGATCTTAATCGTATCGCCCGTACGGGGATTACGGCCGGTGCGCGCAGCGCGCTTGCCCACAGCAAAAGTACCAAAACCGACGAGAGACACCGTACCGCCCTTCTTCAGGGTCTTCTTGACCGCCTCGATCGTGGACTCCAGCGCTCGCGCTGCTGCAGCCTTGGAGATGTCGGCGTTGTTAGCAATGTGCTCAATCAGTTCGGTTTTATTCACAAGAAGCCTCTCAGGAAAAGAGTGGATGGAATGTCTTTTGCAAATCTGGCCCTCCAACACGCGCCGTGCCCGACCGCAACGAAACGGCACATCAAGCAGGCGGGGAAGGGCTGACACTGGGGCAGATTCTGCTGTGTCAGATTAAAGCCATCGACTTTCCGGGTGTCAATACAGTGCGCCGTTTTACGGCAGCGTAGCAGCGAATTCTAGACGCATTTGTGAAGCGGGCCGGGGCTTCCAAAGCTTTTTCTCAGGGGCGTTGCGCCCATAGGCACATCCCGTATTGACAATCTGCTGGGCGGAATTTCAATGCTCGCACCACCCGTCAATGCGCGCTGCGATGTCCCATCATTTCTTGACCCGAGCGCGAATTTCCGGAAGCGCCTTTTGAAGGTAATACACCATCGACCACACGGTGAGCACCGCGGCAATCCAGATCAGCCATGTGCCCCAGACGCCCGTGTCCACAACGCCGAACAGCCGCCCGTCGTACAACAGAAAAGGGATCGCGATCATCTGCACCGTGGTCTTGACCTTGCCGAGCATGTGCACGGCCACGCTGCGCGACGCGCCGATTTGTGCCATCCACTCGCGCAGTGCCGAGATCGCGATTTCTCGCCCGATGATGATCATGGCAACGAAGACATCGGCTCGCTGCAGATGCACGAGCACAAGCAAGGAAGCACAGACCAGGAACTTGTCTGCCACCGGGTCAAGGAAGGCGCCAAACGACGAGGTCTGGTTGAGCTTGCGCGCCAGATAGCCATCCAGCCAGTCCGTCGCGGCGAAGATGACGAACATCACCGTCGCGATGAGGTTGCGCGTGGTCGGCTCCAGTGGCGCGTAGAACACCCCCACGATCAAAGGTATCGCGACGATGCGCGTCCAGGTCATGATGGTGGGGATGGTCAGGAACATGCGGCGATTGTGTCATGTCCGTTCGGCCACCATCGCCGAACGAGGCCAATCCAGTCAACGCAGCGCGCGATAGATCTCCTCGGCCAGATCGCGCGAAATGCCCTCCACCGTGATCAGGTCCTCCACGCTGGCCGCTGCGACCCCGCGCACGCCGCCGAACCGCTGCAGCAGCCGCGCCCGCTTCTTCGGCCCCACGCCCGGAATCTCTTCCAGCTGCCCCCCGCCCACACGCACCTTGGCCCGCGCCGCCCGCATGCCGGTAATGGCGAAGCGGTGCGCCTCGTCGCGGATCTGAGCGACCAGCATCAAGGCAGCAGAGTCCCGGCCCAGGAAGACCTTTTCACGCCCATCGGCAAACACCAGCTCTTCCAGCCCCACCTTTCGGCCCTCGCCTTTTTCAACGCCGACGATGCGGCTGAGGTCCAGGCCGAGTTCGGTGAACACCTCGCGCGCCATGCTCACCTGCCCCTTGCCGCCGTCCACCAGCACCAGATCGGGCAGCCGGGCCTGGCCTGGCGCGGGCTCCGCGCCTCCGGCCTCGCGCTGTGCTTCCGCGACCTTGCTGTAGCGGCGCATGAGCACCTGCCGCATGGCCGCATAGTCGTCTCCACCCGTGATACCTTCGATCTTGAAGCGCCGATACTCGCTGCTCTGCATTTTGTGATGGTGGAACACCACGCAAGACGCCTGGGTGGACTCGCCCGCCGTGTGCGAGATGTCGAAGCACTCGATCGTGAGGGTATCGAGGTCCTCTTCGCTCAGGTCCAGCGCCTCGGCAAGGGCCCGGGTGCGTGCCTGCTGCGAGCCCTCTTCGGCGAGCAGGCGGGCCAGCTGGATGTCTGCATTTTTCTGGGCCATGTCCAGCCAGGCGCGGCGCTGCTCCCGCGGCTGGTGCACCGCCGTCACACGCACACCGGTCTGTTGAGACAGCGCATCGATCAGTGCGCGGTCGACCGGCTGGCTCACGATGAGCGCAGGGGGCACCGGCACGCCGATGTAATGCTGCGCGATGAAGGCCTCCAGCACCTGCGCCTCGACGGAACGCGCCGGCGCAGGGCGCACGGCCTGAGCCGACTTTCCTTCATCCACCGCGGCGCCAGCCAATTCACCACCCTGCCCGCCTTCAATGGAGGCGGCCTCACCTGGGGGCTCGGCGTCGTCCGCGCCCTCCTCTGCCTGGAAAACGGCCGCAGCGTCTTCCACGTGCACGGGAAAGTACGCCCGGTCGCCCAGGTGCCGACCTCCCCGCACCATGGCGAGATTCACGCAGGCGCGCCCGCCCAGCACCTTCACGGCCAGAATGTCCACATCCTTGTCGGACACGGTTTCGATGGCCTGCTGGTGCAGCACGCGCGACAGTGCGGTGATCTGGTTGCGTACATCGGCTGCCTGCTCGAATTCGAGACGGCCGGAGTGCTCCATCATGCGGGCCTCCATCGATCGCAGCAGCTCTTGCGTCTCGCCCCGCAGCATGGCTTCCGCATGCGCGACATCGCTCGCGTAGGCCTGGGGCGAGATCAAATCCACGCAGGGCCCTGTACAGCGCTTGATCTGGTACAGCAGGCAGGGCCGGGTGCGGTTGGCAAACACCGTGTCTTCGCAGGTGCGCAGGCGAAACACCTTCTGCAGCAGCAAGATGGTTTCCTTGACCGCCCATGCCCCCGGGTAGGGACCGAAGTAGCGGTGCCGCTTGTCGATGGCGCCGCGGTAGTAGGCCATGCGCGGGAAAAGCTGGCTTGGCGCCTCGCCGGTGCCGTCCTTGCCAGCCACGCCGGTGATCTTGAGATAGGGATAGCTCTTGTCGTCCCGAAACAGAATGTTGTATTTCGGATTCAGCGACTTGATGAGGTTGTTTTCCAGCAGCAGTGCCTCGGCCTCGGAGCGCACCACCGTGGTCTCCAGCCGGACGATCCGGCCCACCATGTGGCCGATCCGCGTACCGCCATGGGTCTTGGTGAAGTAGCTGGAGACACGCTTCTTGAGGTTGCGTGCCTTGCCCACATAGAGCAAGGCGCCTTGCGCATCAAAGTAACGGTAGACACCCGGCAGGGGCGGCAGCGCGGCCACCTGCGCGAGGAGTTCGGGGGAATGCACATCGGACATGGCGCTATTGTGGCCAGTCTCTGCGCCCCATCGCATGCCGCAACGGCCAAGCCCTGCCGGATCAGTGCCCGGCGTGCCCTTCGTAGGCCTTGCGGGCCAGCGCCATGGCCAGGATTTCGGAAGGATCGATCAATGTCCAACCTTGCGCTTGCGGGGCCTGGGGCAAGGCCAGCGGAATTTCGGTGCAGGCCATGATCAGGGCGATGCCATCGCCATGGCGCCCACGCAACTGACTGCCCACGCGCGTGAAACATGCCTGCGCCAACGCCAGGTTACCGGCCTTGACCCCTTGGTAGATGCCCTGCATGAGTTCTTCACGCTCGGAGGGATCGGGAATCACGCATTCGATGCCATGGGCCGCCATGACGGTGTCGTACAGGCCCATGCCGTAGGTGCCTTGCGTGGCCAGCAGCGCCACTTGGCGGATGCCCCGCCGCTGCAATTCGGTGGCAGTCTCCCGCGCGATGTGCAGCAGGTCCACGGACGGCACCCGCTCCTGCAGCGCCGCGTGCCAGGCGTGCGCGGTGTTGCACGAGATGGCCACAGCGCGGGCGCCCACGGCCGAGAGTTGCTGCAGCACCCGCGCCATTTCGTCCAATGGCTGCGGTGCGTTTGCATCGCTGAGCGCGCGGGACCGGTCCGCCACCGGGACCTGTGCCATCCAGTGCTCGGGGAATGCCTGGTCCTGAACCGCCAGGCCATGGTCCTGCAGCCAGCGCTCGGACGCCTTGAGAAACAGGCGGGCGAAATCCAAGCCTGCCGCCGGTCCCATGCCGGCCAGGATGCCGACCTTCGCGGGCGTGCCAAAAGAAGAATGCGGTTCGCCGTTCATCGCAGCATGCTCGACATGGCCGACAGGCAATTGACCATTCGCACGGCCGACTCGGTGTCGGGTGCCTGAAAGCGCACGGCGTCGGAGGCCACGCGCTCCAGCGTGGGCCACTGGCAAAACAGATCGGCCAGGGCAGGCGTCTGGGCCTGCACGTCCACCAGAATCTCGCCCTCGATGCGAAAAGGCGGCACGGCAGCGCAATCCTGCACGGCTGCCGCCACGCCCGCCCGGATGGCCGCGCAGGACTGCGCCGGCGACAGGCTGATGCCGCTCGTCTGGCCCGTCGCCCGCTTGGTCTGCACGAAACGGGCACGGGGAAACAGCGGCTGGGTTTCCGCGATGAACACGTCGTCACCCGATCCCATGATCACCGGTGCCCCATAGGCGCCTGCCAGAGCGCCATAGATCCCCGCCTCGCCCAGTTCCTGGCCGTTGAAGGCGATGCGCGCGAAGGCGAAGCTGTTGATGGTGTGGGCCAGAATGCCGCGCCCCTGGGCTCGGGAGTGATAGCCGATGAGGCACACGCCGTCCATGCCCAGTTCCACGCCCGCCACCATGCTCAAGTAGCGGGGCTTGCCCTGGATGGCCTGCGCCCGCTCGTCCAGCAGATCCGGCGGCATGTTCCGGAAACCGCCGTGCGAATCGTTCACGTAGACCTCGGAGGCTCCGGCATCGAAGGCGCCTGCGATCGCCGCGTTGGCCTCAGCCGCCATCAGGCGCCGTGCGCGCTCGTATTCGGGATTGCCGGGCCACACCTGCTCGGGGTGGTAGACGCCCGCGACGCCTTCGATATCGACGGAAATGAGAATTTTCATGGAGGGGTCTTCAAGAAATCGATGCGGGCAGGCAGGGCAGCAACCCGCGCAATGCGGGGCGATGGTGCCCATTCCGGCCGGTGACGGGCGTGGCATGCCAAAGGGCATGGACGATGGCCTGCTCCACGCTGTCGGCCGCCGCTTGGAACAGGCCGTCCAGCAAGGTTTCATGCAGCATCGGAGTGGTGGGCATGGGCTGGTCCGCCAGATGCGGCACGGTGTAGGCCGTGGAGAACGCCAGGGCGATGTCGCCGCTGCCATGGCCGTAGACCGAGCCGGTGCGGGCCAGTCCTGCGCCCGCGCGCAGTGCCAGGCGGTTCAGTTGGCGGGCATCCAGCGGCGCATCGGTGGCGAGCACCATGATGATGGAGCCGCGTTCGGTCTCCGCAGACTGCGCGCGCGCTCTGTCGTCCAGCAGGGTGGCCACTTCGGCACCGATGGCTTTGCCGCCCCACACCAGGTTCGGAAGCAGCCCGTAGTTGGCCAGCACCAGTGCGCCGACCGTGCAGATGCCCCCCTGGCGCAGCGGCACCCGGCGCGACGCCGTACCGATGCCGCCTTTCAGTTGGAAACTCGACATGCCCCGCCCCGCACCCACCGAACCCTGTGCCACGCGCGCACCGGCGGTGCCGCACGCCGCCAGGTAGTCGCCCCCGTCCAGGGCCATGCGCTGGATGTCGTTCAAAAAACCGTCATTGCACTCCAGCACCAGCGGATTGACCGTGGGCAGCGCCCTGCCCGTCTCCGGATTGGCCTCGATGCATTGGCGGATCTGCGCCTGGGCCATGGCACTGACGGAGAAAGTGTTGGTCAACGCGATCGGCGTCTCCAGCTGCCCCAATTCCGCAAGTTGCACCAAGCCCACGCTCTTGCCGAAGCCATTGATCACCGCCGCACCGGCCGGCACCTTGTGGCGATAGGGATCCAGCCCATGCGGATGGATCACGGTGACGCCGGTCTGCACCGGACCGTTGTCGCGCGTCGCATGCCCAACAGTCACGCCCGCCACGTCGGTGATGGCATCGAGCGGTCCGGCCAGCAGGCTGCCGATGCGTGGCGGCACCAGCGCCGCCGTGGCGCCTGTCGAAGGCGATCTCATGACTGCCGGTCGATCTTCGGGTCGAGGGCATCGCGCAGGCCGTCCCCCAGCAGATTAAAGGCGAGCACGGTCAGGAAAATGGCCAGGCTGGGGAACAGCGCCACGTGCGGTGCGTTCACCATGTCCGCACGGGCCTCGTTGAGCATGGCGCCCCACTCCGGCGTGGGCGGCTGCGCGCCCATGCCCAGGAACGACAGGCTGGCCGCCGTGATGATCGAGGTGCCCACGCGCATCGTGAAGTACACGACGATCGAAGAGATCGTGCCCGGCAGGATGTGCCGCACGATGATGGTCCAGTCCGACGCACCGATGCTGCGCGCCGATTCGATGTAGGTCATCTGCTTGAGCACCAGCGTGTTGCCGCGCACCAGCCGCGCGAAGGCCGGCACGCTGAACACCGCCACGGCCACGATGACGTTCGTCATGTTGCTGCCCAGGATGGCTACCACGCCGAGCGCCAGCAAGATGCCGGGGAAGGCGAACAGCACGTCAGAGATGCGCATCACCACGCGGTCCCACCATCCCTCGTAGTACCCGGCCAGCAGGCCGAGGGTCGTGCCGATCAGGCAGCCGATGAGCACCGACAGGAATCCCGCCGCCAGCGAGATTCGCGCGCCCATCAGGATGCGGCTGAAGATGTCGCGCCCCAGCGGGTCCACGCCGAACCAGTGGACGGCCGACGGCAGTTCGTTCAGCCTTTCGTAATCGAAAAAGCCTTCGGGGTCGTAAGGCACCAGGACCGGTGCCAGCACGGCCACCAGCACCAGCAGCAGCACGAAAGCCAGCGCCACCATGGCCACGCGCTGCTTCTTGAACTTGCGCCAGAACTCTCGCCAGGGCGTGCGGACCGCGCCGGAACTGGCGGCGGCAGGCGCCACCGAGGCGGCCGCCAGTTGCGCGGCATCGGGGGGCGTGGGGATGGAAGGCGTGGTCATACCGTCTCTTCGTGTTCGTGGAATGGGATGCAGGCCGCCGTGGTCACTTGTAGCGGATGGTGGGATTGATGAAGCCGTAGAGCATGTCCACCACGAGATTGATGAGGATGAACTCCAGCGAGAACAGCAGCACCAGCGTCTGGATCACGGGGTAGTCCCGCATGGTCACGGCATCCACCAGCAGGCGACCCAGGCCCGGCCAGTTGAAGACGGCCTCCACCACGATGGAGCCGCCCAGCAGGAAGCCGAACTGCAGCCCCATCATGGTGATGACGGGAATGAGCGCATTGCGCAGGCAATGCTTCAGGATCACGAGGCGCTCGTTGAGCCCCTTGGCGCGCGCCGTGCGCACGAAGTCTTCCTGCACCACCTCGACGAACGACGCACGGGTGAAGCGCGCCATCACCGCGGCGACGGCCGCCCCCAGCGTGATGGACGGCAGGATGTAGTGCTGCCAGCTTGTCGCACCCACCGTGGGCAACCAGCCCAGGTTGACCGAGAACACCTGCATCAGCACCATGCCCAGCGCGAACGCGGGAAACGAGATGCCCGACACCGCCAGCGTCATGCCCAGCCGGTCGGGCCATTGATTGCAATACACGGCCGAGATGATGCCGATGCCCATGCCGAAGATCACCGCCCAGACCATGCTGGTGACCGTGAGCGCCAGCGTGGGCATGAAGCGCTCGCCGATCTCGTCCGCCACCGTGCGGCCGGTGCGGATGGACTTGCCGAAGTCGCCCTGAACCATGCGCGTGAAGAAGTGCACGAACTGCTCGGGCAGCGGCCTGTCCAGGCCCAGGTCGTGGCGCACCACCGCGACGGCGGCCTCGTCGGCGTCCTGGCCCGCCGCCAGGCGCGCGGGGTCGCCGGGCAGCATGTGGACGAACAGGAACACCAGCACAGCCACGATCAGCAGCGTGGGCAAGAGTCCCAGCAGTCGTGTGAGAAAGTAGTTCAGCATGGGTGCGGCGCTGCGGTCGCAGCGATGTGTTTTTTGATGAAAACAGGAGCAGCCCGCGCGCGCCAGATCAGCGCGCGGAGCGGTCTTGTCCTGTTATTTCAGATCGATCTCGTCGCTGTTGATGTTGCCGTCGGGCATCACATGCACACCGGACAGGCGCTTGGCGTGGGCGTACAGCACGTCCTCCGTCACCAGCGGGATGCGCGGCAGGTCCTTGGCGAGCTGCTCCTGCGCGGTCTTGTAGAGCGCTTCGCGCTCGGCGCCGTTGGTGGTCAGCAGCGCCTTGGCGATGGACTCGTCCACCACGGGGTTGCTATAGAAGGCGTAGTTCGCCAGCTTCGGCGCCCACGACTCCGTGGAGAACAGGGGGCGCAACGCCCAGTCGGCCTCGCCAGTGGAGGAAGACCAGCCGATGTAGTACAGGCGCACCTTGGCGGTCTTGGGGTCGGGCCATGAATCCACCTGCTCGGCGCGCTGGCCGGGCTCCAGCGCCTGCACCGACACCTTGATGCCGACCTGCTGCAACTGCTGCTGGATGAACTGGATCACCTTCTGACTGGTGGTGTTGTTGTAGCCGCTCCACAGCACGGATTCGAAACCGTTGGGGTAGCCCGCTTCCTTCAGCAGTTCCTTGGCCTTGGCCACGTTGTAGGGAATGGGCTGCATCTTCACCGCGTATTCCACACCCTGCGGCACGAAGCCCTGGGCCGGGAAGGCATGGCCGTTGAAGGCCACCTTGGCCAGCGCTTCCTTGTTGATGGCGTAGCCGATGGCTTCGCGCACCTTGGGGTTGTCATACGGCTTTTGCAGCATGTTGAAGGTGAGGAAGCGCTGGATGATCGACGGCGCGGACACGACCGTGACCTTGTCGCTCTTCTTGAGCGTGGCGATCTGCTCATAGGGCAGCGTGAAGGCGAAGTCGGCCTCGCCCGTCTGCAGCATGGCGGCGCGGGTGTTGTTCTCGATCACAGGCTTCCAGGTGACCTGATCGACCTTGGGATAGCCCTTCTTCCAGTAGCCCGCGAACTTCTTGCCCACGATGGCCTCGGTCTGCTTCCATTCGACGAACTCGAACGGGCCGGTGCCCACGGGGTGGAAGGCGATGTCCTTGCTGCCCCACTTGGCCAGCGCGGCGGGCGAGATCATCGCGGCCGAGGCGTGGGCCAGCGCATTGATGAAGGGGCCGAAGGGCTCCTTGAGCGTGATGCGCAGCGTGGTCGGGTTCACGGCCTCGACCTTGGCGACGCGGTTGAACTGGTTGGCGCGCAGCAGGCGGTTCTCGGGGTTCATCACGCGGTCGAGGGTGGCCTTGGCCGCGGCGGCGTTGAAATCGGTGCCGTCGTGGAACTTGACGCCCGAGCGCAGCTTGAAGGTATAGACGAGGCCGTCGTTCGACACTTCGTAGCTCTCGGCCAGCACGTTCTTGACCTTCATGTCCTTGTCGAACGCGAACAGGCCCTCGTAGAAACTCTTGGTCACGGCCGTGGTGATGGTCGTGTTGGTGTTGTAGGGGTCGAGCGTCTCGGGCTGCTGGTAGATGGCCAGCACGGCGTTGCCGGCGGCCAGTGCGGAGCCGGACATGGCCAGGGCCAGCAGGCTGAAGGCGATGCGGCGGGTGGAAGCTTTCTTCATGGGTGAACTCCGGTGTGGAAAAGATCAGGGGTTTTCAAAATGGGTAGCTGCTTTCGCTTGTCAGGCAAGCGCTGAAGGTCGATCTGAGTTGGAAACATCACTCCCCTTGCGGCGCCACGAAATGGCCGGGTCCCACCTGCACCATCGGCAGCACCACGGGCTCGTCGCCCACCGCGCGGATGGGGCTGGGAATGTCCCCCTCCAGCAGCGTGCGCCTGAGGTGCCGGCGCGCCGGGTCGGCGACGGGCACGGCGGACATGAGCTTTTTGGTATAGGCGTGCTGCGGGTTCTCGAAGATCGCGCGGCGCGGTCCGATCTCCACGATCTGGCCGAGGAACATCACCGCCACGCGGTGGCTGATGCGCTCGACGACGGCCATGTCGTGCGAGATGAAAAGAAACGCCACCCCCAGTTCGCGCTGCAGGTCCAGCATCAGGTTGACGATCTGCGCCTGGATGGACACATCCAATGCCGACACGGATTCGTCCGCCACCACCACCTTGGGGTTGAGGGCCAGCGCCCGTGCGATAGCGATGCGCTGGCGCTGGCCGCCCGAGAACTCGTGCGGGTAGCGCTGCGCGTAGTCGCGCGGCAGCCCCACCTTTTCCAGCAGCCAGTCCACGCGCTCCTGCGCCTGCCGGCCGCTGGCCACCTTGTGCACCAGCAGCGGCTCCATGATCGAAAAGCCCACGGTCAGGCGCGGGTCGAGGGAGGCGAATGGGTCCTGGAAAATGAACTGGATGTCGCGGCGCAGCGCCTGGACCTCGCTCGTGGGCAGGTCCAGGATGTTGCGTCCGCCGAACTCGATGGCACCGCTCTGGCTGTCCACCAGCCGCAGCAGCGAGCGGCCCGTGGTGGACTTGCCGCAGCCGGACTCGCCCACCAGCGCCAGCGTCTCGCCCGGATAGAGGTCGAAGCTCACCTTCTCCACCGCGTGCACGCGACGCTTGACGCGGTTGAACAGCCCGGAGCGCAGGTCAAAACGCGTCACCAGGTCTTTCACGCGCAGGATGGGCTGGGCCCCTGCGGGGCGCGTATCCACCGGGGTGGATTGCAGGACCGGCGCCGTGGCAGCATCGCCGGAAGGTCGCAGCAGTTCGAAATGCCGCGGCAGGTCGGTGCCCTGCATGGCGCCCAGCTTGGGCACGGCCGACAGCAGCGCCTGCGTGTAGGCATGCTGCGGGGCGGCGAAGATCTGGGCGGAAGGGCCCTCTTCCACCTTGTCGCCGCGGTACATGACCAGCACGCGGTCGGCCACCTCGGCCACCACGCCCATGTCGTGGGTGATGAAGATCACGCCCATGCGCATTTCGTCCTGCAGTTGGCGGATCAGCTGCAGGATCTGCGCCTGGATGGTCACGTCCAGCGCGGTGGTGGGCTCGTCGGCGATCAGCAGCTGCGGCTTGCACGACAGCGCCATGGCGATCATCACGCGCTGGCGCATGCCGCCGGACAGCTGGTGCGGAAACCGGTCGAGCACGTTGCGCGCCTCGGGGATGCGCACCAGCTCCAGCATGCGCAGCGCCTCGGCGCGCGCCGCCGCCCGGTCCTTGCCCTGGTGGTAGCGAATGGACTCCGCGATCTGCTCGCCCGCCGTGAAGACGGGGTTCAGCGAGGTCATGGGCTCCTGGAAGATCATGGCCACGTCGGCGCCGCGCACTGACTGCAGCGTGGCGTTGCTGGCGCGGCGCATGTCCAGCACCTGGCCGCTGCTGCGGCGCAGCGCGATGGAGCCGCCCACGATCTTTCCGCCGCCATGCTCGACCAGCCGCATCAGCGCCAGCGAAGTGACGGACTTGCCCGAGCCCGACTCGCCCACGATGGCCAGCGTTTCGCCCCGGTCCACGTGGAAGGACAGGTTGCGCACGGCGTCCACCGTGCGCTCGGAATTGGCAAAGCGGACCGTCATATCGTCCACGGCCAGCACGCGCTGCTCTGCAAGGGCCAGGGAGGTCGTCGCGCTCGAAGGGGTTGGGGTCATGGCAAGACAGGGATAGGAAATTCGGTCAGGCGATCAGGCAGCCAGTCGGTCGGTCGGTCGATGCATTGGCCCGTGGGCTTCATGCATCCGGCGTGCGGAAGATGAAGGACTCGGCCGCGTGGCCGACGCGGGCCAGCCCGCGGTACATGCCCTCGGTGTTGAACGGCAGGCACACGTTGCCGTGGCGGTCCACCGCAATCAGGCCCCCGGTGCCGCCCACGGCAGGCAGCGCGCCATGCACCACGGCATCGACAGCCGCCTCCAGCGAGGCGCCGCCGTAGGCCATGCGCGCACAGATGTCGTGCGCCGCGCTCACGCGGATGAAGGCTTCGCCATGGCCCGTGCACGACACGGCGGCCGTGCGGTCGTCCGCATAGGTGCCCGCGCCGATGAGCGGGCTGTCGCCCACGCGGCCGGGGCGCTTGTTGGTCATGCCGCCCGTGGAGGTGGCCGCTGCGAGGTGGCCCTGGGCATCCAGCGCCACCGCGCCCACGGTGCCCATCTTGCGGTCTTCGTCCAGCGCGCGGCCCGACAGGCAGGCCAGTGCGGCGGCCCCGTCGTGGTCCAGCACCGCGCCCGACTGGCGGGCCTGCGCGGCCAGCAACTGGGCGCGCCGGGCTTCGGTCGAAAAGTAGTGGGGCTCGACCATGGCCAGCCCCGCATCGCGCGCCAGGCGCTCGGCGCCCTCACCCGCCATGAGGACATGCTGGCCCTGGCGCAGCACCGCGCGGGCCGCCAGGATGGGGTTGCGCACGTGGCGCACGCCGGCCACCGCGCCGGCCACCAGCGTGGCGCCCTCCATCAGCGCGGCATCCAGTTCATGGGTCGCGTCGGCGGTGAACACCGCGCCATGCCCGGCGTTGAAAAGTGGGCAATCTTCCAGCAATTGCACGGCCGTGCACACCGCCTCGGCGGCGGACCCGCCCTGCTCCAGCACCGCCTGTCCGGCGCGCAGCACGTCCTGCAGCACACCGTGGTAAGCCCGCTCCTGCCGGGCGTCGATCTGCGCGCGGCTCAGCGTGCCGGCACCGCCGTGGATGGCGATCACCGGAACGGGACGGCCGGAAGGAGACGAAAAAACGGTCATGGAAGAAGCGGCGAAACCGGTCAGCGAAGTGGATGGGAACGAATCAATCGGCCAGGCGAAAGGCGATCGGGGAGCGATGGATGCGGCGGCCGTTCAGGCGCGGCCACTGCCCTTGGCAGCGGGCTTCCTGGCGGTGGTGTCGGCCGAGCGTGGCGCCAGCCGCGTGCGCGAGCTGTCGTGCAGCCAGGGCAGCACCGCCTCGGTCATGCGTGCCGCGGTCTTCACCGACTCCTTCGCCTGGTGCGCCACGGCGCTGGTGAGCGCCTCGATCATGGCCAGCGCCGACGATTCGGAATTGGCCGCGTATTGGTTTTCGGTCTGCGCGAACAGGCAGCCGTGGGCGAAGGGCACCAGGGGCGACTGCAGCCCGTCGGTCAATGCCAGCACGCGCACGCCGCGCTCGAAGGCGCCCTGCGCCAGCACGACGGTGTCGGTCAGGTAGCGGGGGTAGCTGATGGCGATGAAAAGGTCTTCCTCGCCCATGCGAGGCAGCAGCCGCGCGCCGTAGGACGCACCCGCCACCCCGGCCAGCAGGTGCACGCCGTCGCAATGCGCATCCAGCCCGCGCTGCAGCAGCCCGGCGAGCCAGCCACTGGCGCCGAAGCCGGCGAGATAGATGCGCCGCGCTCCCACGATGGCCTGCACCGCAGCCTCGCACGCTGCCGGGTCCAGGGCCTCACGCGTGGCGGCGATGTTGCGCTGGCTTTCCTCCAGCGCGGCGGCGAACACGTCGCCAATGCTGCTGGGCTTTTCCAGCTTGATGCGCATCTTCTCGATGGGCGCCAGCATGGCTTCGAAACCGCGCACCAGCTCGGCCCGCAGCATGGGGTAGCCGTCCAGGCCGATGGCCCGGGCGAAGCGGTTGGCCGTTGCGATGGAAACGCCCACTGCCGCCGCGAGTTCGTCGATGGGCATGGTGGCCGCCTGCAGCGGGTGGGCCAGCACGTAGTCCGCCATCTGCTGGTGCGACCGGGTGAGCGTGGGGCGCACCCGGCCGATGCGGATGGCGATCGTCGGGGCTTCGGTGCTCGGGTCGGGAACAGCGGACATGGGACAGGTGTCGGGTGGAAAAGCGTTCAACCGCTTTTGATAAAAAATTTACAACACCGTCATATTAAAGAAAAAATTCAATCATTCAAAGAATTTTTACAAGCGCATGACGGGCCCGTGCACGGCGACCCTCCCGTTGTCTCGGCGCACAGCGCTGCGCACAAAGCAAAAAGCCCTGCGCGCTGCGCAGGGCTTCGATGGCTGAAGGGCCCTCAGCGGGCGGCCCGAGGGGCGAGGAACGATCAGTCCGCCTCGATCCTGGAGGCCTTCACCACTTGTGCCCAGTTGGCCAGATCGGCCTTCACCCGCTCGGCGAGCGGTTGCGGTCCCTGGTAGTCGGCGGTGGCACCCTGCTCCAGGGCCTTTTGCTGGAATGCGGGGTTTTGCACCACGGTGCGCACATCGGCCACCAGCTTGTCCACCACCGCCTTGGGCACATGGGCCGGGGCGAACAGCGCGAACCACGACGTGGCATCCACCTTGGGGTAGCCCGCCTCGGCGGTGGTGGGCACGTCCGGCAGGCTGGCCAGGCGCTGCTTTCCGGTGACCGCCAGCACGCGCAGCTTGCCGGCCTGGATGTGGGGCATGAACGGTGGCGCGGTGCCGAACGTCAGGTCCACCTGACCGCCCAGCAGGTCCTGCAGCGCCGGGCCGGTGCCTTTGTACGGCACGTGCACCATCTTCACGCCGCCCTGCTGCTCCAGCATGGCACCGGTGACGTGCTGCAGCGAGCCGTTGCCGGACGAGGCGTAGTTGAGCTTGCCGGGATGCGCCTTGGCGTAGGCGATCAGATCGGCCAGCGTCTTCACGGGCAGGCCGTCGCGCACGACGATGATCTGCGGCGCCGACAGCACGTTCGCGATGGGTTGGAAATCGCCCGGCTCCCATTGCTTTTGCCGGGTGAGCAGCGGTGAGATCACGTGATAGCCCGAGTACTGCATGAGCAGCGTGTACCCATCGGGCTCGGCCCGTTTGACGGCGCCGGCGGCGATGTTGCCGTTGCCGCCGCCCTTGTTGTCCACCACCACCGACTGGCCCAGCACCGGGCCCAGGGCCTGCGCGAGCATGCGCGCGGACAGGTCCGTGGTGCCGCCCGCGGCGGTGGGCACCACCAGGGTCACCGGCTTGTTCGGATAGCCGCCCTGCGCCCAGGCGGTGCCGGCGAAGGCTGCAGCCAGTGCGACGGCCACCGTTGCCAGGCGGCGGGATGCGCAGGGGGTGGTCGAGGTGACCGTTGTCGCTGTCGCTGTCGTTTTCGCTCTCGTTCTCATGTCATGTCTCCTTGGTTTTTTGAAATTCAAAAGAAAGACGGCCCTGCGGCGGCGGGTCGCGCCCCGCCCTCGGTCCGCACGGGCCGGTCGGCCTGCCGTCAATCCAGCTTGGCCCCGGTGTCCTTCACCGCCCGGCCCCAGCGCGCGAGGTCGTCCCGCACCAACGCCGCCAGCTGGGCCGAGTTGCCCTTGTAGGGCTCGCAACCCACGGCTGCGAGCCGCTCGGCCACGTCTTTCTGCTCCAGCGCCTTGGCCACCTCGGCCTGCAGCCGCGCGACCACGGCGGGCGGGGTGCCGGCCGGCGCGAAAAGCCCGTACCACGGTGTCTGGCCGAAACCCGCCAGCGTCTCGCCGATGGTGGGCACGTCCGGCAAGGCCGCCACGCGCCGCGTGTTCACCACGCCCAGCACCTTGAGCTTGCCGGCCTTGATGAAGGCAATGGAGGACGGCAGGCTCTGCACCGACAGCGGCACCTGCCCACCCACCACGTCCGTGGCCGCTGCGGCGGAGCCCTTGTAGGGAACGTGCTGCAGCGTGATGCCCGCAGTCTTTTGCAGCATCTCGCCGATCAGGTGGTTGAGCGTGCCGTTGCCCGCCGAGGCGATGGCGTACTGGCCCGGGTGCGCCTTGGCCAGCGCCACCAGCTCGGCCACGTTGGACGCTGGAAACGCCGGGTTCGCCACCAGCACGTAGCCCGCCGTGGCCAGCGGCGCCACCGGCTCGAAATCCTTCACCGGATCGAACCCGGTGTGCTGGTAGAGCCAGGGGTTGATGACCTGCGCGCTGTCCGCAGTCAGCAGCAGGGTGTAGCCGTCCGGCCGGGCCTTGGCCGCCGCGGCCGTGCCCACGTTGCCGCCCGCACCGGGGCGGTTGTCCACTACCACCGGCTGGCCCAGCTGTTCCGACAGCTTTTGCGCCACCACGCGGGCGATCGCGTCGTTGGCGCCACCGGCCTGCTGCGGCACCACGAGGGTGATCGCGCGCTGGGGGTAGCCCGCCTGCGCCAGGGCCGTGCCCGCCATGCCGCACAGCAGCGTGCCCAGCGCCGCGCGGCGCGAGAGTGAATGCGTGTCCATCCTTGTTGTCTCCTTGGGTTTTTGTCGATGCATCGCGCCGCGCCGGCCCGCGGGCCTTCCCGCAGGAAAGCCGCTGCCGCCCGGCGTTCAGGCGGCTTCGCGCGCCCGTGCCCGTTCGCGGATCGCCTCGAAGCCGTCCGGCACCGGGTGCAGGTCCAGCCGGTGCCCCGCCTTCACGATCTGGCTGGGAATGTCGTGGCCGATCAGCCCGGGCAACCGGGCCGCCGCAGCGATCAGCTGCGAAAGATCCACGCCCGAGTCGTAGCCCATCCATTGCAGCGCGTGCGCGATCTCCTCGCTGCACACGTTGCCCGACGCACCCGGCGCATAGGGGCAGCCACCCAGGCCGCCGAGCGACGCGTCGAAACGGTCCGCCCCCGCATCGATGGCGGCGAGCACGTTCGCCAACCCCATGCCGCGCGTGTTGTGAAAGTGCAGCGTGAAATCCACCCCCGGCCAGCGCGCCCGGGCGGCAGCGGTGAGATGCGCCACCTGGGTCGGATACGCCATGCCGGTCGTGTCGCACAGGGTGATGCCGCGCACGCCCAGGTCGGCGAAGCGCTGCACCCAGCCGAACACCTGCGCCTGCGCCACATCGCCTTCCATGGGGCAGCCGAACACGCACGACAGCGACACGTTCACCGCCACGCCAGCGGCCTGGGCGGTGGCCACCACCTGCGACAGCGCCGCGAACGATTGCGCGCGCGCCATGCGCAGGTTGGCCAGGTTGTGCGTCTCGCTGGCCGACATGACCAGGTTCAGCTCGTCGGTGTGCGCCTCGATGGCGCGCTCGGCGCCGCGCACGTTGGGCACCAGCGCGCTGTACACCGTGCCGGGGCGCCGCACGATCTCGCGCATCACGATCTCGGCATCGCGCAGCGCCGGTATCGCCGTGGGCGAGACGAACGCCGTCACCTCGATCTTCGACAGGCCCGCCGCCGACAGCGCATCGACCAGAGCGATCTTGTCTGCCGTGGGCACGAAGGCCTGCTCCATCTGCAGGCCGTCGCGCGTTCCCACTTCATGCAGGTGGATGCGGCGGCCGTTGCCGCTCCACACGCCGGCCCGGGCTTCGCGCGTGTCATCCGCCCCGTTCGACGGGTTCCGAGTCTCGGTCATTGGATCACCCCCTTGCTGCGCAGCAGCGCGATCTGTTCGGCGGTCAGGCCCGCCTCGGCCAGCACCGCATCGGTGTCGTCGCCCAGGTGCGGCGCACTGGAGCGGATCGTTCCCGGCGTGCCCGACAGCTTGGGCACGATGCCCGGCACCTCGACCACATAGCCGTCGCGCGTGGTCTGCGGCAGCAGCATGTCGCGGGCGCGGTAGTGCGGGTCTTCGGCGATGTCCTGCGCCGTGTAAACCTTGCCGGCGGGCACGCGGGCAGCGCCCAGGCCCTCCAGCACCGCCTGCACGGTGCGCCCGGCCGTCCATTCGCCGATGGCCGCGTCGATCTCCGCCACCCGGGCCACCCGCCCGGCATTGCTGCCCAGGTCGGGCGCCGCCGCCAGATCGGGCCGGCCGATGGCCTCCATCAGCCGCTTGAAGATGCTGTCGCCATTGCCCGCCACCAGCACCCAGCCATCGGTGCACGGATACGCGTTGGACGGCGCGATGCCCGGCAGCGCGCTGCCCGCTGCGTCGCGCACGGCACCGAAGGCGCTGTACTCGGGAATGAGGCTCTCCATCACGTTGAATACGGCTTCGTGCAGCGCCACGTCGATCACCTGGCCTTTCCCGCCGTTCACCTTGCGGTGGTAGAGCGCCGTCAGCACACCCACGGCGCCGTGCAGCGCCGCCAGCGTGTCGCCGATGGAGACGCCCACGCGCACCGGCACGCGGCCGGGCTCGCCCGTCAGGTGGCGCAGGCCACCCATCGCCTCGCCGATCATTCCGAAGCCCGGCAGGTCGCGGTAGGGGCCGGTCTGCCCATAGCCCGAGATGCGCAGGATCACCAGCCCGGGGTTGAGCGCATGCAGCGCCTCGGGCGACATGCCCCAGTCCTCCAGCGTGCCGGGGCGAAAGTTCTCGATCAGCACATCGGCCTCGGCGATGAGCCGGCGCGCGATGTCCTGTCCTTCCGGCTGGCGCAGGTCCAGCGCCAGCGAACGCTTGTTGCGCGACTGCACCTGCCACCACACCGAGGTGCCTTCCTTGATCAGCCGCCAGTTGCGCAGCGGATCGCCCGCGCCGGGCGCCTCGATCTTCACCACATCGGCCCCGAACTCGCCCAGCGTCTTGCCGCAAAACGGCCCGGCGATCAACTGGCCCATCTCGATCACCCGCACCCCGGCCAGGGCGGCGGGGGCTGCTGTCGTATCCATCGTCGTAGTCATTCCTGTCGCGTCCCTTCGTTCGAATGGCGCGGATCATGCCGCGCCCCCCGCCCGCCGCAAAACCCCGATGCGCGACGCCGCCATCGCAAACCGGCATGGCCGGCTGCCCGGCGGCAGTACCATCGGCGCCCATGAAGCTCGACCCGGTTTCCCTGCGCCTGTTCGTGGCGGTAATGGAAGAAAACGCCATCGCCCGCGCCGCGGCGCGCGAGCACATCGCCCCGTCGGCCGCCAGTCGGCGCCTGGCCGAGCTGGAGGGCACCCTGCAGGTGGAGCTTTTCAGCCGCAGCAACCGGGGTACCGAGCCCACCGACGCGGCCTATGCACTGCTGAACATGGCGCGCGGCGTGCTCAACGAACTCGATGGCATCGCCCTGCAGATGCGCGACTTTCGCGCCGGGGTGCGGGGCCACGTGCGCGTGGTGGCCAACATCTCGGCCATCACCCAGTTCCTGCCAGCCGAGCTGCCGGCCTTCATGGCCGCGCACCCGCAGGTCCAGGTGCGGCTGCAGGAGCAGATCAGCAGCGCCATCGCCCATTCGGTGGCCGAGAACGCCGCGGACGTGGGCATCCTCAACCACGGCAGCTACGGAGAGCGCGTCGCCCTGCTGCCCTACCGCACCGACGAACTGGTGCTGATCGCCCCCGCCGGCCATCCGCTGGCCCGGCGGCGCTCGGTGCGGCTGGCCGATGCGCTGCCGTTCGACTTCGTGGGCGTGCACCCGGGCAGCGCCATCAACAACCAGCTCACCCGCGCGGCGGCCGAAGCCGGCCTGCCGCTCAAGCTGCGCATCCAGGTGACCAGCTACGACGCGCTGTGCCTCATGGTGTCCGCGGGCCTGGGCGTGGGCGTGCTGCCCCGCGGCAGCGCCCAGTTGTACCGCGCCACCCTGGCCCTGCGGCCCATCACCCTGGCCGAGCCGTGGGCGCACCGGCAGCTGTCGCTGTGCGTTCGGTCCGGGGAGCCGCTGTCGCGCGTGGCGCAGTTGCTGGTGGAGCATCTGCGGGCGCCGGCCGGGGGCGGCGCATGAGCCCTGCGCACCCCGTGGCCTCCCCCCTGCGCTGGGACCTGTTTTGCCAGGTCATCGACAACTACGGCGACATCGGCGTGTGCTGGCGCCTCGCCGCCGACCTGGCCGCACGCGGCCACGCCGTGCGCCTGTGGACGGACGACGCCACCGCACTGGGCTGGATGGCCCCTGCCGGCGCACCGGGCGTGCAGGTCTTGCCCTGGCCTGCGCAGGCCCCGCCCGACGGCGCGGGCGACGTGGTCATCGAGGCGTTCGGCTGCGAGATTGCTCCTGATTTCATAGCATCCATGGCATATTCCACTAGGGCATCAGGCCAAAAACGCCTTTGGATCAACTTGGAGTACCTCAGCGCCGAAAGCTATGTGGAGCGCAGCCACCGCCTGCCCTCCCTGCTGATGTCCGGCCCCGGCGCGGGCTGCACGCGCTGGTTCTTCTACCCCGGGTTCACCCGCCGCACGGGCGGGCTGTTGCGCGAACCGGGGTTGATGGACCGCCAGGCCGCCTTCGACCGCGCTGGCTGGCGTGCCCGCCACGGCGTGGCGGCCGGGGCCTTCGCCGTTTCGCTGTTTTGCTACGAGCCACCCGCCTTGCCTCCGCTGCTCGACCGGTTGCGGCAGCATGCCGGCGCCCATTTGCTCGTCACCCCCGGCCGCGCAACGGCAGCCGTCCAGGCGCTGGAAAATCAGGACCCAAATGGCTTACAGCGCAATCAAGACGCCGGCAGTCTGCTATCGATTTCATACCTCGCTCCCTGCCCCCAGCCGGCGTTCGACGAGATGCTGTGGGCCTGCGATTTCAACTGCGTGCGCGGCGAGGACTCGCTGGTGCGCGCCCTGTGGGCCGGCCAGCCCTTCGTGTGGCACATCTATCCCCAGGACGACCAGGCCCACCATGCCAAGCTGCACGCGTTCCTCGACTGGCTCCAGGCGCCGCCGTCGCTGCGGCGTTTCCACGCGCTGTGGAACGGACTCGAACAGGACAGCCCCCTACCCGCCCTGGACGCCGCCACGCTGCAGGAATGGCGCGCGACCGTGCAGGCGGCGCGCGCACGGCTGCTCGCGCAGGACGATCTGTTGACCCAACTGCTGGGGTTCGTGGCCGAAAAAAGCTAAAATCCACGGTTTTGCGCCAACCCAAGGCGGCACTTTCTGACGAAGTGGCCGGCCGGCGCATCCCGCCGCGGAACATGCGCTGGCGCTCGGACCTTGCGCTGCACCTCTCAGGCAGCGCCCGCAGCGCCCCGGCGCGTAGAGCGGCTTCAACCCCAGCCCAGCAATCTGCTATGAAAATCGCTCAAGAAATCCGCGCCGGCAATGTGATCATGCACGGCAAGGACCCGATGGTCGTCCTGAAGACCGAATACGCACGCGGCGGCCGCGGCGCCGCCACGGTCCGCATGAAGCTCAAGAGCCTGATCGGCAACTTCGGCACCGAAAACGTGTTCAAGGCCGACGACAAGATCGACAACGTCATCCTGGACAAGAAGGAGTGCACCTACTCCTACTTCGCCGACCCGATGTACGTCTGCATGGACACCGAGTTCAACCAGTACGAAGTCGAAGCCGAGAACATGGGCGACGCACTGAACTACCTGGAAGACGGCATGACCGTCGAAGTGGTGTTCTACGACGGCAAGGCCATCTCGGTCGAACTGCCCACCAGCGTGGAACGCGAAGTCACCTGGACGGAACCCGCCGTCAAGGGCGACACGTCCGGCAAGGTGCTCAAGCCCGCCAAGATCGCCACCGGCTTCGAAGTGCCCGTGCCCCTGTTCGTGAGCCAGGGCGACAAGATCGAAATCGACACCCGCACGGGCGAGTACCGCAAGCGCGTCTGATCGATCCGGATCGACTTTCGATCCCCAAAGGGCACCCGCTTCGGCCGGTGCCCTTTTTCATTTCCGGTGGGCCAGTCCATGTCATGTGTGCTCGATCAGCATGACCACCGTCGTCTGGGGTTCCAGCGCTTCGAACACATGCGTTTCATCCGCCGAGTAGCTGGCATAGTCCCCCGGGCCGAGTTCCACCAGATGGCCGACCGGCCCCAGCCGGGCGCGTCCGCTGCACAGGACGACGTGCTCCACCGTGCCCGGCAAGTGGCGCTCGGAAGTCCTGGGTGCGCCGGGCTGGACCACTAGGCGATAGAGATCGCGCTGCACGCCGGCAGGGCACACCGCCAGCAGGGTCGCCGCGTAATTTGCCTGCTCCGAAGCCAGCGCCACCCCCTCATGGGCCCGAATGACCTGTACATGGGTTCTGGGCTGGGCGATCAATTGCGTCACTTGCACATTCAGCGCCGTGGCGAGCGCCCAGAGCGTTTCCAGGCTCGGATTGCCGACGCCCGCCTCCAGTTGGGAGAGCGTCGATTTGGCGATGGCCGCCCGTTTGGCGAGTTCGGACACGGACAGGCCGAGGCGCTCGCGCTCGCGGCGCACGGCCGCGGCCAACAGGCGGATGGGTGAAGGACTGGTGGTCAAGAGATGGTCATCCTATCTCGTCAAAAAGAACAATCGTTCGACTTGACGAACGAATGAAGCAAGTTCATCATACCGCTCGTTCGTTCTTTTTAAAGAACGACCCGCATCATTCCGACCCCTTGTCCAGGCGACTGGGCAATCCACACAGGCAACGATTCATGCATCCGAAAACGGCAGGGACGCTGGAGATGACCACCGCCATGGTCATCGCCGGCACGGTGGGCTGGCTGGTGCTGCAGACCGGAATGCTTGCCGGCGCAGTGGTCTTCTGGCGCTGCGCGTTCGGTGCCGTGGCGCTGCTGATGCTCTGTCTCCTTCCGGGCCAGCCGGAGCGATGGAACATCGGCCGCAGGCAAGCCGGCATGGCCGCACTCGGCGGCATCGCCCTGGCGGCCAGCTGGGACCTGCTCTTTGCCGCCTACTCGCACGCATCCATCGCGATTGCCACCGTGACCTACCACACCCAGCCCTTCATGCTCGTGGCGCTGGGCGCGCTGTTCTTCGGAGAAAAGCTGACCGCGTCGCAGGCAGGATGGCTGGGCATCGCGTTCGGCGGCCTCGTGCTCATCGTCGTCGGCGGTGGACAGTGGGGCGCGCCGCCCTCCGGCTATCTGGAAGGCGTCGGACTGGCACTGGCCGCCGCGTTCTTCTACGCCATGGCGGCCGCGATCACCAAAAAGCTGAGCGGCGTGCCGCCCCGCCTGATCGTCCTGATCCAGCTCATCGTCGGCACCCTGCTTTTGCTGCCGTTCGCCCAGGCCCCGACGGGCGGATCGACGCTACCCACCTGGGGTTTGCTGCTGGCGATCGGATTCATTCACACGGGCCTGATGTCCACGCTCCTGTACAGCGCCATACAGAAGTTATCGACGTCGATGGTGGGCGTTCTGTCGTTCATCTATCCCATCGTGGCCATCGGGGTGGACGCGTGGGCCTTCGGCCATCGGCTGAGCCCCACGCAGGTCGGTGGGGCCGTCGCCATCCTCATGGCCGTGGCAGGGATGAACTTTGGATGGCGCATGGCTGGACGCCCCCCAGCGCCGCGATAGCCACGCGCACAAAACGTGCGCTGCCGCGCTTCAGCCCATTTCAGGAGGATTCACGCAATCTTCAGAGCGCTGCAAGGGGAGTCTTTCCAGAATGGAGTCACCGGAAGGCCGACAGGCCCGCACCCCTTGCCAGCATTCAGGCCCGCCATGGCACAGGGGCTTGGGGTGGGCAACTGCAAGGCCTTCCGGCAATGATTTCCTTACATAACATCCAGGGAGCCCGCATGCATTCGATCCGCTTTTTTTCGTCCACCGCCCCCTTCGCGCTGTCCGCCATGGCCGCGCTGCTCATGGCACCGGGCCTCAGCCGAACTGCCCACGCCGTGGAATGCCGCGCCATCGCGACCGTGCAGCACAGCGCCGTCTCGGCCAACAACAACGCCGATGGCGGCCACCTCAACCAGCACGTCTTCGGCGCGACGCCGCCCAAGGGCTCCAGCCAGAAGGACAAGACGCTGTTCTCCAGCGTGGGGGAATACAGCGGCTTCTGGAACAACTACCAGGACCCGAAAAAATACAAGGGCACGGCCGTCGACTGCTCCGGCACGCATGCACGGCAGAAGGTGACGGTCTACAGCGTGCTGAAAAAAGACCTGATCGGCGGCTTCAACTGCACCGCTGCCAACGCCAACGGCGAATGCACCACCAAGACGAAATCGCAGTTCTCCAACATCCAGCTCGACTTCGAAGTGGTCGGCGGCAAATGGATCCTGCTGACGGCCTATCCCACCAACTGAGCCGACCAATCAAGCAGGGGGCCGCAGCGGCAGCTTCTGGCGGAAGCGGCCTCTCTCAGCCGAACACCGCCGTCACCAGCCAGAGGTTCGCCAGCGAGATCACGGCGAACAGCCCCCAGGCCGCCAGCCGGAGGGTCCGTCCGGTGGCAAAGCGGCCCATCACCTCGGGGCTGCTGCTGAACCGGATCAGCGGCCACATCGCGAAGGGCAGCTGAAAGCTCAGCACCACCTGGCTGAGCACCAGCATCTTGCCCACACCCGCATCGCCCAGCCACCACACGCCCACGAAAGCCGGCACCAGCGCCAGGCCCCGCGTGATGAGGCGCCGCTGCCAGCAGGGAATCTTGAGATCCAGGAATCCTTCCATCACGATCTGCCCGGCGATGGTGCCCGTGAAGGTCGAACTCTGGCCCGAGGCCAGCAGCGCGATGCCGAAGAGCGCGGCCGCGAGGGCGCTGCCCACCAGGGGTTCGATGAGGTGGTAGGCGTCGGCGATGTCGGCCACGTCGCGGTGGCCGCTATGGTGGAAGGCACTGGCGGCCAGCACCATGATGGCCGCGTTCACCAGCAGCGCAAGCGACAGCGACACCACGGCATCCCAGGTGCAGAAACGAATGGCCTCGCGCCGCGCCGCATCGGTGTCGGCCACCAGCCGGGTCTGCACGATGGACGAGTGCAGGTACAGGTTGTGCGGCATGACCGTGGCGCCCACGATGCCGATGGCCAGGTACAGCGCCCCGGGCTGCTGCAGGCGTTCCAGGCTGGGCACGAAGCCCATCGCCACCTGCGACCAGATCGGCTGCGAGAACGCCAGCTCCACCGCAAAGCACGCGGCGATGGTGGCCACCAGCGCCAGCACGATGGCCTCCACCCGCCGAAAACCCGCGCCCTGCAAGCCCAGCACCAGCAAGGTGTCAAAGGCCGTGATGGCGATGCCCACCGGAATCGACACACCGAACAGCAGGTGCAGCGCCAGCGCGCTGCCCAGCACCTCGGCCAAGTCGCAGGCCACGATCGCCAGTTCCGCCCCCAGCCAGAGACACCGGTTCACGGCGGGGGAATAGCGCTCGCGGCACAACTGGGCCAGGTCCCGGCGCGCCACCAGCCCCAGGCGCACGCACAGGGTCTGCAGCAGCATGGCGGCGAGGCTTGCCAGCAGCACGACGAAGAGCAGCCCGTAGCCGAAGCGCGAGCCGGCCTCGATGTCCGTCGCCCAATTGCCGGGGTCCATGTAGCCCACCGAGACCAGCAGGCCCGGCCCTGCATAGCGCAGCAGCTTTTTGGAAAACGGGAGGCCGGGGTCCACCTGGACGCTGCCCTTGACTTCGGACGGGCAGAAAGGCGCGGTGGCGGTGCGCGGCAAGGGGAACATGGGCATGGGAGGTCGATGATACGTAGCCCGGCCCCGCAGCAGGCACGCGCGGCATGGCGCCGCGCCTACTGCGCAGATAGACGGCGTGGGGTTGCCATGGCGGCGCGCTCGGGCTATGCGGCGAGCGATCAATCGCCGCCATGGCACGGCGCGATGGGCGGTATCTGCCGTCAGGCCTGCGCCCGCCGCGGCGACCCGCCCGCGCGGGCTCCGCGCCGCCTCCGGTCAGATCGGCAGTGCGACCAGATCGTGTCCCTGCGTGCCGACGATGCGGGCCCGGGTGAACTCGCCCACCTTCATCGTCTTGCTGATCTTCTCGGGCGGCAGCAGGTGCACCACGCCGTCGATCTCGGGCGCATCGGCATAGGTGCGGCCGGTGCCGCCCTTTCTGCCCAGCGCGGGGGCGGAGTCGACCAGCACCTGCATGGTGGCGCCCACGCGGCTGCGCAGCTTGGCGGCGGACACTTCCTCGGCCACGGCCATGAAGCGCGCGCGGCGCTCTTCGCGCAGCTCGATGGGCAGCATGCCGGGCAGTTCATTGGCCACCGCGCCGTTCACGTCGCTGTAGGCAAAGCAGCCTGCACGATCGATCTGCGCCTCGCGCACGAAGTCCAGGAGGTGCTGGAACTCTTCTTCGGTCTCGCCCGGAAAGCCGGCGATGAAGGTGCTGCGGATGACGATTTCGGGGCAGGCCTCACGCCAACGCAGGATGCGCTCCAGATTGCGCTCGCCGCTGGCGGGGCGCTTCATGCGCTTGAGCACGTCCGGGTGGCTGTGCTGGAACGGCACGTCCAGGTACGGCAGCACCTTGCCCGTGGCCATGAGGGGGATGACCTCATCGACGCTCGGGTAGGGGTACACGTAGTGCAGGCGCACCCAGGCGCCGTAGGGCTCGGCGATCTCGCCCAGGGTCTGCACCAGCTCCAGCATGCGGGTCTTGACGGGCTTGCCGTCCCAGAAACCCGTGCGGTACTTCACGTCGACGCCGAACGCCGAGGTGTCCTGGCTGATGACCAGCAGTTCCTTGACGCCGCCTTCGAACAAAGCCTTGGCCTCGCTCAGCACATCGCCGATGGGACGCGAGACGAGGTCGCCGCGCATGGAGGGGATGATGCAGAAGGTGCAGCGGTGGTTGCAGCCCTCGCTGATCTTGAGGTATGCGTAGTGCTTGGGCGTGAGCTTGATGCCCGCCACGCCGAAGCTGCCCGGCACCAGGTCAATGAACGGGTCGTGCGGCTTGGGCAGGTTGAGGTGGACGGCATCCATCACCTCCTGCGTGGCATGGGGGCCGGTGACGGCCAGCACGCTGGGGTGCATTTGCCGCACCAGGTTCCCGCCACCGTCGCCGGACCGTGCACCCAGGCAGCCGGTGACGATGACCTTGCCGTTCTCGGCCAGCGCCTCGCCGATGGTGTCCAGGCTTTCTTTGACGGCATCGTCGATGAAGCCACAGGTGTTGACGATGACGAGATCGGCACCTTCGAAAGTCTTGGAGGTCTGGTAGCCCTCGGCACTGAGCTGCGTGAGGATCAGTTCGGAGTCGGTCAGGGCTTTGGGGCAGCCAAGACTGACGAAGCCTACCTTGGGGACCTTCATCGTCTCTGGCGTCGCGATTTCATCGTAAGTATCTGATTTCATTTGGGTTTCGCAGGACGGCCCGGCGGGCAAGATAACCGGACATTGTAAATGAGGCCAGGAATTGACCTCAGCTGCGCTGCATCTCCACCCTTGAAATCATGGGTTCCGAGGCTCTGTCTGGCATCGACTCGGCCATCAAGGCACCGGGCATGCTGTGTTCCAAAGCCCCCGCTTCTCACCACGGGCGCCGTGATCACGCGCTGGCGCCACTCTTCACGGCAGGCGCAGGGAGTGTGTCGAGTGGCATGCCGGTGTGACCGGGGCTCAAAGTGCCTGGGGCAGGTAGACTGGGCGCGGCGCTGTCAGGCCCTGCCTCACCTGCTGGGTGAGCGCATCGGCCAATACCTCATCGGCGCCGGCCTCCAGTCCGTCGAGCGCACGCTGCACGATCTCCTCGGCGCTGCTTTTCGGGACCTCGAAACCCTTGGTGAGGTCGGTGTCCACATACGCCATGTGCAGGCCCAGCACCTGGGTCTTCTGCCCGGCCAGCTCATGGCGCAGTGCGTTGGTCAACGACCACGCCGCCGACTTGCTGGCCGAGTAAGCGGCCAGCTCGCCACCATTGACCCAAGACGCCACCGACAGAACGTTGAGCAGTGCGCCACCGCCATTCGCCTGGAGCACGGGCGCAAATGCCTTGCTCATGTTCAGCACACCAAAGAAGTTCGTCTCGAACAAGCGGCGCGCCACCGCGTCGCTGTCCTGATCCAGAAAACCACCCGGCTGGGCAATGCCCGCGTTGTTGATCACCAGGTTCACGTCGGCGGCCTGCTGTGCCGCAGCAGCGACCTCCTCGGGCTTGGTGACGTCGAGCCGCAGGGCCTGCACGCCGGGCAAGGTGACGGTAGCAGCATCACGCGCGGCGGCGTAAACCTTGCGAGCACCTCGCGCAAGCAGTTCGCGCGCGAAGGCAAGGCCGATGCCGCGGTTGGCGCCCGTGACGAGGACGACGGAGTTTTCAATGTGCATGGGGAGCTCCAAAGGGTTGGATTGAGATTTCAAATGACGATCGTCATATTCACGGACGTGCGATGTGGTTCGATGGAACGGTTCATCGAACCTTGATGACCATCTTGCCTTTGGCTCGGCCGCTTTCGACGTATGCCAGGGCATCGTTGGTGGATTCGAAGGGGAAGACCTGGTCGATCACCGGACTGATGGCGCCCGACTCGATCAGCGGCGTGATCTGCCGCAACTGGCTTCCGCTGGCCTTCATGAACAGGAATGCGTAGGCGACATCGAGGCGCCGGGCTTGCCTGCGGGCGCCAGAGCTGAGGACGCCCATCACCTGCTTCACCCACCATGGGGCTTGGATGCCTTCGGCGAAACGCGGGTCCGGTGGCCCCGAGATGGAAACGAGGGTTCCACCCGGCTTGAGCACGCCCAGGGACTTCGCCAAGGCCTTGCCATCCTGGCTGTTCAGCACCACGTCGTAACCACTCAGGTGGTCTTCAAAGGCTTCGTTCTTGTAGTCGATGACGACATCCGCGCCCAGGCGCTTCACCAGAGCGACGTTGCCGGTGCTGGTGGTGGTGGCAACCGTCGCGCCCAGGTACTTGGCCAATTGGATGGCAAACGTGCCCACGCCCCCGGAGCCTGCCTGGATGAAAACCTTCTGCCCCTTCTTGAGCTTTGCCTTTTCGACCAGCGCCTGCCAAGCCGTCAAGCCCACCAGGGGGATGGACGCAGCCTCCTCCATGGTGAGGTTCCTGGGCTTCATCGCCACCGAGTCTTCCTTCACGGCCACGAATTCGGCGAACGTGCCGATGCGCAAGTCATCGGGCCTGGCGTACACCTCGTCGCCCACCTTGAACTGGTGGACACGCGGTCCGACACGCGCCACCACGCCGGCCACATCGTGGCCCAGGACGAAGGGGGTGCGATACGGCAGGATGAGCTTGAACTCGCCATTGCGGATCTTGGCATCCAGCAGGTTCACGGCGGTCGCATGAACCTGGATCAGCACCTCGTCGTCACGCAAGTCCGGCTCAGGCACATCGGCCGCACGCAAGCGCTCTTTTTTTCCGTAGCGGTCCAGGACGAAAGCTTTCATGGGGTTTCCTTTTTCCAGGCAGTGCAAATGACGAACCCGGCAGCATTGGCTGACAGGCCTTTTGAAATGATGACCATCATATTTATGAGCAAAAAAAGTCCGGTGGGCTCACGCACCGGACGGGGCCAGGCTCTTCAACGCGGCGCTGCACAGCGAGTCCGACAACGCCGCATCATCGACGGCACGGGCCAGCACCAACGTGCCCACCATGGTGGCCACGGTCACCAACGCGCGCTCGTGGGCCCCAGGCTGTCCCCAATCGGGCGACTGACGGGCCACCAGATCGATCATCTCCTTAATGCGGAGCGTGGCCGCGCGACGCACTTCGGGCGATTGGCGCGGCATCTCGGAGCCCAGGGCGGAAACCGGGCAGCCTGTCTCGATAGCCACCAGATGCTCTTTGGACAGATAGATCTGCATCAGCGCTTGCAAGGACTGCTCTGGCGGCACGGCTGCGACGATGCGCGCAGCGGCGGCGTTGGCTTCGGCTCCGGCACGGTCTGCCGCTTCGGCCAGCATGGCTTCGCGGGACTCGAAATGGGCATAGAACGCACCGTGCGTCAAACCCGCCTCTTTCATGATGTCGGCCACGCCGGTGCCGTCATAGCCGCTGCGCCGGATGGCGCGCGCAGCGGCCTGCACGATGCGCTCGTGCGAGGCCTCTTTGGCAGCGGTCCGGGCATTGGTCTTTTCTTTTCGCATGACGACCATCATACTTTGATTTGCCGGTTGTGCACTGGCAGGTGAAAAGCGGCCGGATGCACGCGCTCAGCAGGCCGTGCCGACAGGAGCGGAAGTTTCTCGCTGTGCATAGAACTGAAGCAGGACTTCCACGGGATGCCGCAAACGCCGGTCGTCCATCCGCCTGGCCTGGCTGCGGCAGGAATAGCCGGTGGCCAGGAACTCCGTCTCTCGCGCCGGCTCGGCGTTCAATATCGGACCCCACGATTGGGAGTAGATGAGGCGCGAGGTCTGCACGTTCCGGCTTTCGTGTCCGTAGGTTCCCGACATGCCGCAGCAGCCACTGGCCCGCGGACTGAGCTTCAAACCGGCACGGGCGAAGACCTGGGGCCACAGCGCTGCGGCGGCAGGGGCAGTCGTTTTTTCGGTGCAGTGGTTCAGTAGCTGAAAGTCCCCCGAAGGAGATCCGGACGCCCGCACGGGCAGGGCTTGCAGCAGCCATTCCTGCGCAAGCAGCACGCCCGGCGGCTTTTGCAAAGACGGCAGCTTCGCGTATTCCTGGCGGTACACAAGCGTCATGGCAGGATCGAGGCCGACCAGCGGCACGCCATGCGATGCCAGAGCGCCAAGCATCTCCGCATTTTTGGACGCCGTTCGATCGAAGGCCTGCAGAAAGCCCAGCACATGAAGCGGCTTGCCGTTGGGCATGAAAGGGGCCAGCCAGACCGTGTACCCCAGCCGGGACGCCAGCTCGATGAACGCGGAAAACACGGGCGTCTCGAAGTAGCGCGTGAAAGCGTCCTGCACCAGGATCACGGACTGGGCGCGTTGCGCGTCCGTCAGCGCGGCCAGCAACGATGGCGTGGCCCGGCGCACGCCCCAGCGGTTCAACGTGGCCTGGAAGTCGAAGCGGCTCAACAACGGGCTGTCCACCATGCCTGCATGGCGCTCCAGCATCCGGCGCACCAGCGCATTGGACATGGCACCGTTGTAGAGCCGTGGAATGCGTGCCAGATAGGGAACGCTGAATTCGAGCGAGCCGATGAGGTAGTCCTTCAACGGCCTTCCATACCGCGTGTGATACAGCGCCAGAAAGCGCGCACGGAAGTCCGGAACGTTGACCTTGACAGGGCATTGCCCCGCGCACGACTTGCACGCCAGGCAACCTGACATCGCCTCGTACACCTCGTGGGAAAAGTCGTTGGAACGGTCCATTCCATTAGCAGCGCACTCGCGGCTATTGCGCCAGCGCCTGGCCAATCCGGAAAGGAATGAGGGTTGCCGCGCAGCCACCGCCAGAACATCCACCCCCGCCTGGCCCTGCAAGCGAAGCCACTCGCGCAGCAGCGAGGCACGCCCTTTCGGGGAGTGCCTGCGTTCGCGCGTGGCCTTCCATGACGGGCACATCGCGTCGTCCGGATCGAAGTTGTAGCAAGCGCCATTGCCGTTGCAATGGACGGCGCTGGCATAGCTCTGCCACACCCGCTCGTCGATCTGACGATCGGCGTCGGCACGCAACGGCACCTCATCGATGCGCAGCAGCCGGGCACTCTGGCCTGCGGGCGTGGCGATCTTTCCCGGATTGAGCTGATTGTGCGGATCGAATGCCACCTTGAGCGACTGCAGTGCGGCATACAGGGGGCCGAAATACTTCGGCGCGTATTCGGACCGGACTCCCTTGCCGTGCTCGCCCCAGAGCACGCCACCGTATTTCAGGGTCAGCCCGGCGACCTCGTCGGAAATGCTACGGATCAACGCCGCATGGGCGGGGTCCTTCAGATCCAGGGCGGGCCGGACGTGCAGCACACCCGCATCCACGTGGCCGAACATGCCGTAGCTCAGCCCATGCCGGTCCAGCAATGCCCTGAACTCTTCGATGTAGTCGGCGAGCTTCTCTGGCGGCACGGCCGTGTCTTCGACGAAGGGCTGGGGCCGGGCCTCGCCCTGCACGTTGCCCAGCAGGCCGACGGCACGCTTGCGCATCGCATACACCTTCTCGACGGCCGCGCGGCCCGATGCGATGGTGTGGCCGATGCGGCTCACGGTGGGGTTGCAGGCAAGGTGCCCGGTGAAGGCCGCCACGCGGGTGCGCACCTCGTCCTCCGAGTCCCCGCAGAATTCGACCAGGTTGATGCCACGCGTCGGCGCCGGGTCGGCCTGGGCAGGGAAGTATTCCGCCACGTCCTGCCAGACGATGTCCTCCATCGCCAGCATCAAGACCCGCGAATCGACCGTCTCGATCGACAACGGGCGGTGCTCCATCAACACCCTTGCATCGCGCAGCGCGTCCATGAAGCTAGCGTAACGCACATTGACCAGCATGGAATGGCGGGGGATGGGCAGCAGGCCGATTTCCGCCTCGACGACGAAGCCCAGCGAGCCCTCCGCCCCACACAAAACGCTGTTGAGGTTGAAGCGACCGCCGGGCTCTTTCAGGTGCGCCAGGTCATAGCCGGTCAGGCAGCGATTGAGCTTGGGAAAGCGCGCCTCGATCAGCTCGGCATGCTCCGTGGCGATCCGGTGCGCGCAGCGCCAGACATCGCCCACCAGGCCGCTTTCCTTCAATTGCAAAGGCAGCTCCTCGGCATCGACCGACCGGCTGGCAAACCGCACGCCCCCCAGCAGGACCATGTCCAGCAGTTGCACGTGGTCGCGGGTCTTGCCGTAAGTGCAACTGCCCTGGCCGCTGGCGTCGGTGTTGATCATGCCGCCGATCGTGGCGCGGTTGGACGTGGACAGCTCGGGGGCAAAGAACAATCCATGCGCTTTCAGCGCCGCATTCAACTGGTCCTTGACGACGCCGGCCTGCACCCGGGCCACCCTGCGCACGGGATCGATCCACAGGATCTGGTTGAGATGCCGGGAAAGATCCACGGCGATGCCATCGGTCAGGGATTGCCCGTTGGTGCCCGTGCCGCCGCCCCGCGGAGAAACCACCACCCGCCGGTGCTCCGGCCTGGCGAGCAGCTTCGAGAGTGTTTCGACGTCCGCGGCATCCCGCGGGAAGACCACGGCCTGGGGCAGCCGCTGATAGATCGAGTTGTCTGTCGCCAGAACGGTGCGGTCCGCGTATTGCGATGTGATTTCGCCCCGGAAACCCTCGGCGGCCAATGCATGAAGAAAACGCGGGTAGTCGCCGTCCAGCGGCGCCGGGGCTGGAATGATTGCAATCAATTTCAGGGTCCTGCGATGACGAAAAGAGCGCCCTGCGCCGCGTGGCCCCGTCAAGGGTCGAACGCGGTGCATCGAAAGGGCGGGGGGCGATGGCCTCGGCAGGCTGGGCGCGGCCGGGCCTCACGCCAACCACCTTACGGCTCAGTCGGCTTTGAGCCGTCCCTGCTTGACCATTCGCGTGGCCAGGGCGACCTCGGCACTCACCAGCCGTTGCAGCGCGGCACCGCCCTCCCCCACCGGCTCGCTGCCCAGATCCCGGATCACGTTGGTGAACTCCGGCTGGGCCACCGATTTGGTCATCCATTCATGCAGGCTGGCAACGTTGGCGGCAGGCGTCGCCTTGGGCGCGAAGACCCCGACGAAGGTGGTCGCATCGAACACCGGCAAGCCCAGTTGGGCCTGCGTCGGCACGCTCGCGAGCAGCCCGCCCGCCTGCGGACCCAGCACCATCAGTGCGCGGAGCGCGCCACCCTTGATGTGCGGGGTGGAGCTGGTGATCTGATCGATCACCGCGTCGATCTGGCCCCCCATCAGGTCCACCAACGCCGGCCCCGATCCTTTGTAGGGCACTGCATTGACCTGGGCCTGGGCGGAATCCTCGAACTGGAGCAACGCCAGGTGGTTGGGAGAGCCCGGCCCCGCGTGGCCGACCGTCACGCCCTGGCTCGTGGACTTCACGGCCTTGATGAAATCGGCCGCGGTCTTGAACCGCGGGTCGTTGGCACGCACGACCACGACGACCGGTGTGCGGCTGAGCACCGCCACCGGCACCAGACTGTCGGCCTTGTACGGCGTTTTGATGATTTCCGGAAGGGTGCCCAACTGCCCGGGCGTTGCCACCAGCAAGGTGTGCCCGTCGGCCTCGGCCCGCGCCACCGTGCTCGTTCCGACGGCGCCCCCGCCGCCCGCACGGTTGTCCACGATCACGGACTGCCCTACCCACTTGGTCAGCGGCACGCCCAGCGAGCGCGCGACGATGTCCACATTCCCTCCGGGCGCGAAGGGCACCACCAGCGTGATCGGCTTCCAGGGAAAGCGGTTCTGGGCCCCGGCCGGGAAGGCCATGGAACATGCCGCGAGCGATGCGGCGCCTTGCAAAAAGCCTCTGCGGCTGGATGGTGCATTGAACATGCCATGTCTCCTTTTTAGAAAAATCAGTCTTCCCAATAAAGCCGGGTCGGGTTGTCGACCAGCGCCTTGCGCCTGATTTCCTCGGGAAACCAGTGGGTGATGAGGCTCGCCAGTTCCGCGCTGGCGATGGACGTGGCGTCGATGCCGGGGTGGGGCCAGTCCGATCCCCAGACGATGCGGTGGGGATTGGCCTGCACCAGGCTGTGCGCCAGCGGCAGCACGGCAGGGTCCACGCCGGACGCTGCCGCAGAGATCCGGTAGGCGCCCGAGAACTTGACCCAGGCGCACCCTTCCCGCATCAGGCTCCGCAGGCTCCGGATGCCCCGGCTGTCGATGTCGCTGCAGTCCGAGGGGTGGCCGAAGTGGTCCACCACCACGGTCGTGCCACTCTCGGCGAGGCCCTGGACGAGGCGGATGTCTTCATCGATGTCGACGAGCAGCTGGATGTGCCAACCCAGCCCTTTCACCCGATCGGCAATCGACTGCACGCTGGCGATCGAAACGCCCCCGCTGAACAGCGCATTGCATCGAGCCCCCCGCACGCCCAGCCGGTGAAGTTCCTCCATCTCGGTGTCTGGCGTGTCCTCGAAGATCACGGCCACGCCGCGCATGCTGCCCGCGGCCGCGTCGCCCAATGTCCGCTTCAAGAGCGAGTGGTCGCGCCCATACACGCTGGGCTGCACCAGAACGCACCGGTCCATTCCCAAAGGGCGGTAGGCAGACCAGTACTGCTCGATCGTGGCAGGTGGCGGGGTGTAGGCGCGCTCGGCGATGAACGGAAATTCGCCGGGGGATCCGAAGACGTGAAGGTGCGTGTCGCACGCCCCTTGCGGAAAGACTCTTTCTGTTTCACCAGGCGGCGCCTGATGGGTCGCGCCGTGGCGGTCTGTGATGGGCATGGATTCCAAACGGTCGGGTTGAACTGCTGACCGGATTGTTTTTGCCGCAGGGGTGGTTAGTCAAATTCATTACCATCATCATCAAGATGAACGATATTCAACCCCTTACCCATCAGGACCGCGCGGTCGTCAACCTGCGCAAAATCGATCTCAACCTGCTAGTGATGTTCGAGGCGCTGGTGGAGGAGCGCAGCGTGGCCAAGGCGGCGGCCCGGCTCAACCTGACCTCTTCCGCCGTCAGCCACGCACTGCGGCGCCTGCGCGAGCAGTTCAATGACCCGCTGATGCTGCGCACGGCAGAGGGCATGGTTCCCACCCCGGAAGCCGTTCGCCTGGCGACGCGTTTCCGCAAGGCTTTCAGCGAAATCGAGAACGCCATCGGCGTGGCCGGCGCGTTCGATCCCGGCACGGCGCGCAGAACGTTTCTTCTGCGCGTGTCCGACTACGTGGGGGTCCTCTTGCTACCGCGCCTGTGCACCGAGCTGTGTTCCGTGGCTCCCGGCATCAGCCTGTCGGTGCAGTCATTCGAGATGCGCCAGCCGTCGGACCGCGTCGAGTACGAAGGGGTGGAAATCAGGCTCTCGGTGTCGCGGGGGCACTCCGTTCTTTCGGCCTCGCGGCGCATCCTGGATGACCGCTGGATGGTGCTGATGCGAAAGGGCCACCCTGCCGCCTCCACCCCGCTCACGCTGGAAAAGTACCTCGAACTGGGGCACCTCAAGGTGTCAGGGGTGGGCAGCAACATCCTGGACGAACTGCTGGCCGAACGCGGTCTGGCACGCAGGGTCATGGTGCAGGTGCCCACGTGGCAGGGCATGGTGCCGGTGATCGAATCCACCGACCTGATCGCAGCGATGCCGGCGCACTGGATGGACAGCGTGCTTTCCGGATCGAATTGCGTTGCCTTCCCCATGCCGTTGCCGGAGCTGGCGCTGTCCATCGACGCCGTCTGGCATCCGCGCAACGACCACGATCCGGGGCACAAGTGGTTCCGGGAACTGATCCATCGGATCTTTCAGGACGCCCACCGGAAATCCCACGTGCAGGACTGACGGCGCGCCACTGCGCTGGGCGAAGTCCGTCCATGGCCGACGCGGCCACACGGGCCCAGGGCTACGGCTCCCAGGCCCTCCCCCGGGCTCTGGGGCCCGCCTTCAGCGCTTGATGCCGAAGGCGCCGAGCATCTGCTCGGTCTGCTTTTGCATCTGCTCCTGCATCTGCGTGAAGATGGCCTGCGACTGGTCCACGTAGCTGCCCATGATGCCCTTGAACATGGGCGACTGCAGGTTCATGAACTGCGACCACATCTCGGGCGTGATGCCCTTGGACTGTTCGGCCATCTTGGCCTGGATGTCGGTGAACACCTGTACGTTCTTTTCCAGGTAGGCACCCATGAAGCCCTGCATGGCGTGGCCGTAGAAACGGATGATGTTGGCCAGCACGGCCTCGGTGAACATGGGCGCGCCGCCGGCTTCCTCTTCCAGAATGATCTGCAGCAGGATGCTGCGCGTGAGGTCTTCGCTGGTCTTGGCATCGCGCACCACCACCTGCTCGCCCGCCATCACGAGCTGCTTGACCTCGGCCAGGGTGATGTAGGTGGAGGTGGAGGTGTCGTACAGCCGGCGGTTGGGGTACTTCTTGATGATCCTCTGCTGTGCGGTCGAGGGGGTTGGGGGGGACGTGGTTTCTGGCACAGCGGGCTCCTGGGGTGCGAGGCACCCATGATTTTGATGGTTTGCAGCGCAACCGATTTTAGGGAGCGCAGCAGCGCGCCCCTTCGCAGGATTACCCTGATGCGGCTTTGCCCCCTTGATCCACGTCAATGCGGGGCGGCGCAGATCGCATAAGATTCGCCGCTGCATCGTTTGCACCCCATCCTTGGAGGCCCCGTGTCCCCCCTTCGCCCTGCCCTGTTAGCGGTCCTGCTCCTGGCGGCCCAGGCACACGCGCAAACCGACGAAGAATGGCTCACGATCCAGGGCTTTCCGGAAGACAAGACCGGCGACCTGGTGCAGATCAACCCCACGCAGATTCCCTGGCAGAACCAGTTCACCATGGAAGTGCGCGTGTCGCGCAGCACCCAGCGCTCCAGCTACCGCAAGCACCCCTACCGCTCGTTCAAGGGCGTGGCCGTGATCGACTGCGGCACGCAAAAGGGGTGGTACCTGGCCCTGAACTACTACGCCGAGCCCGTGTGGCAAGGCCCCGTGACCGCGCGCGAGGAGTTCAAGGAAGACGAGGCGCCGGTGTCCTTCGCCGGCATCCCCGGCGAGCCGGCGCGCAAGCTGATCACCGCCTCCTGCAAGAAGCGCTGAGCCGGCACGGCCGCCCCCGCTCAGGCCAGCCCGAACGCCGTGCGCAGCGCCTGCGCCGCATCCGCATGCGCCTGGCGGGCTTCCGGGATCGCGCGGCCCATCTTGATGAACTCGTGCGTCACGCCGCGGTAGATCTCCAGATCGACCGCCACGCCGGCGGCACGCAGCTTGTCGGCGTACGCCACGCCCTCGTCCACCAGCGGATCGCATTCGGCCAGCCCGATCCAGGCCGGCGCCACGCCGTCGACGTCGGGCGCGTTCAGCGGAGCGAAGCGCCAGTCGTCGCGGTCCGCCGGCCCGCGCACGTAGTGGCCGAAGAACCAGGTGATGGCGGGCTCCTCCAGCACCAGGCCGTGGGCGAACGCGGCGTGCGAGGGCGTGTCCTGGTGGGCGGTGCAGCCGGGATAGAACAGCAACTGCAGCGCGAGCGGCAGGCCGGCATCGCGCGCCAGGATGGCATTGACGGCGGACAGCGTGCCGCCCGCGCTGTCGCCCCCGACGGCGATGCGCGCCGGGTCGGCACCCAGCGCTTGGGCCTGGGCCGCGAGCCAGGCCAGCGCATCCCACGCATCGTTGGAGGCCGTGGGAAACCGGTGCTCCGGTGCCAGCCGGTAGTCCAGCGACACCACCATGCAGCCCGCCAGGCGCGAAAGCTCCCGGCACAGCACGTCGTGCGTGGTCACGCTGCCGATGGTGAAACCGCCACCGTGCAGGTACAGCAGCACCGGCAGCGGCGCACCGCGCGTGGGGGCGTACAGGCGGGCCGGCAAGGCATGGCCGTCGCGCGCGGGAATGTTCAGGTCTTCCACGCGTTCGAGGGCGGCCTTGGGCACTTCGAGCACGCCGGCGCCGGCCTCGTAGGCGGCGCGGGCCTCGGCCGGGGGCAGCGTGTGCAGGGGCGGCCGGCCGGCGCGCTCCATGCGGTCGATGACGCTGCGCATCTGCGGGGTGAGCCGGGCGGTAGATGGGGCGGAAGGTGTCACGGTCGCGGGCCACCCCGTGGGATGGCGGAAAAAGGGCCAAAAGGACAAGGGCCCGATCATCCCGCAACTTGGCCGTGAGCAGGCGGGGCCGGGTTATTCGCCCCCGGCCGGCGTTCCCGGCCCTCGCTCAACGGCAGCGCATCAACGGAACGTCACGCGCACCGGCGCTGCGCCCGGCAGCCCGTCGAACGTGGCCGTGACCTCCAGCCCCGGCCGCGGCGGCAGCAGCGCGGAGAACGACCCCAGGCTCACGAGATCGCCCGGCTGCAGGGTGATGTCCTCCTTGGCCAGCGCCTCGGCCAGCCAGACGACGGCGTTGAGCGGGTGGCCCAGGATGTCGCTGCCCCTGCCGCCGCCCAGCCGAGCGCCCTGGCCATCGGTGAGCGTCACCGCCATGTTCTGGAGCGCGTCCACCATCGCATAGCGCTCCGCGCGCAGGCGCGGCACGGCGATGGGGGCGCCAGCCACGCCCAGCCGCGCCCCGACGTTGATGGCTGCCACGCCGGCCCCGTTGAGTTGGGGCGGCGCCTGCACCAGCAGGTCGGGCAGCTCGATGAAGGGGATGACCTGATCGATGTGCTCCAGCACCTCCATCGGCGTGCGCGCATGGTTGATGGCGGCGCTCTTCACGCGCACCAGCATGTCGGCCTCGAACAGCGGGCGGGCGCCGAACGCCGCATCCACCACGGCGCCGTCGCGCAGCACCATGCCTTCGTACAGCTTGCCCCACACCGGCTTGTCGGTGCCGAAGCGCTTTTGCACCGCAGGGTTGGTCAGCCCCGCCTTGTAGCCCACCACCCGGCCCAGGCGGTGCGCCAGCAAGGCATTGAACTTGGCGCGCGTGCAGGCGGCATCGGCATCGCTCAGGGGCGGCAGGTTGGCGGCGGGCGTCCTGCCCGAGTAATGGGCGGCCAGTTCGGCCACCTGGACGTCGCTCAGGCATTCGGCCTGGGCGGTTGTCGCACAGGCGACCGCCAGCACGGCGGCGATGAGGGTTTGCTGCATGGCCATGGAAGGCTCCCGGTTGTAGATTGGCTGGCCGGCATGCTAACCACAACCGCGCCCTGGGCGCATCCTCGCAATCCACCATGGCCTTCATCTACTACGTCACCCAGATCCAGTTCGAATTCGGCGCCATCCAGCTCCTGAAACAGGAGTGCGACCGCGTGGGCATCACGCGCCCGCTCGTGGTGACCGACCCCGGCGTGAAAGCCGCCGGCGTGCTGCAGCACGCGCTGGATGCACTGGCCGGCGTGCCCGTGGCCGTGTTCGACCAGACGCCCTCCAACCCCACCGAAGCGGCCGTGCGCGCCGCCGTGCAGGTGTACCGCGACCACGGTTGCGACGGCCTCATCGCAGTGGGCGGCGGCTCGGCCATCGACTGCGCCAAGGGCATCGCCATCGCGGCCACGCACGAAGGGCCGCTCACGCACTACGCCACCATCGAGGGCGGCTCGCCGCGCATCACCGAGCGCGCCGTGCCGCTGATTGCCGTGCCCACCACCGCCGGCACCGGCAGCGAGGTGGCGCGCGGCGCGATCATCATCGTGGACGACCACCGCAAGCTGGGCTTTCATTCGTGGCACCTGGTGCCCAAGACGGCCATCTGCGACCCGGCCCTGACCCTGGGCCTGCCGCCCGCGCTGACGGCCGCCACCGGCATGGACGCGATCGCGCACTGCATGGAGACCTTCATGTCCTCGGCCTTCAACCCACCGGCCGACGGCATCGCGCTGGAAGGCCTCACGCGCGGCTGGGCGCACATCGAACGCGCCACGCGCGACGGCAGCGACCGCGAGGCCCGCCTGAACATGATGAGCGCGAGCATGCAGGGCGCGATGGCGTTCCAGAAAGGGCTGGGCTGCGTGCATTCGCTGAGCCACAGCCTGGGCGGCGTGAACCCGCGGCTGCACCACGGCACGCTGAACGCGGTGTTCCTGCCCGCCGTGGTGCGCTTCAACGCGCAGGACCCCGCCGTGCAGAAAGACCGGCGCCTGGAACGCATGGCCCACGCCATGGGGCTGGCGTCCGCGGGCGACATCCCCGAGGCCATCCGCGACATGAGCGCGCGGCTGGGGCTGCCCACGGGCCTGGCCGCGATGGGCGTGACCGAGGCGCTGTTCGGCGACGTGATCGAAGGCGCCATGGCCGACCACTGCCACAAGACCAACCCGCGCGAGGCGAGCGTGGACGACTACCGGGCGATGCTCACCGAATCGATGTGAACTTTGCGGCAGCGGCGGCCTGCCCTCAAAGCGGCAGGACCGCCGCCGGGTCCGGCCGGCGCAGCCATTCGGCGAACTCGTCGGCCAATTGGCGGCTGGCCGACGTGGCCGCGCTCCAGGCGCGCACGCGGGCCGCCAGGTCGCTGCCGTAGTGCAGAAAATCGTTGCGGTCGGGCAGCTTGGCGTTCGGCAGCGTGCGCACCCAGTCGGGGTGCGGCGACAGCACCACCATGCGGTCCAGCGCGGGCGTGGCGCGGTGGCGCCAGCGCAGGCCCTTGTCCAGCCAGCCGGGCACCACGCTCTGCTGGAAGTGCGGGTACAGCACCAGGGCGCCAGGGGGATCTGAACGTTTTTGGCCTCCAGGACAATCAACACTAGGGCATGTCGCTATATTTTTTATAGCATCCATCCGCTCGATGTCCGCCAGCGGCCGGTAGCGCAGATGCAGGTGGTAGTCGGTCAGGCCCCCGTCCCAGTAGGCACCGGCCGGCGCGCCCGGAATGTCGTGCACCGCCTGCAGCACGAAGGGGATGGAGCAGCTGGCCTGCAGCGCCGGCAGGAAATTGGCCCCGTTCAGCGCCACCTGCCGCGTGGGGTAGTCGGTGGTGGCGAACGGCAGCGGCGCCATGGCGACGCCGGGGGCATCGCCGGCCGGGCCGGAGAACACCACCCGCTCCAGCCACCACCCCAGCGCGCGGCGGTGCACCGCGTTGGCGGCGAACGCGCCCAGGTAGCCGAGCGGTGTGGCCAGCCGGCGTTCACGCGAGAGCAGGTGCCGCCCCCGCGACGTCACGATGTGCAGCCGCCAGCGCGGGTGCACGAGCAACGGCCCCACCTGCGCACTGTAGAAGTCGCGCAGCCCCTGCCCGAACTGCGCGCTCACCTGCGCGGCCGTGGGGCGCTGGCGGCCGGGTGGCGGCGCGTAGTGCTGGTGGATGTAGGCGTGCTCCAGCCGCTCCAGCGCGGCCACGGGCGAGTCCAGGCAGGCAGTGGCCATGCGCCAGGCGCCGATCGAGGCGCCGACCAGATGCACCGGCTGGGTGGAGCCTTGCAACCAGTGCCCGAACACGAAGCGGTCCAGCGGCCCGAGGACCAGTCCCTTGGGACCGCCAGCCGCGGCCGGGATCACGCCGATGTCGGCGGGCTGCAGGCCGTGCCGGGCGATGTGCGCCCGCGCCAGCGGCCCTGCGTGGAGGCGCAGCGCCTTCATCGGCTGGGGCACCGGCGCGCCGCGGCGCTCACACGTAGTCGCCCGGGTCGGGGCGCACGGTCCAGTCGATCGGGTCCTGCTGCAGCACCATGTCGATATCGAGCCCCAGCGCCAGTCCAACCTCGCCGGGAAAGGAGACCGCCAGTTCCTTCTCGCCCAGCGCCGCCTCGCGGGCCCGCACGCGCCACGCGGCCAGGTGCAGCACGCCGGCCAGCGGCTCGTACACGCTGTTCTCGAACGGCGCGCTCTGGTACTGCAAGGCATCCACCACCACCTGCGGCAACTGCCAGCGGCGCGCCATGCCGGCACTCACCTGCGAATAGCAGTAGCCCAGCAGCCGCTGCTCCAGCTTGGAGCGGCGCGGATCGAAGGGACTGACCAGCCGGTTGATGGCCTGCACGCGGTCCGGGTTGCCCAGGTGCAGCAGCAACTCGCCCACGCCGTGGAGCAGGCCCGCGGTGTATGCAGCGATCTGGTTGTGGTGCACGCTGCCGGCCAGCGACCGCGCCAGCTTGGCGGTGTGCAGGCTGTAGCGCCAGAACTGCTGCAGGTTGACGCCCGGCACCGACCGCGAGGTCGTGCCCAGCGGCGCGGACGCCACCAGCGTGCGCAACTGCTGCACGCCCAGCAGCGACAGCGCCTCGGGAATGCCGCTGATCTGCTGCTGGGCCTGGAACGTGGGGGAGTTGGCCTCTTCCAGCAGCCGCGCGGCCATGGCCGGGTCGGTGCCGAAGAGCTGGGTGACGCGGCGCAGGTTGGGCTCGGGCGCCGCCAGCTCGTTCATCAGCAGCGCCACCGCGCGCGGCACGCTCGGCAGCGCGACGGGAATCCCCAGCAGGGCGATGAGCTCCATGGAACGGCCGGAAGTAAGGGTCCGGCGATTATCCACGCAACTTTTACCGCTTATTACCTTGCAGCTTGGCGAAGGCCGAGGCCATGGCCGACGGGGGCGCGGGCTCGTTACTGCGGCGCGGTGCCGCATGCTGGCCCCGCCCCGCCCCTTCGAACCGGTTGTCGCGGGGAGCCCCACGGTCGCCGCCGCTGCGCGGGGGCGCTGCATCGAGCTTCATGGACAGGCCGATGCGCTTGCGCTCCACATCCACCTCCATGACCTTCACCTTCACGATGTCGCCGGTCTTGACCACCTCGCGCGCATCGTTGACGAACTTGTGGCTCAACTGGCTCACATGGACCAGGCCGTCCTGGTGCACGCCCAGGTCGATGAAGGCGCCGAACTGCGCCACGTTGCTCACCGTGCCCTCCAGGACCATGCCTTCCTTCAGGTCCTTGATGTCCTCCACGCCGTCGTTGAAGCGCGCCACCTTGAAGTCCGGGCGCGGGTCGCGGCCGGGCTTTTCCAGCTCGCCCAGGATGTCCTTGACCGTGATGACGCCGAACTTCTCGTTGGCGAACAACTCGGGCTTGAGCGTCTTGAGCATGTCGGCGCGGCCCATGATCTCGGCCACGGGCTTGCCGGTCTTTTGCATGATCTGCTCGACCACGGGGTACGTCTCGGGGTGCACGCCCGTCATGTCCAGCGGGTTCTCGCCGCCGCGGATGCGCAGGAAGCCCGCGCTCTGCTCGAAGGTCTTGGCGCCCAGGCCCGACACCTCCATGAGCTGGCGGCGGCTCTTGAACGCACCGTTGGCCTCGCGCCAGCGCACCACGGCCTTGGCCACGCTGCCCGACAGGCCCGACACGCGGCTGAGCAGGGGCACGCTGGCCGTGTTCAGGTCCACACCCACCGAATTCACGCAGTCCTCCACCACCGTGCCCAGGGTGCGGGCCAACTCGCTCTGGTTCACGTCGTGCTGGTACTGGCCCACGCCGATGCTCTTGGGGTCGATCTTGACCAGCTCGGCCAGCGGGTCCTGCAGGCGCCGCGCGATGGAGGCGGCGCCGCGCAGGCTCACGTCCACATCGGGCATCTCCTGCGAGGCGTACTCGCTGGCGGAATAGACGGACGCGCCGGCCTCACTCACCACCACCTTCTCGATGGCGCGCTCGGCCTTGGCGGCCAGCTTGATGAGGTCGGCGGCCAGCTTGTCGGTTTCGCGGCTGGCGGTGCCGTTGCCGATGGCGATCAGGTTCACGCCGTGCTTTTCGACCAGCTTGGCCAGCGTGTGCAGCGAGCCTTCCCAGTCGCGGCGCGGCTCGTGCGGGAACACGGTGGCGGTCTCCACCAGCTTGCCGGTCGCATCCACCACCGCCACCTTCACGCCGGTGCGGATGCCCGGGTCCAGCCCCATCACCACGCGCGGGCCGGCGGGCGCGGCCAGCAGCAGGTCGCGCAGGTTGTCGGCAAAGACCTTGATGGCGACCTTCTCGGCCTCGTCGCGCAGGCGGGCGAACAGGTCGCGCTCGGTGGAAAGGCTCAGCTTCACGCGCCAGGCCCAGCCCACGCATTTGCGCAGCAGGTCGTCGGCCGCGCGGCCGGCATGGCTCCAGCCCAGGTGCAGGGCGATCTTGCCCTCGGCGATGCTGGGCTTGCCGGGCTCTGGTTCGACGGGCAGGACGAGCTTGGCTTCCAGGATTTCGAGCGCCCGGCCGCGGAACACGGCCAGCGCGCGGTGCGAGGGCACGCGGCCGATGGGCTCGTCGTACTCGAAGTAGTCGCGGAACTTGGAGACCTCGGGATCGGCCTCGTTCTTGCCCTCGACCTTCTTGCTGCGCAGCAGGCCCTCGGCCCACAGCCATTCGCGCAGCGACTGCACCAGCACGGCGTCCTCGGCCCAGCGCTCGGAGAGGATGTCGCGCACACCGTCGAGCACGGCCGGCACGGTGGAAAAGTCAGCACCCGGCTTGCCATCGTCCAGCACCTCAGGGGGCCGGGTGAACGCGGCGGCCTCGGCCGCCGGGTCCAGCGTGGGGTCGGCGAAGAGCTTGTCGGCCAGCGGCTCGATGCCGAACTCGCGGGCGATCTGGCCCTTGGTGCGGCGCTTTTGCTTGAAGGGCAGGTAGAGGTCTTCCAGCTCCTGCTTGGTCGGTGCGCCCGCGATGGCGGCGCGCAGCGCATCGGTCAGCTTGCCCTGCTCGTCGATGGCCTTGAGCACCGCGGCGCGGCGGTCTTCCAGTTCGCGCAGGTACGACAGGCGGGCCTCCAGCTCGCGCAGCTGGATGTCGTCCAGCCCACCGGTCACTTCCTTGCGGTAGCGCGCGATGAAGGGCACCGTGGCGCCCCCATCCAGCAACTCGACGGCGGAGGCCACCTGCTGCTCGGTGACCCGGATTTCTGCGGCAATCTGCCGGATGATCTTCTGCATGCTGAAAACGCGCCCGAGGGCTCGGCTTTGGAAAAGCGGGCGAGTGTGCCACAGGCCTTCCCGGCCCTTGTTTCAGTCCGCACCGCCCCCTGCCCCGCGCCTTGCGTGGCGGCCCGGCCGGCACCGGGCGACATTCCATCCCAGGGAAGACCTGTAGGCGCGGCAGCCCGGTGCGCTTGTACGATCCCAGGCACTCCCATCGCCCGCCCAGGACCGGGCGGCGATGGCGACCACCGCTGCATGGAATGCCCCTTGCATCAGGACAGCCCGGGCATCCGCTTTCCGTGCCTGCAAGGCGCCTTCGCACCCAGCGATGCGCACGTTCCCGGTGCATGGCACGGCAACGCGGGCCGAAGTGGGGCTGCAGGGCCCCGCGACGGCCAGGCGATGCACGGCACGGCCTGCAGCGGCCCCGGCTGGTTTTCCCCTTGGTTGATCGACGATTGAAGGACTGACGATGGCACGAATTTCCCGCACTTCCCTTCGCACCCGGCTCGGCGCCACCGCCCTGGCGGTCCTGGGCGCCTGCGCCGGCCTGCCGGCAGCGGCCCAGCAGCCGGCCACCCCCATCAAGGTGGGCATCGCACTGGACATCTCCGGCCCGTTCGCCGCCCTGGGGGCCGAGGCGCGGGACGGCTTCGCGCTGGGCATCAAGCAGCTGGGCGGCAAGTTGGGCGGCCAGCCCGTGCAGTTCGTGCAGACCGACATGGCCGGCAGCCCCGACCAGGCCAAGCAGCTGGTGGACCGCTTCGTGCAACGCGAGAAGATCGACCTGTTCACCGGCCCCATCGCCTCCAACGTGGCGCTGGCCGTGGCGCCCACGCTGTTCGCCGCCAAGGTGCCCTACCTGTCGAACAACGCGGGCCCCAGCCAACTGGCAGGCGCGCAGTGCAACCCCTACTTCTTCGGCACCGCCTACCAGAACGACCAGTACCACGAGGCCGCCGGCCAGTTCGCGGCCGACCGGGGCTTCAAGCGCATGGTGCTGATCGCGCCCAACTACCCCGCCGGCAAGGACGGGATCAACGGCTTCAAGCGCAATTTCAAGGGCACGGTGGTGGACGAGATGTACACCAAGCTCGGCCAGATCGACTACGCGACCGAACTGGCGCAATTGCGCGCCGCCAAGCCCGAGGCCGTGTACTTCTTCCTGCCCGGCGCCATGGGCATCAACTTCATCAAGCAGTTCGTGGGCGCGGGCCTGTCCAAGGACATTACGCTGGTGACCAGCGGCTTCTCGGCCGACGAAGACGTCATCAGCGCCGTGGGCGAACCCATGCTGGGGCTGTTCAACACCTCGCACTGGGCGCACGACCTGGACAACCCGGCCAACAAGGCCTTCGTGGCCGCGTTCCGCAAGGAGTACGGCGGGCGCTACCCGTCCATCTACGCCGCGCAGGCCTTCGACGTGATCACCGCCATGGACTCGGCCGTCAAGGCCGTGGGCGGCAAGGTGTCCGACCGCGATGCATTGATCAAGGCGCTGGCCAAGGCGCAGTTTCCTTCGGTGCGCGGCAACTTCCGCTACGCCAACAACCACTACCCGGTACAGAACTTCTACCTGCGCACCATCGGCAAGGACGCCGAAGGCCGCGTGACCAACAAGACCATCAAGACGGTGCTGGAAAACTATGGGGATGCGTTCTCTGCCCAGTGCGGTATGAAGTAGCCCCCCTGAGTCGCTTCGCGCCTTCCCTCCGAAGGGGGGACGCCGCCAGCGCGGCGGGGCGGCCCTTGCGCGGCGGCTGCTGGCCTGGGGCCGCGCCCGTTTTGAAAGGCAGCGCGCGTCGCTTGCGGACATGGAACCCTGAAATGACATCGAACCCCTCCTCATCCACTGGCGCCACGCCATGAATCCGATCCTCGTCTTCGAACAACTGCTCAATGGCGCGGGCTACGGGCTCATGCTTTTCCTGATCGCGGCGGGGCTCACCCTGGTCTTCGGGATCATGGACGTGATGAACCTCTCGCACGGCTCGCTGTTCATGGTGGGCGCCTACGTGGCCGCCACGGTGCATGTGCAGAGCGGCTCGTTCGCCGTGGCGGTGCTGGTGGCCGTGGCCGTGACGGTGGCGGTGGCGGCCCTGCTGGAGGTGACGCTGATGCGCCGCCTCTACGGGCGTGACCACCTGGCCCAGGTGCTGGCCACCTTCGGCGTGATCCTCGTGGCGGACGATGCCGTGAAGATGGTGTGGGGCCCCTCCCCCGTCATGGCGCCCACGCCGGCCTGGCTCTCGGGGCCGGTGGAACTGTTCGCCGGCCTGCCCTACCCGTCGTACCGCCTGGTGGTGCTGGGCGCGGGCGTGCTGGTGGCGGGTCTGCTGTACCTGCTGGTCAACCACAGCCGCGTGGGCATGCTGGTGCGCGCGGGCGCGTCGGACCGCTGGATGGCCGAGCTGATGGGCGTGCGCGTGCGGCGCGTGTTCTGCGGCATCTTCGTGCTGGGTGCCGCCCTGGCGGCCCTCGCGGGCGCCCTCATGGGGCCGCTGATGGCGGTGCAGGTCGGCATGGGCGAATCCATCCTGATCCCCGCGCTGGTGGTGATCGTCATCGGCGGCATCGGCTCGTTGCGCGGCGCCTTCGTGGCTGCCCTGCTGGTGGGACTGGTGGACACCATCGGCCGCGCGTTCCTGCCGCTGCTGCTGCGCGCCACCCTGCCGCCCGCCGTGGCCGCCGACTTAGGGCCGCTGTGCGCCGAGGTGGCCATGTACGCCCTGATGGCGGCGGTTCTGAGCTTTCGCCCCGCGGGGCTGTTTTCTGCCAAGGCCTGAGCGACATGTCTGCTGCATCCCTGACTTCCTCTTCCCCGCCGCAGCGCCCTGCCGCCCCGCGCTGGCGCGGCGCGCTGCTGCCGCTGGCCCTGCTGGCGGCGCTGGCGGTGTTTCCGCTGGTGGCATCGGCCCTGGGGCTGGATTTTTACATCGGCTTCGTGCGCCGGGTGCTGGTCGTGGCCCTGGCCGCCGCCAGCCTGAACTTCATCATGGGCTTTGGCGGCATGGTAGCGCTGGGGCATGCGGGCTTCATGGGCGTGGGCGCCTACACGGTGGTGGTGCTCAGCGACGCGGGCGCCACCTCGGCCTGGGTGGTGTGGGGCGCCGCCATGGTGCTGGCCGCGCTGGCGGCTGCGCTGGTGGGCGCCATCTCGCTGCGCACCCAGGGCGTGTACTTCATCATGATCACGCTGGCCTTCGCGCAGATGCTGTACTTCGTGTTCGTCTCGCTGCGCAGCTACGGCGGGGACGACGGCTACACCCTGCCCATGCGGCCCGTGCTCGGCCTGGGCCTGAACGCCATGCACGAGCCCACCCTGTACTGGGTGGTGCTGGCGCTGGTGGCGCTGGTGCTGTGGTGGCTGGACCGGGCCACGGCCTCGCGCTTCGGCGCGGCGCTGGCGGGCATCCGCGACAACGCGACGCGCATGCGCGCGCTGGGCTATCCGGTGTACCTGCTGCAGCTGGCCGCCTTCACCCTGGCCGGCGCGGTGGCGGGCCTGGCGGGCGCGCTGCTGGCCACGGGCAACAGCTTCGTGAGCCCGGCGATGATGCACTGGACGCAGTCGGCCACGCTCATCGTGATGGTCGTCATCGGCGGCCTGGGCCGGCGCTGGGGCGGGCCGCTGGGCGCGGCCGTGTGGCTGGCGCTGGAAGAGGCGCTCAAGCTCCACACCGACCACTGGCACATGCCGCTGGGCCTGCTACTGATCGCCACCGCGCTGTACGCGCCCAGGGGCCTGGCCGCGCTGGCGGACCTGCGCGCAAGGAGCGCGCAATGAGCCTGTTCCAAGTGCAGGGCCTGGTCAAACGCTTCGGTGGCCTGCTGGCCACCGACCACGTGGACCTGACCGTGGCGCACGGCGAGGTCCACGCCCTCATCGGCCCCAACGGCGCGGGCAAGACCACGCTGGTCCACCAGATCTCGGGGCTGCTCGCACCCGACGCGGGCCGCGTTCTGCTCGATGGCGCCGACATTACCGCCCTGCCCATGCACCGCCGGGTGGCCAAGGGCCTGTCGCGCTGTTTTCAGGTGACGCGCATCTTTCCCCGGCAGACCGTGCGCGACAACCTGCTGCTGGCCGTGCAGGCGCACAGCGGGTCGAGCTTTCGCTTTCTGCAGCCGCGCTCGCAGGCGCGCGGGCTGTACGAGGCCGCCGACCGGCTGGCCGAGCGCGTGGGCCTGCAACACAGCATGGACGGCATCGCCGGCGCCCTGCCCCATGGCGCCCAGCGCACGCTCGACGTGGCCCTCGCGCTGGCCTGCGCGCCCAAGCTGCTGCTGCTCGACGAACCCATGGCCGGCATGGGGCCGGAGGAATCGCAGCAGATGGTGCAGCTGATCGACAGCCTGCGCCGGGACATGGCCGTGCTGCTGATCGAGCACGACATGGAGGCCGTCTTCCGCCTGGCCGACCGCATCTCGGTGCTGGTGTACGGCCGGGTGCTCACGGCCGGCACGCCCCATGAGATCCGCAGCAACGCCGAAGTGCAGGCCGTGTACCTGGGCACCGAAACCCTGGAGGCCACCCCATGAGCGCGCCCACGCCTTCGATGCACCATGGGTCCGCGCCCGTGGCCGAGCCCCTGCTGAGCTGCCAGGGCCTGGAGGCCGGCTACGGCGTGAGCCAGGTGCTGTTCGGCATCCACCTCGACATCGCCGCGGGCGAAGTGGTGTCCCTGCTGGGACGCAACGGCATGGGCAAGAGCACCACCATCAAGACCCTGGTGGGCGCGCTGCGCCCCACGGCCGGCGCCATCCGCTTCGCGGGCCAGGCCATCGGGGCGATGAAGAGCGACGCCATCGCCCGCCTGGGCCTGGCCATCGTGCCCGAGGGCCGCCACGTGTTCCCCAACCTCAGCGTGCGCGAACACCTGCTGGCCTTCGCCAGCAACCGCAGCAGCCTGGGCGAGCCCTGGGACCTGAAGCGCATCTACGGCGTGTTCCCGCGCCTGCAGGAACGCGAGCACCACCTGGGCCACCAGCTGTCGGGCGGCGAGCAGCAGATGCTGGCCATCGGCCGCGCGCTGTCCACCAACCCGCGCCTGCTGATCCTGGACGAAGCCACCGAGGGCCTGGCCCCGGTGATCCGCGAGGAAATCTGGCGGTGCCTGGCCACGCTCAAGTCTGCGGGACAGACCATCCTGGTGGTAGACAAGTACGTGCACCGCCTCATGGGCCTGGCCGATCGGCACGTGATCCTGGAGCGCGGGCGCGTGGTGTGGCAAGGGGATTCCGAGGCGCTCAATGCGGATCGGGGGCTGTGGGCGCAGTACCTCTCGGTGTAGCGAGAAGAGGTTTTTTGCTTTGAGGAGCGGAACAACAATTCATCACGATTTTCATCACGGAGCAGCACCAGCGAGGGAGCCCAAGACGGGAGAATCTGCGGCTTTATAAAAACTAGGCCAGACCATGCCTCTTGTACTGACCTGCCGACCCGCAGGCCCGCGCTTCTTCATCTCTGCAGATGCAACGATGCCAAAGATCGTGATGACGGCCACGCTGTCTGGCGTACCGCTGAATCCGGCTGGGCCTGTACCCACCTATGAATGGTCGGCAACCCTTGTATTCGATGGAGGTGTCCCGCCTACCAACACTGCCTATGGAGGAAACCGCAGAACCCAGCATGCACCGATTCGTTCGCAGGCAGGGCATGGCAACACTTGGCGCATTCCATTCACGGAAGTGCGCGGAGGCTTGCTGACCGTCAATGTGATCGCCCGCGTTGGTGGCACCGTGCTGAAGGCAAGCAGCACGAACCTTACCATTGCAGGCACCAATCCGCTGCCCACAGCCATCCGAGCCTTCGCCAACAGCATTGGGGCCACCAAGGTGCGGTTTAGAAAACAGTTGCGCCAAGAGAGCTCGCTTCAGCAGTTCCGGCCACCTGGAAACTGGCCAAAGTACAGCAGCGATGGGCTTGGGGGCGTGGGGCTGGCGCAGATCACCCGACCTGCTCCCACAGCAGACCAAACCTGGAACTGGAAGGAAAACATTCGCGCTGGATGGGCGCTTTATCAGGAAAAGGAGCGCATCGCTCGTGCCTATCCTGCTAACGCCCAACGCAGTGAGTCCTTTAGAAATCTCGTCGGTGCATGGAATCGCGCGCGGTCTGCCCAAAATTTGCCGCAAGCACAAGTCACACTGCCGGCCTTCACGGATGAACAGCTCGAACTCGATACGATTCGCGGATTCAACGGCTACGCCAACGGCTTGCATGAGTTTCGGCCACGAACGCAGAGCGGTCAACTGGTTGTCACCCTGGATTCGAGCGGCCAGCGCGGAAGTGCGGAATGGGAAAGAGTGCCCGTGGATGAACGGGGCAGCGCTGGAGACCCTCGCTATGTTGAACATGTTGATGCGGCTGCGGATTTCTGATTGTCATGACTCAGCAAAAAAACCCCTTACCAACCTTTAACTACAACGCACGGACAGTACGCCGCTCCACCTTGATGTGCGCTGCCATGCTGCTTGCCGCCTGTTCACCCAACAAGGACGGCGGTCAGGCCGATGCCCCGTCACAGACACCGTCAAACAACCCAGCGTCTTTAAGCGCCCCGGATGCCAGCCACCGGTTTCTCTACGTCATCTACTGCACCGGCACCGTGGACCGACTCGATCTGGCGCGGCCCGCCAAAGTCTCGTCGTTCGCGCTCAGCGAGCGCAGCGGCACGCCGCCGGCCGTCGCTGTGGCGCCGTCTCCGGGCGTCAAGCCCGACAGTTGCCTGGCCCGCCCCGCTGCCACGGATGGCACGGGTGGCACAGCAGAGCGCCAAGTGCAGTTGGTCGCGACGCCCCAGTTCTACCGCAGCGATGCCGATGGGCAGAAAGCCTATCGACTGCTGACGTTCTCGCTGCCCGACTGGACGCTGCGCCAGCAGGCGGACCTGGGAATGTTCGACGTGCTCAACGGCACGCCGCCGCGCATGGTGCGTGGTCCGCAGGCCGGCCAGTGGGTGCCCCGCCCATCCGAGGGGGCGCCTGATGCCACGGCCGATTTGGCCGGGTATGCGGGCGGCCAGGGCCTGGCCTTTGCACGCTTCACCCAATGGTCGGGCGATGTGTCCTTGGTGGAGTTCGCGGGTCCCGGCCCGTCCCAAGGCACGCCGCAGGCCCAGGCGGGCTTTGCCGATCGCGCCGCGCATCGCTTCGTGCGGCTGGCCGGCCCCCCCGATGCGGACAGCGGCCCCTTGCGGCTGGCGCCGGGAGGGCGGTTTGCCGTGCGCGAGGTCCAGCGGCCGCAGCCCCCCGCCCCCTCCGCCCAAGGCGCTGCCGACACCGCCCCTTTGCGAAACACCGGCGAACTGCGCGTGTACCGCACCGCCGATGGGCAGCAGGTGGCCAGCGTGGCGGACGCGCGCATCGCCGGCCCCTGGCATGGGATTGCCATCACGCCCGGCGGCTGGGCCGTTTACACCGACCGCCAGGGCGCGTACCGCTTCGTGGCATTGGGGCGCACCTTCGGCACGGAGCCGGTGCAGGACGGCGAGACCGACGACCTTGATGGAACGCGCCCCGGGCTGGTGTACAGCGCGCAGTGAGCGCGGGGGGCGTCCCTAAAATGCGCAGACCACCGCCACGCCACCACAACCAACGCCTGCGCCTTTAAGACCATGACGCCCTTCCCCTATCCGGTCCGCACTGAATGCCCGCCAGGCGCGTGCGTGTGCGACCGCGATGCGCTGTTGCAGGCGCCGAGCGGCGACTTGCGCGTGCTGCGCCTCACGCGGGAGGAGGAAAAACGGCTCATCGACCGGCTGGAGAACCTGGGCAGCCTGGGCGAACTGCGCCGCATGCAGGACCGGCTGGAAGCGCAACTGGGCATCCGCCTGAGCATCACCACCAGCCCCAACGAGGTCCGCAGCCTGCGCGGCATCGCCATCCTGGTGCTGGAGCAGCGGGGTCTGTGCCGCAAGACCCGGCAGGCCATTCCCGCCGCGATCAAGAAGAGCATGGACCGTCACCCCGACATCGCCTATGAACTGCTGAACGAAGGGGGGCTGTTTTCGGGCGAATGACTGGTCGCGGCGTCCGGGGTGCCGCCGTTGCGGCGCCGAAACCAAAGGAAACAGCACGGGTCTGGAAGAACACGCCATCGCGCCCCACCTCGATACCGTGCAGGGCCCGCACTTCCTGCCTTTCATCCGCTTTCTGCGCGCCCGCTCATCGACTCCCTCCATGCAAGACGATCTTTTCGGCGACCTGCCCGTTCCCCCCAAGCCGCCCGCTGCGGCGCCCGCCAGACGCCCTGCCCCATCGGCCGAGCCCACCGAGGCCAAGGCCCCTGCCGTGCGCCGCAGCGGCACGGTGCAACCGGCGGCCTGGGACGACGACCTGCGCGCACTGGCCGACCGGCTGCCGTCGCGCTTGCGCATGGGCACGTCGTCGTGGACCTACCCCGGCTGGAAGGGCTTGCTGTGGGAGGGCGAGCATTCGGAGCAGACGCTTTCCAAGAACGGCCTGCCGGTGTATGCCCAGCACCCGCTGATGCGCACGGTGAGCATCGACCGCAGCTTCTACCGGCCGCTCACGGTGAGCCAGTACGAGCGCTACGCCTCGCAGGTGCCGCATGACTTTCGCTTCGTGGTGAAGGCGCCCAGTCTGGTGACCGATGCGCTGGTGCGCGGCGAGGACGGGCGCGGGCGCCAGGCCAACCCGGCGTTCCTGGATGCCGCGCTGGCCACGCAGGAATTCGTGACGCCCGCGCTCGAAGGCCTGGGCGCCAAGGTGGGTGCGCTGGTGTTCCAGTTGAGCCCCCTGCCGCTGGCGCAGCTCGACCGGCTGCCGCAGGTGCTGGAGCGCCTGCGCACGATGCTGCTCGCGCAGCCGCCACTGGCGCCCACCGCGCCGGACGGCGTGCTGGCCGTGGAAGTGCGCGACCCCGAGTGGCTGTCGCCCGAGTTCATGCCGCACTTTGCCGCCGTGCTGCGCGAAGCCGGCGCCACCTACTGCGTGGGGCTGCACGCCAAGATGCCGCCGCTGGCGGAGCAACTGCACCTGCTGCGCCGGCTGTGGCCCGGACCGCTGGTGTGCCGCTGGAACCTGAACCCGGTGCACGGCGCCTATGGGTACGAAGACGCCGAAAAGCTCTACGCCCCCTACGACCGCATCCTGCACCCGGCCCCCGAGGTGCACGACGTGCTGGCGCGCACGATCGCGGGGGTGACCGGCGCAGGCCAGAATGCCTTCGTCACGGTCAGCAACCATGCTGAAGGGTGCGCGCCCCTCACCCTGCGCACGCTGGCGGAGCAGGTGGCGCCCCTGGGTTAGCGCGACGGGCCTCAAGCGACCGACCATGCCCCAAAGGGAATGCTATTAATTTAATAGCAAAATGCCCTAGTATCAATTGCGCTGGCGGCCTAAAAGGCCAAAACCCGATTCAGGCATGCACCGTGGCGCCGTGCCGCAGCCGCATCACACTGCACACGCCCGCCAACGCTGCGCAGCCGGCCGCCGCCATCAGCGCCACCGATTCACCCTGCCCGTCGTGCTGGCCCCAGACCGCGAAGATGCCCGCCAGCAGCACGGCGCCCAGGGTCTGCCCGGTCAGGCGCGCGGTGCCCAGCATGCCGCTGGCCGCGCCCGAACGGTGCAACGGTGCCGAGGCGACGATGGTGTGGTTGTTGGGCGACTGGAACAGCCCGAAGCCCGCCCCGCACAGCAGCATGCGCCACGCCACGTCGAACACGCCCGGTTGCGGCGGCAGCACGGCCAGCGCCACCAGCCCGCAGGCGAACACCGCCATGCCGACGCCGCCCAGCAGGCCGTCCGCGAAGCGGCCGATGAGCCGTCCCGCGAACGGCGCCACCACCACGATGGCCAGCGGCCAGGCGGTGATGAGCAGGCCCGCCTCGAAATGCGACCGGCCCTGCGCCTCCAGCAGCAGGAACGGAAGCGACAGAAAGGCCAGCATCTGCGCGCAGAAGGCCCCGACCGACGCGCCCATCGACAGCGCGAACACGGGGATGCGCAGCAGGTCCACCGGAAACAGCGGCACAGCCACGCGCCGCTGCCGCCGCAGGTACACCCAGCCCACCGCGACGCCGGCCAGCAGCAGCGCCCAGCCCAGCGGGGCCGCCGCGCGCGAGGCCTCGCCCCGCACGCCGAGCTGCTCGCCACCGATGAAGATCAGCGCGAACATGAGGACGTTGAGCGTGACGTCCAGCACCGTCAGCCGCGCGCCGGTGTGCGTACTGGGCGGATTGAACGGCAGCGCGCGCCGCCCCAGCCACAACGTGAACAGGCCCAGCGGCAGGTTCAGCGCGAACAGCCAGGGCCACGATGCGAACGACAAGATGGCCGCCGCCACCGATGGCCCGGCCATCGACGAGGTGGCCACGACCAGCGAGTTGATGGCCATGCCCCGGCCCAAATGCGCGCGCGGATAGGTCAGGCGCACCAGCGCGGCATTCACGCTCATGATGCCCGCCGCACCCAGCCCCTGCACCGCGCGCGCCACCACCAGCGCGGGGAGTGATGTGGCCAGCATGGCCCCGAGCGACGACACGGCAAACAGCGCCATGCCCAGCAGGTACACGCGCCGGTAGCCGATGCGCTCGCCCAGCGAGGCGAGCGGCAGCAACATGACCAGCGTGGCGATCTGGTAGGCATTGACGACCCAGATGGCCCGCGCCGCGCCCGCGTTCAGTTCGCGAGCGATGCCGGGCAGCGCGAGGTTGACGATGCTGCCGTCCAGCACCGCCACGGTCAGCCCGAGGATGATGACCAGCATGGCCCGCGCGCGGTCGCGCGGAGGCAGCCCGTCGGAGGCGGCGGGCGCGCCCTGCCCCACGGCGGCGGCGCCCGGACCGGGGCTCAAACCCGCGCCTCCACCGGCCCGGCGGCATGCGGGCCCGCCAGCGTGATCCAGGTCAGCGCCACGCCCACCAGCGCGCCTGCGGCCATGCCGATCACCATGGGCAAGGGCTGTCCGTTGGCGAACACGCCCACAATGCCCATGGCCGCCGCGCCCGTCAGCATCTGCAGCGTGCCCAGCAGGGCCGAGGCCGTGCCGGCGATGGCGCCGTGCTGCTCCAGCGCCAGCACCGAGGTGGTGGGAATCACCAGCCCCATGAAGGCGCTGGACACGAAATACAGCGCGATCAACACCGCCAGCTGGTCGCCGCCCAGCAGGTAGTAGGCCAGCAACAGCACCATGACCACGCCGGCCGCGCTGGCCGCCACCTTGACGAGCGGCACCAGGCCGAACCTTTGGCCGAGCAGGCCGGTGAACTGGGACGAGCCGATGAAGGCCGCCGCGTTCAGCGAGAACGCCAGGCTGTACTGCGTGGGCGTGAGCCCGTAGTGGTTGATGAGCACGAACGGCGATCCCGCCAGGTACACGAAGAAGCCCGACATGGCACAGCCGCCGATGAAGACCAGGCCCAGGTAATGGCGATCGCGCAGCAGCAGCCCGTAGGCCCGCAGGGCGCCGCCCAGGCTGCTTTCCACCCGGTCGGCGGCAGGACGCGTCTCGCGCAGCGCGCCATAGACGAGCGCCAGCCCCGCGATGGCGGCCACCGCCACCACCCAGAACACGCCGCGCCAGCCGGTGAGGGCGATGACCCCGCTGCCCGCGAGCGGCGCGAGGATGGGCGACACGCTGAACACCAGCATCAGCAGCGCCATCAGGCGCGCGGCATCGGTGCCGGTGTGCAGATCGCGCACCACGGCGCGCGGAATGGCCATCCCCGCGGCGGCGCCCAGGCCCTGCAGGAAGCGCAGCGCCACCAGCGTCTCGATCTCGGTCGCCAGGGCGCAGCCCACGCTCGCCGCGGTGAACAGCAGCAGCCCGAAATACAGCGGCGGCTTGCGCCCCACCATGTCGGACACCGGGCCGTAGAACAGCTGCCCCGCTCCCAGCGCCAGGAAGAACGCCGTCAGGCTCCACTGCACGGCGCCGACCTGCGCGCCCAGGCTGCGCCCGATGTCGGGAAGCGCCGGCAGGTACATGTCGATGGCAAAGGGGCCGATGGCCGAAAGAAGGCCCAGAACGAGGGCGGCGCGAAGGAAGGGCGAAGGAAACATGGGCCCGATTGTCGCCAACGGCGGCATCCGCCGCTGGGGCGCCCGATTGGCCGGCGGCCGAGCGCGGTCTTGCCCCGGAGCACCCGGCCTATTTGAGGTAGGAGCGCAGCGCCGAGGCCACCGCCGCCACGTCCTGCGCGCGCTGCTGCGCGGGAGCTGCGGGGTCACCCAGGTGCTGAACGATGTGGCCTTCCAGCACCTGCGCCATCAGGCCGTTCACCGCGCCGCGGATGGCCGCGATTTGTTGCAGCACCGCCATGCAGTCTGCCTCTTGTTCGAGCGCCCGCTCCAGGGCCGCGGCCTGGCCCTGGATGCGCCGCACGCGGGCCAGGAGCTTCTTTTTTCCGTGGATGGTATGGGCCATGACCGGATTGTACGAAGGGCTGAAAATATACTGGGGTACAGTATCTTTCACCATGACTTTCATGACCCAAAACCCTTCCGCCAACGCCCCCCTCGCAGCCGGCTGGCAGCACCCCCATGTCTTCAGCCACGGCAATCCCTTGGCCGAGCGCAACACCCGCTGGGCGGTGGCACTGACGGTCGCCATGATGGTGGCGGAAATCGTCGGCGGCTGGGCCTTCGGCTCAATGGCATTGCTGGCGGACGGCTGGCACATGGGCTCGCATGCCCTGGCGCTCGGGCTATCCGCTGTGGCGTATGCCGCGGCCCGGCGCCACGCGAGCGACGGCCGCTTCGCCTTCGGCACCTGGAAGATCGAGGTGCTGGGCGGCTACACCAGCGCCATCCTGCTGCTGCTCGTGGCCGGGCTCATGGTCTACCAGTCGGTGCAGCGGCTCCTCGCCCCGGCGCCCATCCAGTATGAGCAGGCCGTCTTCACGGCCACGCTGGGACTGGCGGTCAACCTGGCGTGCGCCTGGCTGCTGCGGGGCGGGCATGTGCATCAGGCACACCACTCGCACCACGAACACCCTGCGCATGAAGGCCACGGCCACAGCCATGGGATGACGCCAGCCGATCTGAACCTGCGGTCGGCCTACCTGCACGTGGTGGCCGACGCTGCCACGTCGGTGCTGGCCATCGCCGCACTGTGCGGGGGGCTGCTGTGGGGCGCCGACTGGCTCGACCCGGCCGTGGGCCTGCTGGGCGCGGCCCTGGTCGCGGGCTGGGCCTGGGGGTTGTTGCGCGATACCGGGCGGGTGCTGCTGGACGCGGAAATGGACGCGCCCGTGGTGCAGGAAATCCGCGATACGATCGCCGCCAGCCCCATTCCCGCCAGCGTGTGCGACCTTCACGTGTGGCGTGTGGGCACGGACCTGTACGCCTGCATCCTGTCGCTGTCCACGGCCCATCCGTCCGTGGCGCCCGACTTCTTCAAGCGCCTGCTGAGCGTGCACGAGGAACTGATGCACGTCTCCGTCGAGGTAAACCGGGCAGACACCTCCGGCCGGCCCCACTGACCAGGCTGCGCACCAACGCGGGCATTCGCGACGGCACCGCCCACGCTCAAAGGTACTTGAGCCAGGCGATGTCGCGCCGCCGCGCCTTGAAGGCCCCAAAGGCCTTCACCGCTGGGTACAGCGCCACGGCCAAGACGGCCGTGCACAGCCAGACGGCCCACATGGCGTCGAACCCGAAATACGTGCCCTGGGTCTTGCCCCACACGACCACTGCCGCGAGGTAAAGCAGCTTGAGCACGTACAGGTGCAGCAGGTAAAAGAACATGGGCGCGGCACCGAACCCCGCCAGCACCCGCAGCCCGGCTCCGGGCCGCGCCCGCTCGAACGCCCGCATCACCAGCAGGCCGATGCCCAGCGTGAGCGCGATGAACAGCAGTGAAGGCGGGTATTTGGTCACGTTGAAAAACGACATCGCGGTGGCCAGGGCCGTGTCGCCCGCCACCCAGGGCTTGTCGCCGTACACGTTCCACCAGCGCAACACGGCAAACCCGGCCAGCAGCCCCGTGCCCCAGGCCAGCAGGCGGCGCTGCCGCGCGCTCACATCTGCGGACGCCAGGAACCAGGGTCCAGCCGCATAGCCCAGCGCGATCACGCCGATCCAGGGCAACAGCGGATAGGAAGTGCGCAGGCGCAGCGATTCGCCCACTTCGATCCAGCCGCGGTCGTGCAGCACCGCCCAGGGAATGTGCAGCGCATGTCCGACCGGAAAATGCAGCCCGTCGAGCAGGTTGTGCCCGGCCACGATCGCCACGCCCAGAGCGATCAACACGGTGCGCGGCAACCACAGCAGCGCCGCCAGGGCCAGCATGCTCAGGCCGATCACCCAGATCACCTGCAGGTACACCACCTGGGGCGGCCACTGGAAGGTCCAGGCAAAGTTCACCAGCGTGAGTTCCAGCGCGACCAGGAAGAACCCACGCTGGAGCAGGAACACCGAGGCCGCCCCTCGGCCTCCGCCCTGCCGCGAACCATACAGGCAGGCGGACAGCCCCGTGAGGAACACGAACACCGGCGCGCACACGTGGGCCAGCAGCCGGCTTGCGAACAGGTCGGGCGAGGTGGCCGCGACGACCATGGGGTCGCTGACCTGGTGGTGCAGGAAAAAGGTTTCGCGCACGTGGTCCAGCAGCATGAACAGGATGACGAGCCCGCGCAGCGCGTCGATGGACTGCAGCCGGGCGGACGCGGGGCCAGTGTGGGGGAGAGGCAGGGAGCGGTCGATGGGCATGGAAGGGGTGGTGCGATGCCGGCATGGCCCTGGACTGCCGAGCGGTGGCGCTGTGGCGGCAGGAGCGATCCTTTGACGGCAAGTGGGCGAAAAGGCGCGATTGTGCCCGTTCGGGACAGGCCCGCTGCAATGCGCCTTCCCTCGGGTCCAAAACAAAGGTGCGTTCTGTGGGCTCATCTAAGGGGTCCATCCGGCGGCAGTGCGATGCGCACCCGGATCGACAACATGTAAAGCCCTTTTTCAGACCAGGCCATCCGCTGGCATTGCAGCATTCTTATGAGGAGCCACTATTGATTGATCCGGAACGGATGGACAGATCCCACGCAGCGAAGCCGCCTCTCGCCACCAAAAACCAAAGAAAAAGCCCTCGCAAGCATTGCTTGCGAGGGCTTCCATTTGGCGGAGTGGACGGGACTCGAACCCGCGACCCCCGGCGTGACAGGCCGGTATTCTAACCAACTGAACTACCACTCCTGGTAGGCAGCGTTTGCTTGTGAAAAGACACAAGCCAAGTGCTACAAACTTGGCGACCCTACGGGGATTCGAACCCCGGTACTCACCGTGAAAGGGTGATGTCCTAGGCCTCTAGACGATAGGGTCAAAACCTGGGAACTAACCGTTCTCTAAATCTCAGTGGTGGAGGTAAACGGGATCGAACCGATGACCTCTTGCATGCCATGCAAGCGCTCTCCCAGCTGAGCTATACCCCCACTTTCTTCGGCATTCACCAAAGAAAAACCCTTGCACATCCAAGACCTGCAAGGGCTTTGACTGGCGGAGTGGACGGGACTCGAACCCGCGACCCCCGGCGTGACAGGCCGGTATTCTAACCAACTGAACTACCACTCCTGGCAGGCAGCGTTTGCTTGTGAAAAGACACAAGCCAAGTGCTACAAACTTGGCGACCCTACGGGGATTCGAACCCCGGTACTCACCGTGAAAGGGTGATGTCCTAGGCCTCTAGACGATAGGGTCAAAAC
>NZ_BQXI01000015.1:0-117459 GCF_030158955.1 Acidovorax sp. SUPP1855 | reverse complement strand
TTGTGTTGGCGCGAGGCCTCAGCGAACAGGTCGAACTTCAGGGCGCTACGGGGAGTGATCATGGCAAAGGATGGAGCACGCGTTCTCGATCAACAAGGGACCGGATGGGTTTTGAGAGGTTCCCTAAAGGCTAAAAACAACACCAAGCGAGCCGGCTTTCGCCACGACCCACTCGCCTCCAAAATCCTGAACATTATCTATTTTCAGCAAACCTGCATGTAAATCTTTCGCGTATTTTTCATCAAAAACAATATCAACATATCCCCCCTCAATATTGAAACTGCATCGCCCATCTGCAATATATTGACTAAAAACCGGATGCTGATCAAACGCCACGCCCGGACTCATCCAATATCGCACACCAACAAGCGTTCCATCGTCGGAAAGAATGTGATCGTAAAAAACCCCCCCCAGAGATATCTCAGCCTCAGGAAGCCAGCCAAAATTTTGAGGGTCTCCAGTTGGCCCACCATTTCCCGGTGGCAATAAAAAATAATTCATTTAGCGATCCTATTCAATATATCCAACCTCAGGCGCTGCAAAGCAGCTCCAGCTGCATTGCCCGTTTGCTCATACGAATTAATGGCACGCAGAGCCAACTCCCTATAAGCAGACAGAGCTTCATCCGTCAAGCCAACGGGTCTAGATAAATTGCTCATCGAATTATTTGCGCCGGAAATTCCCGAGCCAAACACATTACGAAGTAGTTGCGTCTGCTCTGGGCCAATCAAAGATTTAAGTTGCTCTTTAGTAAGTCCACTTAAATTATTGCCCACTCCTTTAATAGACCCTGGGCCAATGCAAATACTCGGCCCGCCACTCGTAGCAATACACCCCCCATCATCCACACGCGGCTGCTGAAACATCGGCGAGCAACTTGACCCGTTGTCCAGCAACGGAGAATCTGCCAGCCCTCCGCCCGGCATCACGCTGGCCAATCCAGAAGGATCGACGAGATTCGTTGGCGTGCCACCTGCATAGAGGTAGCGGTTCCACCCCCCCTCCAACCCAATCGGATCAGCCTGGATGTACCGCCCTCCCTCCCGGTCGTAGTACCGGTTCAGGTTGTACGCCAGTCCCGTCTCTTCATCCCACACCTGCCCCGGATACCGCAGGTCGAATTTGATGGCTTCCGCATAGTTGGCGCTGCCTTGCCCACTCTGCGCGTAGCCCGTGGCGCCGGTCGTCGGGTTCGCCTCTCCGAACCCCGTGATGAGCCATTGCCACACCACCTGGCCCTGCGTGTTGGTCAGGCGCCGGGGCGTGTTCAGATGGTCCGCATCGATGGCATACAGCCTGCCATTGATCTGCGCGGCCACCGGCATCGGCCCGCTGGCCGTGGGCAGGTAGATGACCTCCGTGCTGTCCATCTCCCCGGCCGGCGCGGCGCTGTTGCTGCTCCTGCGGTTGCCGTACTGGCCCAGCACGGTGCTGCCGATGCCGTCTTCGGCACAGACCGTCTGCTGGGTGATGGCCGGGTTGTTGGCCCCGGACAGCCGCGCATCGCTCTTGAACACGCGCTGGCTCAGGGCGTTGTACGTGTAGCTCACGGCCAGGGCATTCGCCGGGTCGGCATTCAGGCCGGTCGCCCCAGACGAGGGTGAGGGTCTTGCCGAAGGCGTTGGTAATGGTGGTCAGGCGCCCGTAGGTGGTGACCCAGCCGTTGCGCGCCGTGCGGCTCAGGAGCTTGCCCACGCTGTCGAAGGTGAGCACCGTGTCGTCGCTGGCGTTTCGAAAGCGCCACAGGCCATCGGCCTGAGCCAGCGTGTCGCTGCGCTGGTCGCCCACCCAACCCTGCTGGTCGCCCGCGCGCTGAAAGCCCCGCTCCTCACCGTTGCCGAACAAGATCCTCATGAATCCCTTCTGTTTGAGGTTAGGGCGGGGGATGAAGCCAACCAGGCCCCACGCCCTAGTGAATTATGCCGACCGCGCTACAAAATATATAGCAAATAAGACGACTTGATCGAAACTTGCCTGCGACGGACAGGATATGGATTCAAGGGGCTGCGTTGGCTGCCCATGGATTCCCCCCTTAGCCGTAAGAACTGGGACGGCGGTAGCCGTCCCCTCCCCCTCAAGGGAACCGTTCAAACCCCCGCATCAGCTTTCAAGGATAAAAATATAGCAAAAAATAGAATGCAATATTTAAACCATTAATTCATCATTTATTTTAATCTATCTCTTTAAATCGATGAACAATAAACTCATATTGATCGTCTTCTTTATACAACTCCGTTGTCAAAATATAGTCACCTTGCGAAAGGTCAAATTCCCCCCCTTCTCTATCCTCTGCTCCGTCAAAAACAGAATCAAAAAACTTAAAAACGTTATCCCTTTGCGAGTAAGACAGCTTTTCCTGTAGTTGAGGAAGCTGCACAGGCACTTCCAAAAGTACTTTATTAGCAATCTCATATGATTTGCAAGAAACCCACCTAACAACCAAATTATCATTGCAATGAACAAACGCTGATTGCAAAGGCTCATCACCAAAAACGATAACAGGAAACCCACCGCAATCAACAACTCCAAGAAAATCGATTACAGAGCATGCCCGATCATAGTCACTCTCCGCAGCGTCAGAAGAACTGCCATCTACTCCTTTCCAGTTAGAAATTACATTTTCAGAAGCTCCAACCAACGGTCCACCATTAGTGTTTACCCATTTATTAATCATGCGATTCTCCGTTATCTTGGCTGTCTACCCCGGATTTGTCCACCCTGAGTCCTACTACAGTTTAAACAGTGAGGATACAAGCGTTGCGGTCCATCATCTGGATTTAAAGCATTTGGAGGTTGGTGGTCTGGAACCCAATTACCCGTTCTAGTTCCTGGGCTATCACCACCGCAAGTGTGACAACCTAGCCGATCACCAATGTCATTAATCGCGTCTCGCTCTCCGGGGGTGAAATCGCGTCCAGGGCCACGTGCAGGAATCGAATCACCTGCATTAGGACCAGGTTCAAGCGTATTCTTACCTCTGCTATCAGAGAACATCCAGTCGCTTAAATCATTGAGAGCACGCCCACAACTCTCCAGCAACGCAGAACGGCAACCAGGTGTTAATGCACAGCCAACTGCGATTACCGGCAGTGCTGGGCCCCATGTAACAGTTTGCAGACCCTGCGGGTCGCTATAGGAGGCCGGATTTCCTCCCACATACAAGAACCGGTTCCACCCCCCATCCAGCCCGATCGGATCGGCCTGGATGTACCGCCCTCCCTCCCGGTCGTAGTACCGGTTCAGGTTGTACGCCAGTCCCGTCTCTTCATCCCACACCTGCCCCGGATACCGCAGGTCGAACTTCACCGCTTCGCTATAGCTGGTGGCACCTTGCCCACTCTGCGCATAGCCCGTGGCGCCGGTCGTCGGGTTCGCCTCTCCAAACCCCGTGATGAGCCATTGCCACACCACCTGGCCCTGCGTGTTGGTCAGGCGCCGGGGCGTGTTCAGATGGTCCGCATCGATGGCATACAGCCTGCCATTGATCTGCGCGGCCACCGGCATCGGCCCGCTGGCCGTGGGCAGGTAGATGACCTCCGTGCTGTCCATCTCCCCGGCCGGCGCGGCGCTGTTGCTGCTCCTGCGGTTGCCGTACTGGCCCAGCACGGTGCTGCCGATGCCGTCCTCCGCATAGACCGTCTGCTGGGTGATGGCCGGGTTGTTGGCCCCGGACAGCCGCGCATCGCTCTTGAACACGCGCTGGCTCAGGGCGTTGTACGTGTAGCTCACGGCCAGGGCATTCGCCGGGTCGGCGTTCAGGCCGGTTTTGGCGATGCGGGGCCGTCGCTGCCGTAGTGCAGGTAGTTGTCGCCCTTCCTGATGAGCGCGCCGGTGGCGTCGTGGCTGTAGGCCACGGTGCTGTTTTGCGCGCTGCCGCTGGCAGGCGTGAACGTCTGCGTGTAGTTCTGCAGCCGGTTGCTGCCGCTGACGGCGACGTAGCTGCGCTTGAGCGTGGCCGTGCCCGCCGCTGTGGTGCTGCTGTAGTGGCTCTGGCTTCGGTTGCCGTTGGCGTCCCACGCATAGCCGCTGGCATTGGCGCCCAGGGTGTCGCTCAACGCGCTGCCCGGGGGTAGCGTGAGGCCGGCCGGCGCGCTGTGGGCACTGGCGGTGAGCCGGCCCGTGGCGTCGTAGGTGTTGGCGCTGGTGATCACGGCCTGCTGCGCACCCGTGGCGCCGCGCAAGGCGTGCCGCTGCTGCATCTGGGCCAGGCGCCCGGCGCTGTCCCAGGCCAGCTGCGGCAGCAGCCGGCTGGCGGCCAACTGGCCCGCCAGGGTGTAGCTGCGCTGCTCGGTCAGGCCGGGCGCGGGTCCGAAGGCCGGCCACTTCCAGCCGGTGGGCTGGCCCAGCGGGTTCCAGGTGATGGCGGTGAGCAGCGGCTGGCCGTTCCATTGCAGCCCGGTGAGCTGGCCCGTGGCGTCGTACTGGTACTGCAGCTTCTTGCCGCTCGCGTAGGTGAGGGTGGCGATCTGCCCGGCTCCGCCATTGCGGGCGCCTTCCGGCCCCGCCGGCACATAGGCCTGGGCCAGGGTGCGGCTGTCGCCGTTGGCCAGCACCTGGGTGCGGGCGGTGACCCGGCCCAGCGGGTCGCGCTGCCAGCGCGTGGTGACGCCCGCGTCCTGGATTTCGCTCAAGGACCCGATGCTGGCCTGCGGCGTGCCGGGGGCGTTGTAGCTGGCGCCGGTGAGGTCGTACCGCCACACGCTTTGCTTGCCGTCCTTGAAGAGGATGCGCGTCAAGCGCCCCGCCGCGTCCCGCGTGAGCCCGGTGGTGCGGCCCAGCGCATCGCTCAACTGCGTGGGGCGCCCCAGTGCGTCGTATTGCACGTTGGCCGCGCCGCTGTCGGCCGAGGTCTCCCGCGTGGCGTTGCCCCGGATGTCGTTGGCATAGGTAGTGGCCACGCCCGCGAAGTCCTTTGCGCCCTGCACCGCGCCCAGCCCGTCATAGGACAGAGAGGCGACCTTGCCCAGGGGGTCGGTGATTTGCTCGACGCGGCCCAGGGGGTCGGTGGCGTACCGGTAGCGCTGGCCCAGGGCGTTCTCGGCGGCGAGGCGCTCGCCGTTGGGGCCGTAGGCGTAGCGGTCCACCTGGCTGCCTGCCTTGACGGTTTCCAGCTGGTTGGCGGCGTTGATGCCCCGCTCCTGGCGCCACACGGTCTGGCCCGCGGCGTCTTTGACTTCCTGCAGGATGACGTTGTTGAACAGGTCGTACCCATAACTTCCCGAGGCGCCCCGGTTGTCCTTCCACGAGGCCAGCCGGTGCGCGCTGTCGTAGGCGTAGTCGATCTGGTAGCCGTCCGGCTGCGTCGTGCGCGACAGCTTGCCGATGGCGTTGTACTCGTAGTTCCAGCTGAGCCCCAGCGCGCTGGCGTAGTTGAGCAGGCCCCAGGGGTTGCGGCCATAGGTGTACTGGATTTCCAGGCCGTTGGGCAGGTGCTTGCCCTCCAGGCGGCCATCGCTGTAGCTGTGGTTGGTGCGCCGCCCGAACGGGTCGGTGGATTCGAACACCAAGGGCGTGTTGCTGTGGTAGGTGTATGTGCGCCGCACGCCCAGGGCATCGATTTCGGCGGTGACCAGGCCGCCCTGGTATTCCCATCGGCGGATGGCGGCACGGGCTGCGCCGTCGGGCAGGCTAGCGTCGTACACCCGCTCGGTGAGGACGTTGCCGTCCGCGTCGTAGGTGTATTCGGTGACGCGGTGGCCATCGGTGACTTTGACCGGCAGGCGGTAGGTGGGGTGCCACTGCGTGGCGACCCGGCGCTCCTGCGCGGTGCCCTTGGCGTGGGTGGCCAGCAGGGGCAACTGGCGGTCGTTGTCCCATTCGTAGGTGGTCTGGCGGCCGGCGAAGTCCACCTCCGCCGTGACAAGGCCGGCGGCGTTCTGCACCCGGCGGTTGACCGGCGGGTAGGCCAGCCCCGGCGCCGACGAGGCACTGGTGACGGCCAGCGCCTTGTTCTGCACGGTGTAGCCGTACCGGCGGGTCTGGCCGAGCGGGTCCTTCACGCCGACCTGGCCCGAGGCGATGTCGGTGTAGTCGAACTGGTGCGCCAGGGCGTCGCCCGCATGCGCGGCCTTGAGCGTGCGGCCCAGCGCGTCGTAGCTGAACTGGGCGAAACGGCTGCCGTTCTCATCGACGATGGCGGTCAGCAGGAACGGGTTGCCGGTGTCTTCGTACAGGTAGGTCTTCTGGTACTGGTCCTGCAGGCGCGACGACACCAGCCGGTCGCCCACGCCGTCCTGGTAGCTGTACCGGTAGGTGGTGGTTTGGTAGTCCGGCGTGATGATCTGCTCGATCAGCCGGTCGCCCCAGACGAGGGTGAGGGTCTTGCCGAAGGCGTTGGTGATGGTGGTCAGGCGCCCGTAGGTGTACCCGTAGGTGGTGACCCAGCCATTGCGCGCCCTGCGGCTCAGGAGCTTGCCCGCGCTGTCGAAGGTGAGCACGGTGTCGTCGCTGGCGTTCCGAAAGCGCCACAGGCCATCGGCCTGGGCCAGCGTGTCGCTGCGCTGCTCGCCCACCCAGTCCTGCTGGGCGCCCGCGCGCTGAAAGCCCCGCTCCTCGCCGTTGCCGAAGAGGACGGTCGCAACGCCCTCGGACACCCGCAGGCTGATGGCGTGGTTGTGCCCCCACTGGCGGCCGAAGCCCCGGCTGGCGCGGGCGGAGTCCAGCGCCCAGTGGCTGCGGTAGATGCGCACGAAGTCCAGGCTGCCTCCCCACGGGTCCTGGTGGTCCACGATCTCCTGGAAATTCTCTCCGGTGGCGGGAATGACGGGGTCGCCCACGCACATGCCGTCCTGCCCGCCAGGGAACACGGAGACACCCCGGTAGCCGTCGCCGGGCGGCGGCACTGGGGGTGGGGGCGGCGGCAGGGGCGGCGGGGGTGGGGGAGGAGGTGGCGGCGGTGGGGGAGGCGGCGGGGGCGGTGGTGGCGGATCGGGGTCGATCAATTGCTTGGGGCCGCACCAGCCGCTGATTTCGGAGTCGCGCACATCACCTCGGTAGGCGCTCAGGCAGACGCAGGAGAACTGGTCGGTGTCCCGGTCATATTTGGGCCGGCTTTCGGTCCAGCCCGCCGGGTTGTAGAGGTATTCGGGGTGCTCGTTCTTGGGACGGTTGCAGATGGGCATGATGCTGGGGCCAAATCCATCCACGTTCTCGCAAGGATCGGGGCCCAGGTAAGGAATCCCTGTACAGAAATTGCGTCCATAGCTGGACCGCGCGCAAAACTGGGTCGGCCCATATCCGGCTGGCAACGCGCCGCATACGCCCGCCACCGTGCTGGACAGGACCGTGTAGCGCATCACGGGCGCCAGCGGGGCCTCTACGGCGATGCCATACCCAAACGGCTTGCTCCTGTCGATCCCCCCTGCCTCCGCCACGCCCCAATAACCCATGGCCTGCAATGCGATGCAGGCGGCCCATACAACCCTCATGAATCCCTCTCCCATTTGATCTTGAGTTACGCATTTTATCGACTGTGCAGAAACTCGAACATCAAGATACAAAGAGTTACATTACTCGCGACTTGCCTTGAAAATGCGCCAGGCCTTTTGTCTTCACGCCTTCAGATAATCCGACTTCCCGCCCAGCCACCGCATCACATGCCGCTCGGCCAGGGCGGGAAACCGGTCGAGCATGTGCGGTGCCAGCTCCCTCGCCCACTCCAGCAGCAGGGTGTCGGTGGCCAGGTCGGCAAAGCGCAGCAGCGGCGCGCCGGACTGGCGGGCGCCCAGGAATTCGCCCGGGCCGCGGATGTCCAGGTCACGCCGGGCGATCTCGAAGCCGTCGTTGGTCTCGGCCATGGCCTTGAGGCGTTCGCGGGCGGTCTCGCCCAGCCGCCCGCTGTCGTTGGTGGAGTACAGCAGCACGCAGGCCGAGGCTGCCGCGCCCCGCCCCACGCGCCCGCGCAACTGGTGCAATTGGGAGAGGCCGAACCGCTCGGAGTGCTCGATGACCATGAGCGAGGCATTGGGCACGTCCACGCCCACCTCGATCACGGTGGTGCTGACCAGCACGCCCATGGCGCCGCTGGTGAAGAGCGCCATGACGGCCTTCTTCTCGGCGCTGGGCATGCGCGAGTGCAGCAGGCCCACCTGCACGGGCGCCTGGCCTGCGGCGATGCCGCCTTGCAGGGCCTCGCTCAGCTCGGCATGGGTGGCGGTGGCGTTGGACAGGTCCAGCGCCTCGCTTTCCTCGATCAGCGGGCACACCCAGTACACCTGCCGGCCCGAGGCGACCTGGGCGGCGATGCGCTCGATGACCTCGTCCTTGCGGCTGTCCGCGATGAGCTTGGTGACGATGGGGGTGCGCCCGGGGGGCAGCTCGTCGATGGTGGAGACGTCCAGGTCGGCGTAGTAGCTCATGGACAGGGTGCGCGGAATGGGCGTGGCGCTCATCATGAGCATGTGCGGCTCCATGCCCTGCCCTTCGAGCTTTTGCCGCAGCGCCAGGCGCTGCGCCACGCCGAACCGGTGCTGCTCGTCGATCACGGCCAGGGCCAGGCACCGAAAGCGCACCTGCTCCTGGATCACGGCATGGGTGCCGACCACCAGCGCGGCCTCGCCGCTCTCCACCAGGGCCAGCATGGCGGCGCGCTCTTTCTTCTTCTGCCCGCCGACGAGCCAGGCCACGCGCTGGCCGCGCGCGGCCAGCAGGGGCTCCAGCCAGCCGACGAGCTTGGCGAAGTGCTGCTCGGCCAGGATTTCGGTGGGGGCCATCAGCGCGCACTGCCAGCCCGCGTCGATGCACACGGCGGCGGCCAGGGCGGCCACCACGGTCTTGCCCGAGCCCACGTCGCCCTGCAGCAGGCGGTGCATGGGCACGGAGCGGCCCAGGTCGCGGGCGATTTCCTCGCCCACGCGGCGCTGGGCGCCCGTGAGGCCGAAGGGCAGCACGGCCAGCAGTTGCTCGGCCAGCGTCAGGCCGCCGTCGCCGGGCGGCGGCGCCTGCAGCACCGGCGCGCGCAGCCGGGCACGTTCGCGCTTGGACTGCTGCTGGGACAGCTGCTGGGCCAGCAGTTCCTCGGCCTTGAGCCGCTGCCAGGCGGGGTGGCTGTGGTCCTCCAGGGTGGCGATGGCCACGTCGGGCGCCGGGTGGTGCAAAAAAGTGAGCGCCTGCCGCAGATTCCACCCCGGCGCCAGGCCGTTTTGGCCGGGCACACGGCCCACCGGCGGCTCCACGCCGGGCGGCAGCGTCTCGGACAGCTCCACGCGCTGCAGGGCGCTCACGATGGCGCGGCGCAGGTAGGCCTGGGGCAGTTGCGCCACGGTCGGGTAGACCGGGGTGAGCGCGGCCGGCAGGTCGCCGCTGGCCGTGCGAAAGGCCGGGTGCAGCATCTGTCGGCCCCAGAAGCCGCCCTTGACCTCCCCCCGGATGCGCAGGCGCGCGCCCACGGCCAGGGTCTTCTGGTGGGAGGGGTAGAAGCTGAAGAACCGCAGTTCGCACGTGCCGGTGCCGTCGTCCACCTGCACCAGCAACTGGCGGCGGGGGCGCGGCTGCACCTCGCTGGAGACGACGGTGGCCTCGATCTGCACGGTGTCGCCGTCCCGGGCGTTGCGCAGGGGGGTGATGCGGGTTTCGTCCTCGTAGCGCAGGGGCAGGTGCAGGGCCAGGTCGATGTCGCGCACCAGCCCCAGCTTCTGCAGGGCCTTCTGGGCAGGGCTGGGGACGGGCCGGGCCCCGGAGGGGCTGGGGGGCCCCGCACGCCCGGGCGCGCCCGCGGAACCGGCGGCGGCAGTGGCGGCGGCGCTACGGTCGGTCATGGGAAGGGGAAGCGGGCGCAAACAATGCGCAACAAGAGGAAACCGGCATGGGCAGAAAAGGCTAACATGCCAGCGCCGTCGTTCGGCGTTTTTTGCGGACGCACCCGCGTTATCCACTGGTCCCATGCTCAAGCGAATCAGCGTCCAACATCTTGCCCTGGGCATGTACCTGCACCAGTTCTGTGGCTCCTGGATGGACCACCCGTTCTGGCGCACCGGCTTCGTGCTCCAAGACCCGGCGGACCTGGCACGCATCCACGGCACCACCATCGCCGAGGTCTGGATCGACGTTTCCAAGGGGCTGGACGTGGCCTCCGATGTGGCCACCACCTCGCCCGAAGAGGCCGAGGCCCGCCTCGATACCGACTTCAGCCAGCTGCAGGAGATGCCGGACCTGAAGATCCCGCCCGCTCCGCCGCCCGCCCCGTCGCCTCGCATCCGCTCGCTCGCCCCCACCACCATGGCCGAAGAGCTGGGCCATGCGGCGTCGATCTGCCACCACGCCCGCCAGGCCGTGTCCTCGATGTTCCACGAGGCCCGCATGGGCCGCGCGGTGGATTCCAGCGATGCGCGCAGCCTGGTGCAGGAAATCTCCGATTCGATCACCCGCCACCCGTCGGCGCTCATCAGCCTGGCGCGGCTGAAGACGGCGGACGACTACACCTACATGCATTCGGTGGCGGTGTGCGCGCTGATGGTGGCCCTGGGGCGCCAGATCGGCCTGGACGCCGCGCGCATCCGCACCTCCGGCCTGGCCGGACTGATGCACGACATCGGCAAGGCGGCCATCCCGCTGGCGGTGCTGAACAAGCCCGGCAAGCTCACCGACGAGGAATTCGACATCGTGCGCAGCCATTCCGAGCACGGCTACCGCATGCTGCTGGAATGCGGGGGCGGCGTGGAGGACGAGGTGCTGGACGCCTGCCTGCACCACCACGAGAAGATGGACGGCTCGGGCTACCCGCACCGCCTGCCGGCCGAGCAGATCAGCCTGACCGCGCGCATGGCCTCGATCTGCGACGTGTACGACGCCGTCACCTCCGACCGGCCCTACAAGCGCGGCTGGGACCCGGCCGAATCGCTGCGGCGCATGGCCGAGTGGACCAACGGGCACTTCGACCCCCGCCTGTTCCAGGCCTTCGTGAAGAGCATCGGCATCTACCCCGTGGGCTCGCTCGTGCGGCTGACCTCGGGGCGCATCGGCGTGGTGATGGAGCAGGCCGCCTCGCTGGTGTCGCCGCGCGTGAAGGTGTTCTTCTCCACCAAGTCCGACCTGCGCATTGCGCCCGAGATCATCGACCTGGCCCAGCCCGGCTGCCCGGAGAAGATCGTGGCCCGCGAAGACCCGGACAAATGGCGCTTTCCGGACCTGAACGAGCTGTGGACCGGCATGCCGTCGGTGCCGCGCTGACGCCCCGGCCCTGACGCGACACCGGCCGCCCGCATGCCCCCGCCGCGCGCCAGCAACGATCCCGCGGGTGCCGTGCGCACCTACGCGATGGTGGAGCGCTCCAGCCACCTCGATTTCGACATCCGCGACCAGAGCGGCCGCACGCCGCTCACGCAGCCCCACAAGCACGAGTATTTCCAGATCCAGGTGAACCTGGAAGGCCACACGCAGCACCACATCGGCGGCGTGGCGCGGCCGTTCACCGCGCGCACCCTGAGCTTCGTGCTGCCGCACCGCATGCACCTCGTGCCGCACCCGCCGGGCACGCGCTGGCTGGTGGTGAACTTCAGCCAGCGCTTTCTGTGGCCCGGCCTGGCCGTGGACCCGCTCGACCTGGAAGACGTGCCGCTGGCCCTGGCACCGGAGCTGGCGCCGTTCCAGTTCCAGGAGCACCTGGACTTCACCTTCGACGAAAGCGGCTTCGAGGCCGTGCGGGCGCTGCTGGACCCCCTGCAGCGCGAGAACGCGGCGCGGCGCCTGGCCTCGCTGGCGTGCATCCGCGGTGGCCTGCTGCAGCTGCTGGCGCTGACCTGCCAGCGCTGGGAAGGCGAGTTGCGCGCGCTGGCCGCGGCCCAGGCGCAGCGCGGCAGCCGCCGCGCGGCCATGGCCCGGCTGCTGCGCTACCTGCGCGGCGAACTGGCCGGCGACCCCACGCTGGCCGACGCGGCCGAGGCCGCCTGCCTATCCCCCAACTACCTGGCTCACCTCATCAAGAAGGAAACCGGCAAGACCTTCACCGAGCTGCTGACCGAACGCCGGCTCGCCCTGGCGCAGGAACTGCTGCTGGCCACGGGCGAGCGCATCGGCGAGATCGCACGGCGCTGCGGCTTTGCCGACGAGGCGTATTTCGCCCGGCGCTTTCGGCAGTGGCACGGCCTGAGCCCCAGCGCCTGGCGCGCGCAGCGGCTGCGCGAACTGCAGGGCACGGCCGTGGCGGTGCCCGGTTCCGTCCAAGTTGTGCGCTGAATCGTCCGGGTGCGCCACGCCGGCGAACCTTAAGCTTTCCGTTGACCAAAACAACGGAGACGCTTTCATGGACCTGAACCGCCGAGACCTTTTGATGACCTCTTCCGCCACCGTGGGCGGCGCCCTGGCCGCAGGCTGCGCCAGCGTGACCGCCACCCCGTCCCAGCCCGCGCCGTTTTCGCTGAGCGTGCCGGCCGTGCCCATCGCCGGCAGCCGCGAAGTCTTTCCGGTGCACCGCATTTACTGCATCGGCCGCAACTACGCGGCCCATGCGCGCGAGATGGGGTCCGACCCCACGCGCGAGCCGCCGTTCTTCTTCCAAAAGCCCAACGACGCGGTGCAGTTCGTGCCGCCGGGCACCACGGTGGACCACCCCTACCCCGCCCTCACCCGCAACTACCACTACGAGGTGGAGCTGGTGGCCGCCCTGCATAGCGGCGGACGCAACATCGCGCCGGAGCAGGCGCTGCAGCACGTGTACGGCTATGCCGTGGGCCTGGACATGACGCGCCGCGACCTGCAAAGCGACATGAAGGACCAGAAGAAGCCCTGGGAGATCGGCAAGAGCTTCGACCTGTCGGCCCCCATCGGCCCCATCCACCGCACGGCCCAGACCGGCCACTTTCCCAAGGGCGCCATCACGCTGTCGGTGAACGGCACGGTCAAGCAGAGCGCCGACCTGGCGCAGATGATCTGGAGCGTGGCCGAGCAGATCAGCAACCTGTCGCAGGCGTTCGAGCTCAAGGCCGGCGACCTGATCTACAGCGGCACGCCCGAGAACGTGGGCGCCGTGGTGCGCGGGGACCTCATGGTGGCGCACATCGACGGCCTGCCGGACCTCTCGCTGCGCGTGGTCTGAGCCGGGCCGCATCGGCGCCGAGAAGGCGTTGGCAGGCCGGCCGGCGTGGCGGTGGCACACTGCCCCGCCATGACCTCCCCTTCTGCTCCTGAGCACCGCCGTGGGTGCGCGGCACGCGCCGTCGCTGCCCTCATGGCGCATGCCGCCTTCCGGTCCCGCTGGCTGGTCCTGCCGCTGCTGGGCCTGGCCGCCGGGCTGACCCAGGCGGCGGGCCTGCGCATGATCGAGGTGCCCGCCGATGCCCAGGGCCCGGCATTGCGCGGCGCGATCTGGACGCCCTGCGCCACGCCGCCGGGGCCCGTCGGCATCGGCCCGCTCACCCTGGAGGCGGTGCGCGACTGCCCCGTGCAGGGTGCACCGCTGCCGCTGGTCATCGTCTCGCATGGCTCGGGCGGCACCGCCTTCAGCCACCACGACACGGCCGCGGCGCTGGCCGATGCGGGCTTTGCCGTCGCGGCCATCAGCCACCCGGGCGACAACGCGCAGGACCTGAGCCGCCAGGGCCAGCTTTCCGCGTTCGCCACACGGCCGGCCGACATGCGGCGGCTCACCGACTACCTGCTGGGCACCTGGCCCGGCCATGCGGAGCTGGCCCCCGGGCGCATCGGCTTCTTCGGGTTCTCGCGCGGCGGCACCACGGGGCTCGTGGCCCTGGGCGCGGTGCCGGACTTCACCCAGCGCCCCGAGCTGTGCCCGGCCGGCTCGCCCATCCCGCTGTGCACCGAGATCCGCAACCGCTCCTGGCCCGCGGTGCCCGCGCCGGACCCGCGCATCCGCGCCGCGGTGATCGCCGACCCACTGAACTTCTTCACCCCCGAGACACTGCAGGCCGTGAAGGCCCCCGTGCAGCTGTGGGCCTCCGCGCTGGGCGGCGATGGCGTCACGCCCGGCAGCGTCGAGGCCCTGCGCCACGCGCTGCCGGCTACCCCCGAATGGCATGGGGTGCCTCAGGCGGGGCACTTCGCGTTCCTCGCGCCCTGCTCCGCCGCCCTGGCCGAGCGGCTGCCCGCCCTTTGCCGCGATGCGCCCGGCTTCGACCGCATCGCCTTCCATGCGGCGTTCCACCGCGAGGTGATCGCGTTCCTGCGCCAGCAGTTGGCGCCGGCCGGAGCCGGCGGTCCTTCCGCACGTTAAAGGCCGGCGGGCTCGCGCCCAGTGCCCATGGGACAATCGCGCGCTGTCTTTGGTCGTTTTTTCCTTGGAACGGGCCCGTCCGGCCCTCAAGTCCCCATGCCTGCCAGCCCCCGCACCTTCACGCTCAGCGATTTCGACTTCACGCTGCCCCCGCAGCTCATTGCCCAACACCCCGCCCCCGAACGCAGCGCCTCGCGCCTGCTGGACGGCCGCAGCACCGAGCCGGCCGACCGGGTCTTTCGCGACCTGCCCGGGCTGCTGCGCGCGGGCGACCTGCTGGTGTTCAACGACACGCGCGTGGTCAAGGCCCGCGTGTTCGGCGAGAAGGCCAGCGGCGGCAAGCTGGAACTGCTGATCGAGCGCGTGCTGACCGGCAACGAGGTGGTGGCGCACATGAAGGTGAGCAAGAAGCCCCTGCCCGGCGCCGTGGTGCATCTGGCGGGCGGATTGGCCGGTGGCGGCTTCGACGCCACGCTGCTGTCGCGCTGGCCCGAGGACGACGGCCCGCTGTTTCGCTTCGCGCTGCAGGGCCCCGCAGGCGAGACGCCCTACGACCTGATGGAGCGGCACGGCCACCTGCCGCTGCCACCCTACATCGAGCGGCACCAGGAGGGCGGCGAGGACCCCGATGCCGCCGAGGACGCACAGCGCTACCAGACCGTCTTCGCCCGGGCCCCCGGCGCGGTGGCAGCCCCCACGGCGGCGCTGCACTTCGATGCGGGTGTGCTGGCCGACCTGGAGGCCCGCGGCGTGGAGCGCGCCAGCGTCACGCTGCACGTGGGCGCCGGCACCTTCCAGCCCGTCAAGACCGAGAACCTGGCCGAGCACCAGATGCACAGCGAGTGGTACGAAGTGCCCCTGGCCACGCTGGCCGCGCTGGAGCGCTGCCGCCAGCGCGGGGGCCGCGTGGTGGCGGTGGGCACGACGACCGTGCGCACGCTCGAATCGTGGGCCCTGAGCGGCCAGGCCACGGGCGACACGCGCATCTTCATCACGCCCGGCTTCGGCTTCCGGGTGGTGGACGTGCTGGTCACCAACTTCCACCTGCCCAAGAGCACGCTGATGATGCTGGTGAGCGCCTTCGCGGGCTACGAGCACGTGATGGGCCTGTACCGCCACGCCATCGCGCAGGGGTACCGCTTCTTCAGCTACGGCGACGCCATGCTGCTGCAGCGCCCGCAGCCGGCGCACTGAACGCGGGCCGCCCGCGCCGTGACGAACCGCGCCGAGACGCCGCCCCCGCCGCCGCCGCCGCCGCTGCACGCCCTGCGCAGCCGCGGCGCGGCCGTCGCGGGCATCGGCCTCACCGTGGGCGCCTGCGCATGCTTCGCGGTGCTGGACGCAACCACCAAATGGGTCAGCGCCGCCGTGCCGCTCTTCATGGCGCTGTGGCTGCGCTACCTGTTCCAGGCGCTGCTGACCACGGTGTTCGTGCTGCAGCGCGAAGGCGTTGCCGTGCTGCGCACCACGCAGCCGCGGTTCCAGGCGCTGCGCGCGGTGCTGTTCGCCGCCACGAGCCTCTTCGGTTTCATCAGCATCCAGCACCTGCCGCTGGCCGAGTTCACCGCCATCGTGGCGGCCACGCCGCTGTGCGTGACGGTGGTGGCGGCGCTGTGGCTGCACCAGCGGGTGAGCGCGCCGCGCTGGGCGCTGGTGGTCCTGGGGCTGGCGGGCACGCTGGCCATCATCCGCCCGGGGGGCGAGGCGTTCACCTGGGCGATGCTCTGGCCGCTGTGCCTGCTGGCCACAGGCACGGGCTACCAGGTCATCAGCAGCAAGATGGCAGGGCACGAGAGCCCTGCCACCACGCAGCTCTACACCGGCTGGCTGGCCGCGGCGCTGGTGTCGGTGGGCGTGCCGTTCGCCTGGACCGCCATCGCGGACCCATGGCTGTGGGCCGGCATGTTCGCCATGGGCCTGTCGAGCGCCGTGGGGCACATGCTGCTACTCCAGGCCTATGCGCGCACGACGCCGGTGACGATCGCGCCGTTCCTCTACAGCCAGATCGGCTTCGCGATGCTCGCCGGCTGGCTGCTGTTCCGCCATGTGCCGGACGCCTGGTCGCTGGCGGGCATCGCGGCCATCGTGCTCAGCGGGGCCGCCAGCGCCTGGCTCACCGTGCGCGAGACGCGCTGAAACGCCGGTTTAAAGGGTTTCGTGGCCGTTGCCTTAGTGCTTATTGCCCTGGATGCTATTTATTTAATAGCAAATCAAAACGCCGCGGCATGCCCGTCCTTGCGCGGGTCCGAGCCCGCGATGTAGATGCCGCCCTCGCGCAGCACGAGCTGGGCGCCGCCGAAGGCGAACACGCCGTGGCCCGACTCCACGGTGACCTCGTGGCCGCGCGCGCGCAGTTCGGCCAGCACGGCGGGATCGAAGCCCGGCTCCACGGCCACGCCCCGACCGCCGGTGACGCGCCAGCGCGGCGCATCGGCGGCGGCCTGCGGGTTCTGGCCGTAGCGCAGCACGCGCAGCGCCATCTGCACGTGGCCCTGCGACTGCATGGGGCCGCCCATGACGCCGAAGGCCATGCGCGGCGTGCCGTCGGCATGCATGGCGAACGCCGGAATGATGGTGTGCGAGGGGCGCTTGCGCGGGCCCACCTCGTTGGCATGGCCCGGCACCAGGCTGAAGCCGTGGCCCCGGTTCTGCAGGCTGATGCCGGTGCCCGGCACCACCACGCCCGACCCGAAGCCCATGTAGTTGGACTGGATGAACGACACCATCATTCCCGAGGCATCGGCGGCCGCCAGGTACACCGTGCCGCCGCGGCGCGGCGCGCCATGGCCCGGATCGCCCGCGCGCGCCGGGTCGATGCGCAGGGCACGCTCGCGCAGGTAGGCCGGGTCCAGCAGGTCGCGCGGCGCCACGCGCATCGCGTCGATGTCGGCGTTGTGCTTGTACAGGTCGGCCAGCGCGAGCTTCATGGCCTCGATGCTGGCATGCACCGTCTCCACGTCGTCCACGGGGCGCGTGCCGATGCCCACGGCGTCGAGCAGCCCCAGCGCGATCAGCGCGGCGATGCCCTGGCCGTTGGGCGGGATTTCATGGACGACCGCATCGCCGAACGGCTGGCTCACCGTGCCCACCCAGTCGGCCTGGTGCGCGGCGAGGTCGTCCTCGGTCATCGCGCCGCCATTCGCCTGCGCATGGGCGGCCATCTGGCGGGCCAGCGTGCCGCGGTAGAAGGCCTCGCCACTGGTGTCGGCGATCAGCTCCAGCGTGCGGGCATGCGCTTCGCTGCGGAAGATTTCGCCAGCGCGCGGCGCCCGCCCGCCGGGCATGAAGCACTCCGCGAAACCCGGCTGCGCACCCAGCCGGTCCGCCCCCAGCGCCCACTGCGTGGCGATGATGGGCGAGACGGGAAAGCCGCCGCGCGCGTATTCGATGGCGGGCTGCGCCAGTTGCGCGAACGGCAGCTTGCCCAGCCGCTTCGACAGCGCGACCCAGGCCGAGACCGCACCGGGCAAGGTCACGGCGTTCCAGCCGGACTCGGGAATGCCGCCGCGCTGGGCGAAGTATTCGGGCGTCCAGGCCGCCGGCGAGCGGCCTGAGGCATTGAGGCCGTGCAGTTCCTTGCCATCCCACACGATGGCGAAGCCATCGCTGCCGATGCCGCAGCCCGTGGGCTCCACCACCGTCAGCGCCATGGCCGTGGCAATGGCCGCGTCCACCGCGTTGCCGCCGGCCATGAGCATGCGCAGTCCGGCCTGGGCGGCCAGGGGCTGCGAGGCGGAAACGATGTTGCGGCCCATCACGGGGCTGCGCTGCGAGGCGTAGGGATGGCCCCAGTCGAGGGCGGTGGCGTTCGGTGGGGGCGTTTGGGTCATGTCGTGTCTCCTTGGGTTGGGAAAGGCGCTCGGGGCGGGCTCATTGTTCCAGGGTGATCTTGCGCTCGCGGATCACGGCGGCCCAGCGTGCGCTGTCGGCCTGCACCATGGCGGCGAACTGCGCGGCCGTGCTGGGCCGGGCCGGCTCGACGCCCAGCTTGGCCAGGCTGGCGATGACGTCCGGGGCCTGCATGGCCTTGGCGAAGGCCTGGTGGATGCGCTCCACCAGCGCGGGCGGCGCGCCGGCCGGCGCGTACACGCCGAACCAGGTCACCGACGAATAGCCGGGCAGACCGGACTCCGCCAGCGTGGGCAGCTCGGGCGCGAGCGCGCTGCGCTGCTGGCTGGTCACGGCCAGGGCCCGCAGGCGGCCGCTCTTCACGTGGGGCATGCCGGTGGGAATCGAGTCGAACAGCACATGCACCTGGCCCGTCGCCAGGTCGGCGATCGACTGGGCCGTGCCCTTGTACGGCACGTGCGTCATCTCGATGCCGGCCTGCGCGCTGAAGGCCGCGGCGTTGAGGTGCACGATGGTGCCGTTGCCGCTGCTGGCGTAGTTGAGCTGGCCGGGGTGCGCCTTGGCGTAGGCGATCAGGTCCGCCACCGATTTGACCGGCAGCGAGGGCGTGACCAGCAGCACGCTGGCGGCGTCCGCCACATGGGCCACGGGCGTGAAGTCCTTGCGCGGGTCGTAGGCCAGGCGCGGCATGAGGTGGGGCGAGATCGCGTGCGTGCTGCTGGTGGTCAGCAGTAGCGTGTAGCCGTCGGCCGGGGCCTTGGCGGCCTCGGCCGCGCCGATGGTGCCGCCCGCGCCGGGCCGGTTGTCCACCACCATCTGCTGGCCCAGGTCCTGCGACACGCGCTGCGTGACCACGCGCGCCACCAGATCGGTCGCCCCGCTGGCCGGAAACGGCACGATCACGCGCACGGGGTGGCTGTGCCAGGCCTGCGCAGAGACCCCGCCGGCCATCGCGGCGAGCGACAACGCAACGAGCAGGCAGCGGGTGAAATTCACGAATCGCATGGAGCACTCCGATCGGGCACGCGGCAAAAGGGGCCATCTTAGGAATCGGTGCGCCCGCTGACCAACAGCAATTCGGCAAAGACCTTTGCCGCAACGGCAAAGCACTCGATACTTTGCACCTTCCCGAGCAAACCCCTTCCAAGCCCCTTCAAAGCCGTTTGCGCCTTTCTCCACCATGCGAGCCCACCTGCTGCAAGACACCGCCCTGCGTTACTTCCTCGAAGTGGCGCAATGCGGATCGCTGACCGAAGCCTCCGCCCGGCTGCACGTGGCCGCATCGGCCCTGAGCCGCCAGATCGCGGGGCTGGAGGCACAGCTGGGCACGCCGCTGTTCGAGCGGCACCCGCGCGGCATGGTGCTGACCGCGGCCGGCGAAATCCTCGCCACGCATGCGCGGCGCACCGGGCTGGACGCCGAGCGCGCGCTGGGCGAGATCGGCGCGCTGCTCGGGCTGCGTGCGGGCCAGGTGCGTCTGGCCACCTCGGATGTGTTCGCCAACGAACTGGTGCCCCGGCTGTGCGTGGCGTTCCAGCGCGAGCATCCGGGCATCCGCTTCACGGTGACGGCGCTGCCCACTGCGCAGGTGCCGGAGGCCGTGCGCACGGGCGTGGCCGACATCGGCCTGTGCTTCAGCCGCGCGCCGCAGCCCGGCATCCAGGTGGCCCACCGCCAGAGCGCGCCCGTGCTGGCCATGCTGCCGCCCGGGCACCCGCTGGCCGGCGCCAGCCGCATCAGCCTGGCGCAGATGGCCCGGTTCCCGCTCGTGCTGCCGCCGCAGGAAACCATCGTGCGCCAGATGATCGACATGGCCTGCAGCCGCCAGGGACTGCAACTGGAGCCCGTGCTGGTCAGCAACCACGCCCGCACCGTGCTGGAGTTCGTGGCGCATGGCGGCGGCGTGTCGGTGTCGAGCGAAATCGCCACACGCCATGCCGTGGCCGCAGGCGCCATCGTGGCACGGCCCCTCGGCGACCCGGGCATGGACCTGCGCGACATCGAAGTGCAGACCCTCGCCGGCCGCGCGCTGCCCGTGGCTGCGCAGGCCTTTCTGGAGCGGCTCAAGGCGCAATTGACGGCGCCCTGAAAGCCGTTCAGATCAGCGGTGGGCCATCCGGTGCTGCAGCGCCTTCAGCACGGCGCTGTCGAGCGGCCCCCGATGCACACTGTGCAGGGCGTCGTTCAGGAGTTCCCAGGTTGCCCCTTTTCCAGACTGATCGGCCGTCTTCACATGGAATGCGTCCAGCCCGTCGAATTCGACGGTGCGGCATGCCTCGGCCGTGATCGGCACCTTGGTGTGCAAATGCACGTAGAGCGCGGGCGCCGGCCGGCCGTCAGCGAGCGTTCCCGTATCGAGCTTCACCTCGAAAAGGGTTCCATGGCGGTCGTCGGGATCGCCCTGCGAGCGCTGTTTGCGCGGCGCGCCGATGCGCAGCATGCCGCCATCCGCCGCCACGCCCTGTTGCAGCAAGTGCGAGACATGCTTGAGCTCGGGATACGGAAAGGTCTTGATCAGGTCCGCCCCCATGGCGTGAACGGATCGGTGCATGGCATCGATGGCTTCGATGCGCTGGTCCAGGGCCTGAAGGGTGTCCAGGACCAGCGTCGACCCCTCCGCGCCGGCCTCCGCCAATTGCTGGCGCCGGACCTTCCACTGGCCTGGATCGCCGAACCATCCATCGAGCGTGAACCGGATCTGGCGCGCCAGGTTCAGCGGATCGTTGTTCTGCCCGATGGCTGCACCGATCGTCACGGTGTCCTTGCGAAGGGACGCACCCAACGCCAGCACGTCGCCGGGCTCCCGCAGCCTGCCGGCCTTGGGAGCCGGGAACGCTTTGAGGCGCTCTTGCGCCAGTTCCAGCACGACGGTCTGGCGAAGGGACAGCGCGACGGCTGCCGGGCCGCCGATGCCGTCCGGCGGCACATGCCCACCTGCCGGGGCCTTGCGGGCCTTGCCGGCATGGGAGCGCCTGGGCGCCGGCGTGGAAGGGGATGCGGCTAAATCGTCCGGCCCCGGTGCCATCGGTGCTTCGTCGTCGGGCGGCGCCCAGTTGGACGGACGCGTGGGCACCCCCAGGTAGGTGGTGCCTTCCAGCCGGTTCGCGGTGGCAACGGACACCTTGTGCCCATCGAGCACGGCATCGCATTCCTGGGCCAGGGCCCCGATGGATTTCGCCAAACGCTTGGCGAAATCCAGGGCGACCGCCTGCGAGGCGCCCGCTTCGGTATCGAAATGGCGGCTCGCCAGCAAGATGAACGCCTGCGCGTGCCCCCGCAAACGCAACGCACCGTTTTGCATGCGTCCCGCGTGGCCCGCCATGTCTGCCCGCATGGGCATGCGCGCGTCCTGCAGCAGATCGGCGGCCTTGCGCAGGTGCACGACATCGCCGACAAACTCTTTCTGCAGTTTCAGAGTCTGCTCGGTCACGCTGTCGGCAGCATCGGCTTGCGCCAGCATCATGACGCCCAGCATCACGCGATCCACGTGCGACTCAATGGCGATGAGCCGTGCCTTGGCAGCGCCCATCACCGCCGCCTTGAGCGTCGTGGCAGCGTCGGGCGTCGATTCGAACGTTTCCCGCTTTCCGAGCGAATCGATGGTGTCCGCCAGGGCCTTGCCCAAAGGCTCCAGCTCTTTGAGTTGCGCATCTGCTTTTTCGACATAGCCGGCCCAGGCCGCCTGGTAGCTTGCCGCGTCGGGGTGGTACAGCAGCTCTTGCGCCAATTGGTCGACGCCCGATTTCGGCGTGGTCATGACCATGCGGTAGGCGGACATCGTCCGCTGCTGCTCGATGAACACCGGAATTCGTGGGCCCGCGTGGTGCCGTTGGCCCATCGTCAGTTTTCCCAGCGCCTCCATGGCGAGCTGGGCTTGCTCGAAAGCGGGGGACGATGCCCTGCGCGTCAATGCAGCGTCACGCTCCAGCGACAAGCGCCCCATGAACGTCTGGTACCGATTCAGATGGGGAATCGCCTCGTCGATGGTCGTGGCCGCCGACCGGGCCGCAGGCGACGGGCGCGCCAAAGCCGCTCCCAAGACGTCGGGCCGCGGCGGAACGTTGGCCCGTGGGCGCTGTGCTGTGGCGCTGGCAGCGTCACCAGCCTGCGCCCCGCCACGCGGGCGCAACGTATCCGAAGGCCCACCCTGATGCACCGTGCTGCCACGCTGCCGCCCCGCTGATGACCTGGCCGGGGGAGCCGCATCCTGCGACGATGGCGTCGTTGCAGGACGCGCGGGTGTCCCTGCGGTACGGCCGCGATGGTTGACATTTCCCGATGGCATGGAAAACCTTGACGAAGTAAATCTGCAGCCTGAAGGATGGCTGCGGTACTGCGGAAAGACTCTCAAAACCCGAAGCAGCTCAGGGGCTGGCGAAGCCCCCTTTTTTGCATAGCGTGGGGGCCCGCCCAGCCCTCACGCCGTGGCTACTTCTCGGCGTGCTGCTGGCGAAACTCCCGCGCTTTCCCGAAGTGCCCGCACCCGATGAACGGCACGGGCGGGCGCAGCGCGGACAGCGGCGAAGGGTGGTTGGCCGTGAGCACCAGGTGGCCCCGGTCGCCCGGAATCCACACGCGCTTGGACTGGGCGTGCGAGCCCCACAGCATGAACACCACCGGCCGCTCGCCCTCGGCCACATGGCGGATCACCGCGTCGGTGAGCTCCTCCCAGCCCTTGCCGGAATGGCTGGCGGCCTGGCCTTCTTCGACGGTCAGGCAGGTGTTGAGCAGCAGCACGCCATTTTTGGCCCACTTGGCCAGGCTGCCGCCCGGCTCGGGCCAGGCGGGAAAGGGGGTGCCCAGGTCGCGCTGCATCTCCTTGAAGATGTTGCGCAGCGAAGGCGGCAGCTGCACGCCGGGCGCCACCGAAAACGCGAGGCCCTCGGCCTGCCCGCGGCCGTGGTACGGGTCCTGCCCGAGGATGACCACGCGCACCTGATCGGGCGGGGTCAGCTCCAGCGCGCGCAGCGGCCGGGGCGGGAAGATGGCGGCGCCATCCGCCAGCCTTGCCTTCAGAAACGCCAGCAGCGCCTGCCCCCGCGCACCGGCGAAAAAGGCATCCACCAGGGGCTGCCATCCGGGCGCCACGGGCCAGTCGGCAGGATCGGCGCTGTGCAGCTGGGTGGACGGCGCCACGGAATCATTCATGCTCAAAACAGCCTCCAGCACAATAATATCTAGGGCATATCGCTATTAATTTAATAGCACCCAGCAAGCCGGTGTCAGGCGAACAGCTTGGCCAGGGCCTCGCCGGGTTCCGGCGCCCGCATGAAGGCCTCGCCGACCAGGAAGGCGTTCACGCCCGCATCGCGCATCTGCCGCACGTCGGCGGGCGAGAGAATGCCCGACTCGGTCACCAGCAGGCGGTCGGCCGGCACGTTCTTTTGCAGCGCCAGGGTGGTCGAGAGCGACACCTCGAACGTGCGCAGGTTGCGGTTGTTGATGCCGACCAGCGGCGTTTTCAGGCGCAGCGCCCGGTCCAGCTCGGCGCCGTCGTGCATCTCCACCAGCACCGCCATGTCCAGGCTGCGGGCGATGGCCTCGAAATCGGCCATCTGCGCATCGTCCAGGCAGGCCACGATCAGCAGGATGGCATCGGCCCCCATGGCCCGCGATTCATAGATCTGGTAGGCGTCCACCATGAAATCCTTGCGCAGCACGGGCAGCTGGCAGCTGGCGCGCGCCTGCTTCAGGTAGTCGGGCTGGCCCTGGAAGAACTGCCGGTCGGTCAGCACCGACAGGCACGCCGCACTCACCTTGCCGTCGCCCTCGGCATAGCTCTGGGCGATGTCGGCGGGAATGAAATCCGCGCGCAGCACGCCTTTGGACGGGCTGGCCTTCTTGACCTCGGCGATCACCGCCGCCTGGCCCTTGGCTATTTTTGCGCGCAGCGCCCCTTCGAAGTCGCGCGTGAGCACGCGGCTTTCCGCGTCCGCACGAATGGCGGCCAGGGGCGCTTTCTTTTGCGCCGCCGCGATTTCTTCGCGCTTGACGGCAATGATCTTGTTCAGGATGTCGGACATGGAAGGCAATCAGGGAATGGAAAATAGGGTCAACGCATCGGGCGCAGCGGCTCGCCAGAGCGACGAATGTGAAGGCGCTCGGCCAGCATGTCAACGCAACGATCCAGCTGTTGCAATTGTTGATTCCAGGCCGCCTGGCGCACGGCAGAAAACGTAACAGAGGTCAGTTGCGCCACCGGGCCGCGCCGCACATGGCGCAACTCCAGCACAAAGCAGGTGCCGTGCGCGGCGCTGCTTCCGACGTAGCAGCCCAGGCTGTGCTCCGTGGCATTCAAAACGATGGGAAGCTGATGGCCCTGCCCCACCGCCATGATGCGCAACTGTTCGAAGTCCACACACCAGCCGCGCCACCGACGCTCCTGGCGAGCCAGTACCCAGATGGCTGCAGCAGCCAGCACGCCGGTGACTACCGCCACCCCCCAGGAAATCGGTGGCGCGTCCAGACCGGGAACCTGCATGGCCTTCCAGCCCAGAAACAGCGCAACAGGGCCCAGCATGGCGGCATACGCCCATGGGCCGCGCGGCGGGTTCAAGGCCTCGGGCAACAACAAGCGCTGCACTTGCGGCAGGGCCAGCGCCAGTGCTTCGACGCTGTGGAGCGGGCCATGCTCCACCCGAGGCGGCTTCGTGAGGTCCTGCGTCATGGCATGGCGAAGTTGCATCGACCCGCGCGCATCAGCGCGCCGAGCAAAGTGCAGGCATCGTCCACCGCGCGCGCCTCGGCCACGCCCGGTGGGCTGCGGTCTTCGGGAATGCCGCGACAAAGCGCGGCATCGACCTCGGGAGGCCGAGGGCGCCGAAGTTGGCGCGGCAGCACCACAACATGGGGGGGCAATGCCTCAGGCCGCCAGCGCATGGGTGCGCGCGACGAGTTGCTCCAGCTTGGCAAGGGCGGCGCCGCTGGCAATGGCGGCGCGGGCGCGGACGATGCCGTCCGCGATCGAGTCGGCCACGTTGGCGGCATACAGCGCCGCGCCGGCATTCAGGCAGACGATGTCCTGGGCCGGGCCGGGCTGGCCGCGCAGCACGCCCAGCAGCACCTCGCGCGACTGCTCGGGGGTGTCCACCTTCAGGGTCCGGTTGCTGGCCATGGCCAGGCCGAAGTCTTCGGGGTGGATTTCGTACTCGGTGATCTCGCCCTTTTTCAGCTCGCCCACCAGCGTGGCCGCGCCCAGGCTGACCTCGTCCATGCCGTCGCGGCCATAGACCACCACGGCATGCTCGGCGCCCAGCCGCTGCAGCGCGCGCACCTGGATGCCCACCAGGTCGGGGTGGAACACCCCCATGAGGATGTTGGGCGCGCCCGCCGGGTTGGTGAGCGGCCCGAGGATGTTGAACAGGGTGCGCACGCCCATTTCCTTGCGCACCGGCGCCACGTTCTTCATGGCGGGGTGGTGGTTGGGCGCGAACATGAAGCCGATGCCGACCTCGGCGATGCAGCGCGCGATGGCCTCGGGCGGCAGGTTGATGTGCACGCCCAGCGACTCCATCACGTCGGCGCTGCCGCTCTTGCTGGAGACGCCGCGCCCGCCGTGCTTGGCGGTCTTGGCGCCGGCAGCGGCGGCCACGAACATCGCGCAGGTGGAGATGTTGAAGGTGTTGGCGCCGTCGCCGCCCGTGCCCACGATGTCCACCATGTGCGTGGTGTCCGGCACGTGGACCTTGTTGGAGAACTCGCGCATGACCTGCGCGGCGGCGGCGATCTCGCCGATGGTTTCCTTCTTGACGCGCAGGCCGGTCACGATGGCCGCCGTCATCACGGGCGACAGTTCGCCGCGCATGATGAGGCGCATCAGGTGCAGCATCTCGTCGTGGAAGATTTCGCGGTGCTCGATGGTGCGCTGCAGCGCTTCCTGGGGGGTAATGGACATTCCGTTTCCTCGAATGAAGCTCAGGCGCCGGGACGCTCGGAGAGCGCAAGCCGGATGCCGAAACCGATGAACATCGCACCGGCCACGCGGTCCAGCCAATGCATGCCTCGCTGGATCGCACCCTGGCGGCGGGCCATCCAGGCCGCCGCCAGCGCCCAGCCGGCGTTGACCGGAATGGCGTTGATGTTGAACAGCACGCCCAGCAGCACGAAGGCCCAGGCCTTGTTCTCGGTGCCCGGCGCGATGAACTGGGGCACGAAGGCCAGAAAGAAGATGGCCACCTTGGGGTTGAGCACGTTGGTCCAGAACCCGCCCAGGAACACCTTCTTCAGCGAAGCTGGCGCCGAGGGAGCAGCGCGCGCGGCGGCCAGATCGGCGCCACCGGCCGCATTGGCAGGGGCCTTGGCCCACAGCATGCGAACGCCCATCCACAGCAGGTAGGCGGCCCCCACCCATTTGAGCGCCGTGAAGGCCGTGGCCGACGCGGCCAGCAACGCCCCCACGCCCACGGCCGCCGCGGCGATGTGCACGAAGCACCCGGCCGTGATCCCGAAGCCCGCGACGAGCCCGGCGCGCACGCCGGATTTCAGCGCGTTCGTGACGATGTAGAGCACGTCCGGCCCGGGCGTGAGGTTGAGCAGCCATCCGGCCGCGATGAACAGGAGCAGCTGGTGCGTCTCGATCATGGCCGCGCCTGCAGGAAGTTGCGCAGCATGGCGTGGCCGTGCTCGGTGAGGATGCTTTCCGGGTGGAACTGCACGCCTTCGATGTCCAGCGTCTTGTGGCGTACGCCCATGATCTCGCCGTCATCGGTCCAGGCGGTCACCTCCAGCACGTCCGGGCAGGTGGCCCGCTCGATGGACAGCGAGTGGTAGCGGTTCACCGTGAACTGCTCGGGCAGGCCGGCGAACACGCCTTGTTGGGTGGTGGTGATCACGCTGGTCTTGCCGTGCATCAGTTCCTGGGCCCGCACGATGGTCCCGCCGAATGCGGCCCCGATGGCCTGGTGGCCCAGGCACACGCCCAGGATGGGCAGCTTGCCGGCGAAGTGGTGGATGGCGGCCACCGAGATGCCGGCTTCGGCCGGCGAGCACGGCCCGGGGGAGATGACGAGCCGGTCGGGCGCCCGTGCGGCGATGCCCTCCAGCGTGATCTCGTCGTTGCGGTACACCTCGACCTCGGCACCCAGCTCTCCGAAGTACTGGACGATGTTGTAGGTGAAGCTGTCGTAGTTGTCGACCATCAGCAGCATGGCTTTGACCTCTTGAATGCTTGGGGGGCCGGGCCCGGCCCCCGTTGAGAAATGCACCCCCGTCACACGGCGCAGCCCGGTCCGGGCGGGTCCGCGGCTGCCGAGGCAGCGGGGGGAGACTTTTTTGGGATGCGCGCCCGTGCGGGCGCACCAGGGGTGTCAGTTCGCAGGCTTGCGCCAACGAAGGGGGAAGGGTGCCGCCAGGCAAGGACGCGGATGAGGCATGGCGGCGATTATCACCTGCCTGCCCGCCCCGCCGTGCAAAGGACGGATTCGCGGGGCGCCGGCCCCTGCGCAGCCCCTCAGCCTCCCTCAACGAGCCCTCCGGCGCGCCGCTCTCACGCGCCACGCCGGTGCCCGCCGCACTTCGCATGGCCGCAATCCGCATCGCATACAAAGCGTTTACATACGCTTGCCACGCGGAAAGTCGGAACCTCCGCGTTGGGTCCTGCAACCGCCCCCTTTCCGTTCCGAAAAGGCCGATTGCCGTCCAGTGCATTTCTTCATCAACTGCAAGGGGTCAATCCATGGGTGCGATAAAAAACGCGTTCAAGTCAATCGCGAAGGGCATTGAAAAAGCCGTTCAGGGCGTAGGGCAAATCGCCAAAGGCCTGGTCACGCTCGATCTGAAAGGGGCGGCGGCCGGTCTCAAGAAGCTGGGAGAGGCGGGCGGAGACATCGCCCGCGGCGCCATCAACCTCACGCCGGCCGCATTGGCGGCCAATACCTTACTGGACGGGGCGCTCGACAAGGTGCTCAAGAAGGTGCAGAGCGTCGCCCAGAAGGTGGTGGACACCGCCGTGGACAGCGTCGAGGGTGGCCTCACCAGCATCAAGAAGGGCGCCGTGGGCCTGGCCAAGGGCATTGCCAAAGGCAACCTGTCTCAAGCCCTGAACGGCATCAAGGACCTGGCGCTGGGCGCCATGGAAACCGCCTCCAATTTCGGGCCTGGCGGCATCGCCAAGAACGTGGCGCGCCTGGCGGTGGACTCCACCATCGACCTGGCCACGCAGGAGGTCACCAAGGCCGCGTCCAAGGTGCTGGACCCCAACGGCACATCGCTGCTGGGTGGCCTGGCCGTGGACACGATCGGTGCAGCCACCAGCGGCGGCCTGAGTTCCTCGCGCGCGGGCCGTTTCGCCGATGGCGAGAGCTTCCGCAAGGGCGCCAACGACCTGCCCGACACCCGTTCGACCGGCCTGCGCCAGAACGGGGACGACCTGTCCGGCATGTCCCCGACGGGCTTCCGCCAGGGCGCGCGCGACGCCGCCGAAACCGCGGCCCGCGATGCGGTCGATACGGTCGTCCAGAGCACCATCGACAAGCTGATGCTCAGCCTGCAGCAGACGCTGGACCCCAACAACGACTCGAACGCGGTCGGCACCGGCACGAACCTGGTCGGCGGTGCATTGCAGGACGCCGCCAGCACGGCCGTGCAGACCCGCGGCCGCCGCGGCACGGATGGCTCGCGCCATGCACAGGGCCCGGACGAAGTGCCGCCGCAGACCCGCCGCGAGGCCGTCAAGGAATCGGTGCAGAACTCGGTGCACAACGCCGTCGACATGGCCATCCAGGCCGCGGTGCAAGCCGCCCTGTACACGCTGCTGCCCAAGCTGGGGCTCGACCAGAACAGCGCGCTGGCAGCGCTCGGCCAGGGCGTGCTCGAGGACACGCTGTCCAACGTGAGCAGCCCGCGCAATGCGACGGGCCTGAAGTCGGGCAGCCGTCAGGTGGCCTCGGACCTCAAGCAAGGCCTGCAGAACTCCATCCAGGAAAAGCTGCTCGGCGTGGCGGACCAGGCCATCCAGGGCATCGTCGACCAGGTCATGGCCAAGGGCCTTCAGGGCCTGCAACCGACGGGCGGCGCATCGTCGCCGAGCGCGGGCGGCGTGGGCAGCCAGCTGGGCTCGGACCTGCGTGCCGGCATCCAGGACCGCATCCAGTCCGTGGTGAAGGACGTGATCAGCGGCGTGATGCAGTCGGTGATCGACACCGCCAACCAGGGCGTGGCCGCCGGCCTGTCCCTCGGCAAGGGCCTGCCGCAGTTGCCACAGCTGCCACAGCTGCCCACCAGCGCGAACGAAACCCGCGTTTCGATCGACATGCACATGCACATCCGCGCCTGACGCGGACGCTTCTTCCTCACTTCTTTTGAAAGGCAATGACCATGGACGACTCCAATGTTCACGAAGATCCCATCGCCGCCTTGGCCGTCTCCCTGGTCAACGCCATCCGCGAGAACCAGTTGGACGAAGCGGAAACCATGCTGGAGGAGCTGAATGCGCTCAGCCCGGACACCGAGGAGTACCTGATCTTTCCGGTGCTCATCGCGATCCAGCGGGGCTACACGCAGGAGGCCCTTCAGTACCTGAACACGCTGGGCGAGGACACCGCCCCGGAACTCAAGGCCCTGTGCCTGAACATCCTGGGCGATCCCACCTGGCACTACCACGCGCAAAGCTGCCTGGAAAGCGGCGACGAGCACGTGCGCAAATCCATGCGCGAGCTGCTCCAGCTGGAACCCGAGATCGCTGGCGATCTCGCATAGGACCGCCGCCATGCTGAAGCTCACTCCCCAGGCCGACCTGGGCGTGTTCTACGACGCGGATTCAGCCCGCTACGCGGCGGGCTGCGCCCAGGACTACACGCAGACGGTCACCCGCGACGCCTTCGCCGCGTTCTACGCCGAATGCCCATCCATCGGATTCGAGTCCGATGGCGCGCCGATCGGCGGCATCCTGTTCGATGGAGAACAGGCCCACATCGCGGTGCTGCCGCGCTACCACGGCCTCTGGGCCCTGCTGCTCAAGCCGGCACTGCAGTGGCTTTTTTCGCTGAAAGCCGACATTCTGGTCGCGGTGGAGAACGACAACCACCGCTGCCTGCGCTTCATGGAGCGCCATGGCTGGCAGCGGATCGAGGCCCGCGGCGACGACATCATCTACCGCATCACGCCGCAGGGCGGCCTGCGCAAGACCGAGTACCCGCGCCCCCACCGCAACGGCGCGCCGGCCGCGCGTGCGGCGGGCCCCGCCTTCTTCGGATCATCGCCATGCCTTCACCCTCAATGAGCGCCGCCGAGCGGCAGCCGCCCCAGGCCTGGGGCGCCGGCGCGCACCGGATCGTTCCCCATGACGGCGCGGGCGTTCGCCTGCGGCTCGTGTCCATGGTCCAGCCGCCCATTCTTCTGGACGACGGGTTTCCCCGCTCTTCCGGGCTCTGGGTGTCCAGCAACCTGTTGCTGCCCGGTTGCGAAAGCGCTTTGACGCAGCGGCACATGGCCGTGCAGGGCCTGCTGGTGCGGCTGGAAGCGCTGGCAGGCCAGGAGGGGCGCGAATTGAACCGCACCCTTCGCCTGTTCTCGGACAACCGGCTTTCGCAGGTGCACGCCAACAGCGCGGACTTCGAGCGCCTGAGCGCTGCGAGCGGCCTTTCGGGCCCGGCCGTGCACCCCGCCTGCGGCGACGCGATCGCGTGCATCGACGAAGAGCGCGAATGGCTGCTGGTCGATGCCCAGAAAGGCTTTCACCCCGGAGGCATGGCCCCTTCGGCAGCACTGATCGCCTCGCTCGTGCGGCTGGCAGAGGTGCCTGTGCATGCACGCCGCCGGCTGGTGGACGCTGGCGACCCCGCGGGCACGATCGAGGCGGCCAGGCCCCTGGTGCTCGAAGCCGCGCGCGCCCTGGTGCAGCAAGGACTGGGCGACACGAAGGTCCAGCTGTCGGCGCAGGCCATCGCATTGGCCGAGCATCTGAGCCCGGCCCACCTGATCCAGTGGCTGCTCACCGATGCGGCGCTGCCGTTCCGCGACCAGGCCTTGCCCGCCTGACCCCCGTGGCCCGGCACCCACCGCATGGGTTCCGGGCCCCAGGGCAGGCTGCTGCAGGCCGCACCCGATCCACGCGGTACCGCTGTCCCCACGGTGGATTTTGAGGGTCGCGAAGAACGGCGTTTGCCCATCCATTCCGTCTCGAATCCCGAGACACCTTTCTCCACCCTGGCAGGGAGCGTGGCCGGAAACCGCCGCCTCCGTTGTCCAACGAAAGCAGCGTCCATGAACACCACGGTCAACGGCTACACAGCCTCTCTCAGCATCAGCATCGGGCGCGCCCAGCCCGGCAAAACGGCGGGCAACACGGCCGCGCAGACCAAGGAGGCCGCAGCGGCCCTGGCGAAATACATGCACCAGAACGGCATCGACACGCAGACGCCGAATGGGCTCTACGGGCTGGCCCGCAACACCTCGGGTCAAACGCCCGAGGACGTCTCGGAAGCGGCGAATTTCATGCTGACCCACCCGGACATCTACGCACTGCTGGACCCCTCGGGCGGTGACGGTACCGCGGACGTCTCCAGTTTCGACTTCGCGGCGCGCGGCGGCTACGACGCGCAACTGCAGGACAGTGCGCCAGAGAGCGCGGTGCCCATGAACGAGCAGGCCGCCTCCGGCGCCATCGCAGCCTTCATGCGCCAGAACCATGTGCCGTCCATCGACCCCAACACGCTTTTCCAACTGGCCAAGCGGCCCAACAGCGACACCTCGCCCACCGTCTCGGCGGCAGCGAAGTTCATGCTGCAGAACCCCGAGTCCTATCGCCAGATCGAGACGAACGACGGGGGCGCCGCCGACGGCCTGTCGGAATCGGACGACTTCGAGGCGGCCGCCCAGGGTGCCCTTTCGGGGCTTTCGTCGCCCCGGCCCGCCGGTGGCTCCACGCTGCAGCCCCTGGCCGACCAGGACCGTGTAGCGCCGGTGGCGCCCCGCGCCCAGCAACGGTCCGCCCCTGCCGAGCCGCCCATGGACGCGCAGGATGCCTCCCGCATCCTGGCGGATCACATGCTCCAGGGGAACGCCTCGCCGCTGGCACGCCTGTTCAAGCCCCAGGCGATGACACCCGAACGGCTCTATCAACTGGCCGAGGGGGGCAAGGCCTCTCCCGAGGTGGCGGCGGCCGCGAAATTCATGCTCCAGAACCCCGATGTCTACCGCGCCATCGAAACCCATGACGTGCCTGGCGCGGACGGCAAATCCGGCGTCGGAAACCTGCTGGCGGCCGCGCGGGGCGAGGTCCCCGGCGTGGGCGGCCAGGCCTCCAGCGCCTTGGGCAACGTCCTGCAACTGCTGCGGCAATTGCTGGCGCAGCTCCAGGGCCCGACCGGTCAGCCGCAGCCGACGCAGGCCCAGCCGATGAACGGCCAGAGCGCGGCACGCGTCCTCGCCGACCACATGGTGCAGGAAGCCGGTGGCGCGCTCCACCTCTTCGGCAAGCGCTTTCTGCCCAAGACCCAGCCCATGACGCCGGACCGCCTGTACCAGCTGAGCCAGGGACAGGGCAAGGTAGCCGAAGCCGCGAAGTACATGCTCCAGCACCCCAACACCTACCGCGCGATCGAGACGCGCGACGTGGCCGGGGCCGACGGCAAGTCCGGCCTGGGCAACCTGCTGGCCGCCGCCCGCGGCGAGATCCCTGCCGTGAAGGGCGCAACGGACTCCCTGGACAGCCTGCAAAAGCTGCTGCAGCAACTGTTGAAGCTGCTGAAGGCCCATGCAGAGCCGAACCCGCCCCTGGACGGCCAGAGCGCGGCACGCGTCCTGGCAGACCACATGGTGCAGGAAGCCGGTGGTGCGCTCCACCTCTTCGGCAAGCGCTTTCTGCCCAAGACCCAGCCCATGACGCCGGACCGCCTGTACCAGCTGAGCCAGGGACAGGGCCAGGTGGCCGAAGCCGCGAAGTACATGCTCCAGCACCCCGACACCTACCGCGCGATCGAAACGCGCGACGTGGCCGGTGCCGACGGCAAGTCCGGCCTGGGCAACCTGCTGGCCGCCGCCCGCGGCGAGATCCCCGGTGTGCAGGGCCGGTCCGGCGGCTCGGCGCAGGCCCTCCTGCCGTTGTTGCAACTGCTGCTGCAGCTGCTCAAGGCCACCTCGAACACCCAGCCGCCACTGGATGGACAGAGCGCTGCGCACACCCTGGCCGACCTGCTGCAGCAGCAAGGTGGCTCGATGACGCCCGACCGCCTCTACCAGCTGAGCCAGGGCCAAGGCGAGATCGCCGACGCCGCGAAGTTCATGCTCAAGAACCCCGACATCTACCGTGCCATCGAGACGCACGACGTTGCCGGGGCCGACGGCAAGTCCGGCCTGGGCAACCTGCTGGCGGCCGCGCGAGGCGAGATCCCTGGCGTCGAAGGCGGCGCGGCGCAACGCACCGCAGGCGCGAGCCGCTCCGTGCTCGATGCGCTGCTGCAACTCCTGCAGTTGCTCACGGGCCAGGGAACCGCGCAGTCCAACGGCGCTTCGCGGCCCACCCGGCCCGTGCAGCCATCGCAGCTGGACGGCCAAGGCGCCGCACGCATCCTGGCCGACCACATGCTGGGTTGCCACGCCGGACTGCTGGCGAAGGCCTTCGGCGGCAAGGACATGACGCCGGGCCGCCTCTACCAACTGGCCAAGAGCGGCACGGCATCGCCCCAAGTCGCCGCAGCCGCGAAGTTCATGCTCCAGAACCCCGACACCTACAAGGCCATCGAGACCCACGATGTACCTGGCGCCGACGGCAGATCGGGTGTCGGCAATCTGCTGGCCGCCGCGCGCGGCGAAGTGCCTGGCGTGGGTAGCACGCCGGCTTCGAGCGCCGGCATTCTCCAGTTGCTGGCCCAGGTGCTTCAGGGCCTTCAGTCCCGTGAGCAGCAGCGCGTGGTGCAGATCGAAATGCGGGTGAGCGTGAGCGTCCAGGTCTCCGTCAAGGCCTGACCGACCCCTCGAAGACGCAATGGGGACGATGGCCTGGGCAATGCCCCAGGCCATCGTCCCTTTTTCTTGCCCGCCGCTGCCGAGCGAACGAAAAAAAAGGGCCGGCGATCATGTCGCGGCCCTCGTGGAAATCAGGGAAATCAGCGGGTGGCGGGATACCTGTCCAGCACCTTGCGCACGTAATCCTGCGTCTCGCGAAAGGGGGGAATCTTGTAGCCGTGCCGCACGACCGCCCCCTCGCCCGCGTTGTAGGCGGCCAGGACCAGCTCGGTCTGGCCACTGAACTTGTCGGCCAGAAAGCGCAGATAGCGCACCCCGGTCTCGACATTGACGGCGGGCGTGAACAGGTCGGCGGAGGACGGCGTGCCAAAGCGCGCGGCCGTGGCCGGCATCAGTTGCATCAGGCCCAGCGCGCCCTTGGGCGATCGGGCGTTGGGCGCGTAGGCCGACTCCACCTCGATCACGGCCTGGACCAGGTGCGGGTCGATGGCATGGCGGGTGGCGGCCGACTCGATCACCGGCCACAGCGCTTCGTGGCGCCAACGGGGCGTCACCATCGCCGTGGGCCAGACCCCACCGGACGGCGCGGCACCAACGGTGCGTGGGGCCCGGATCACGCGCACGCTTGCCACGGCGGCCGCGCTGGCCACGGGATCGTCCGCGTCTGCCGGATCGGCCGGCGGGTCAGGCAGCTCGACCGCCCGGCATTGCCCCACGATCGCCGGATAGCGCTTGGCAATGTCGAACGCCACGCGCACCGGATCGGACTCCGGCCCCTTCACCCAGCAGTCGTAGGCGATGAGTGCGTTGGCGCCACACGCCTGCAGCGCCGCCGCTGCCACCAGCGCATGGCGCTGCCAGCGCACCATCACAACAGGCCCAGGTGGCGCAGCACCGGGGCACGGCTGGCAAAGAAGCAGCGGGCGCTGTGCGCCAGGCGTTCGGCCGGCATCTGGCCCTCGCCCTCGCCTTCGAACCGGGCCCGCATCGCCTGGACCATTTCGTCCGCGGTCTGCGCGCCCTGGCAGGCGGCACGGATCTGCGCCATGGCGAGCGGCGACCAGCCCATGGCCTGGCCGCTGGCGGCGCAGGACAGGTAATGCAGTCCATCGTCGTCCGGCCGCTGCATGACCGCCTTGTTGAAGCGCTGCACCGATTCCCGAGCGCTCTCACGCAGTGCCACGGGCAACGCGGGATGCACTTGGGCTTCGTTTTCCAGCAGCATCAAGGCATCGACAATGAAATCCGCGCCCAGCGATGCCAGCTCGGGCCGGCGGGCCAGTTCGCGGGCGGTGGCGGGGCCTTCTGCCAGCGCGTCCAGCAGGCGCAGGGCGGTGGCGCCGTCCACATGGTCGGCGGCGCCATCGGACAACGGGCTCTCGCGGGTTTCGCTGCGCGCGGTGGCCAGGATCCAGGACCTGTCCAGGCGGAACTGCACATGCTGCTGCGCGCTGGCCTGGGGAGCGCCCCGGGTGTACAGATCCCAGCGGAAGGACCGGTTCACCGCGAAGTCGCGCAGGGTCTCCCGCAGCACCGGGTCATCGACCCCCCGAAGCAACTCCCGCGTGGCCGGGGGCAGGATGGCCGCATCCACCTGCTGGGACAGCACCGCAGGCGCTGCGAACTCCAGCCCCGCCTCGGCCATCTCGGCGGCGACCTGGTGAAAGTGCATGGGGTGCCAGTCGGGATTGAAATACTCGTGCGCAGCGTAGTGCGGATCGAGCCGCCGCAGCCCGTAAAGGCGCGCCTGCACCGAGAGGTCGTCGGAGAAATAGGCGGGGTTCACCTTGGCGAAATCGTCGAGGAAATCCAGCGTTTGCGACAACCGCTCGATCGGCGTTGCGCTGACCGGAACCTGGCGCAACCCATGCAGGTTCACCAATTCGCGCAGCGGCATCTGCGCGGCCCAGCCTGGCAGTGCGTTGTGGCTCACGAACACGACGCCTCCGGGGCGCAGCCGCTCGGCGATGAAACGCATCACCACCTTGCGCAGCGACGGCGAGATCCAGGAGTACACACCGTGCATGGAGATGATGTCCATGGGGGGCAGGTCACGATCGAGCAAGGTCTCGAAGGCGTCTTCGAACACCTCCACGTTCGACAGGCCCGCGTCCCGGGCCAGTTCGTTGGCATAGGCGACGTGATGGGGGTTGAAGTCGTTGCCGTAAAAGCGCATGTGCGGAAAGCAGGCCGCATGCGCCACCAGCGGCAGGCCGAACCCCATGCCCAGCTCGAAGCAGTTCAGTGGGGCCGACAGATCGGGGCCGCACACGCCGCGGGACTCCAGAGCCACGCTCATCTGCGCGGGCGAGAGGGCGCGGTAGTAACCGCGGGTATAGGGTTCGCTGCGCACGTCGAGCACGGCGGGCTGGGGTGATTTCATCGGTCTTCCTCTGAGCGTTGGGACGGTGACAGGGCGTGTGCACCTTCGCTTTTCGCGAAAGGCACCAACGGCTGCGCCCATTGCAGCCGCAACGCGCGGCCAGGCCGGTCCAACAGTCGAAACGATGGCCGGAAAGGCGAAGCAGAGGCACCATGTCGCACCCTGCCCGCCCCATGCCGCGCATGCCGGCGCCCCTACCGGTGCCCTTCGTGACAACCCTGGCGACGGGCCCTGAACCACCGAAATCATGGCCTTCGCGCCGCGGGCCGTGTCTTCGCCTGCGGTGCCGCGACGGCGGTGGGCCCCACCTACTCTTCGTTTGCCAGACAACGAACCGGAGTACTGCGTTGAAGTCCACCGCCCCCATCCCTCGCAAGCCATCCGCCCCCTCGGCCTGCGGCATGGGAGCCGTTCAGCGCGACACCCTCGCCGCCGTGCTGCTCGCCCTGTCTCTCACCGGGTCCGCTCTCGCACAGCCCTCCATGGGCTACATGAAGATGTCCCACCAGTTGGGCAGCCTCTCCAGCATTTCCGCCTCCGCCAACCCTTTCGCCGTTCCGGCGGCGGACCGCACCCAGGGCGATGCCGCCGTGGCCACCCGGCCCGTCACGATGCCATCGGCCCGGGCCACATCGCTGTCCGCCGCGCAAGCCCTTCCCTTGCCACCCAGCGCCATCGAACCGGCGGCCTGGGAGAAGGGCCGATTCGTCTACCGGGCGGAAAACAAGCGGATTGCGGACGTGCTGCAGGACTTCGCCGCCAGCCGCGGCACCCCAGCCATCGTGGCCGACGGGGTGGACGGCGTGGTCAACGCCAACTTCGATCTCAAGCCGCGCGAATTCCTCGACAGCGTCTCCCGTGCCTACAACCTGTTGTGGTACCACGACGGGTCGGCGTTGTACTTCTATCCGGGCCGCTCCATGCAAAGCCGCATGTTCCGGCTCAAGGGTTTCAACCGGGAACAGGTGGCGGAGTTGCTGCAGTCGTTCGACCTGGGCGACAAGCGCTACCCCATCCGGTTCAACGAGGCCAGCAGCACGCTGTATGCGTCCGGTCCGCCCCGGCACCTGGAACTGGTGAGTTCGGCCCTCGAAGCACTCGACGCGGGTGTGACCGACAACAACGCCCGTACGGCGCGCGTCTTCTCGCTCCAGTTCGCCTCGGCAGGCGACCGGGCCGTGGGCAACACCACCGTGCCGGGGGTCGCCTCCATGCTGCGCAAGCTCTACGGCGAGCGCGAAAAGGAAGGCGCCAGCATCGCTCCCCTGGTGCGGATGATGGACAAGGACACCGACAACACGCGCAAGAAGCTCGGTGCGTACATCCCCCTGCCTTCGGCCAACCAGTTCCTGCCCCCGCTGCCGCGCGCCACCAACCAGGACGCCAGCACGCCGGCCTCCGACCTGCGGCCGCTGACGCCCCCTGCGAAGAACCCCGAAGAAGACAACCAGCCGCGCTTCGAGGCCGACGAGGGCACGAACTCGGTTGTGGTTTTCGGCCGCGCCGACCGCATGGCGGAGTTCGAGACCCTGATCCGCCGGCTCGACCAAAAGCCCCAGCTGGTCGAACTGGAGGCCACCATCATCGAGGTCAACTCCGATAGCGTGGATGCACTGGGCGTGAACTGGACCTTGCGGGGCAGCGACACCAACATCAGCATGAACCTGTCCAACAGCCTCATGCCTGCCGCGGCGCTGGGCACGATCGTGGCCGACGCGGGCCGCCATCTGCTGGCCCGCGTGAACGCCCTGCAGGGCGAGGGCAAGGCCCGCGTCCTGTCCAAGCCCTCCGTCATGGGCGTCGCCAACCGGACCGCCGTCATGCGCGAAAAACGCGTGGCAACGGTGCGTGTGGCCGGCAACCTGGAAGCCAACCTGTTCCAGATCGAGGCCGGCACGCTGCTGGAGATGACGCCGCAGGTCACCCGCATGGACGGCAGCAACAACATCAAGCTCACGCTCTACATCGAAGACGGAGCGTTCGAGACGAACGTGGTGGACCAGGTCCCCATCGTGAAGAAAACCGAAATCCGCACCGAAGCCCATGTGCGCGAGGGCGAGAGCCTGCTCATCGGAGGCATCACCGTGGAGTCGGAGCAATCCCAGAACAACGCCGTTCCCGGGCTTTCCAAGCTGCCGCTCGTGGGCGGGGCATTTCGCAACAACGAGCGCCAGACGCAGCGCACCGAGCGGCTTTTCCTCATCACGCCGCGCCTTCTCAACAACGGCTCGCCCGCCGCCCCTGTCGCCTTTTTGAACGAGGTTCGCAAGCCATGAAGCAGCTTCGCATACTGACCGGCCAGCATGCCGGCGCACAGATAAATTTGACTTCAACGCGCTACCTGATCAGCGCGGAAGACGCAGCAGATATCCAGCTCACCGACTGGACTTCGGATGCGATGTTGATCGAAGCGGGAGAGGACGGAATGATTCAGTTCGCGCTGTCGCCACAAGGCTCTGCTCCGGCATGGCTCCCCATGGAGGATTTCACGCCCCATCGCATGGGTGACATCGTGCTGTGTACCGGCCCCGGCAACGCCACCTGGCCCGCCAGCGTCGATCTGATCGCCCGTCTCAGCCAGGTCCCCGTGGTCGCTCCCCAACGCCGCAAGGTGTCGCCGGTGGTCCTTTCGGCGGTGGTGGGAACCGCGCTCATGACCGCGGCGCTGAGTGCGGCCGTCGCGCCGTTGAGCCCCTCCAAGAAGGATCGCCCCGCCACCGACTCCGTCGCACGTGAGGCGGCGCCCAAGGAGCCGCTCCTGGTGCGGGTTCAGCGCGCCCTGGCGACGGCCCCGGTCTCCGGGCTGGAGGTGATTGCCCAGGCGGATGGCGTCATCGTGCGCGGCCTGCTGGCCGAAGCCTCGGATGCCGACACGGTACGCCAGCTGCTGGCGCCCTTCAAGTCGGAACGCATCGTGCACGCCTATGCGACGAGCACCGAAGTGGAGCAGAGCATCGCCGACGCGATTGCACGCCCGGGACTCCGTGTCCACCACCTGGGCGAAGGACGCTTCAACGTCACCGGCGACACGCAGAACCTGTCGGCGCTCAAGGACAGCGCCACGCGCATCGCGTCCGACTTGGCACCGCTGGTCAAGCGGATCGACGTGAGCGCCGCAGAACTGCCCCCTGCAGGCGTCAAGCGCATGAGCGCGCTGATGAACACCGGGGACCTGCAGTACGTACAGACACGCGACGGCGTGAAGCACCTATCGCCGCCGAATGCAGAGAGCCTGGCCGCCAACGACTGGTCGGTTTCCCGTTAACCCTTCACCCAACGAACGCCAACACCATGACTGCTTCCAACGAATCCATCATCTTCAGCGACCTCGCCAACCTGGACCAGGCGCTCACCGAGGACAAGAGTGGCGACCGTGCGCGGGCCATGATCCGCTACTTCGCGGAGATCGCGGATGAAAGCAGCGACATGCTGAAGTCCACCCAGGTGGACGCCGAGCGCCAGCTCGTCACGCAGCTGATCCAGGCGTTCTACGCGTCGCAGCGCGTGATCCAGCGGATCTGGGAAACCCTGCACGGCACCACCCTGGCCGTCTGAGACACAAGGAGCCCCTCCATGCTGGTCCTCGAAGCACCCACCGCGGCCAAGAGCGCATATCCGGTGATCTACCGCAACCTCATGACCGTGGGTTTGCTGGGCACGATCTACCGGGTGGGCGAAGACGCGCAAACCATCCACTCCACCGTCGAGATGACGCTCGAAGATGCCCACGGCTACTCGCTGTACCGCACCGTTGCCATGGCGATGGCCGGCCAACTGGGCGAAGCGCGGGAGGCCCTCGCAGCGCGCATCGAGGAAGAACCTCAGAACGGCGAGAACAAGATCGCCATGGCCGTCGCGATGCTCTTTGGCGGCGACCGGGGCTGGCGCTACTGGATCGACAACGTGCTGGCCACCCACTCAGACCAGGAGGTGCGCGAAGCCGCCTTCGGGGTGCTGAAGTACGTGGGCCAGCAAGGCCGGGGGGTCTCCCTCCACTGAACCGAAATTGGCATGGCGGCATCCGGCCGGCATGCCTCAACGAATGGAGGCCGCGCGGTGTGGCCTTCAGCAACGCGGAATGTTCCGCACTTCACCTGGGAATCCAAACATGTCCACGAGCAAAGCAGACGGCGATACGAAAGCCCTGATGGGCCGCATGCAGCAGCAGCAGAACAACCAGAACGCGATGACGGCACTGCAAGCCGAACTGAGCGAACAGCAAGGTAAGAACGCTGTCGTCTCCAACATGGCCGATGCGTTCCAAAAGAACTCCAAGGCCCTGTCGGACAAGCAAGCGCAAGGCGCGGGCTAAAGCGGCATCGCGCCATGGGCTCCAACGCTCATGGTGCTGCACTTTCTCTTTTCCAACGTTCAACTTTTAAAGGAATTCAATCATGTCGACGAGCAAAGCAGATGGCGATACCCGTGCGCTGATGGGCCGCATGCAACAACAGCAGGACAACCAGAACGCCATGACGGCACTGCAAGCCGAGCTGAGCGAGCAGCAAGGTAAGAACGCCGTCATCTCCAACATGGCCGATGCGTTCCAGAAGAACTCCAAGGCCCTGTCGGACAAGCAAGCGCAAGGCGCGGGCTAAAGCGGCATCGCGCCATGGGCTCCAACGCTCATGGTGCTGCACTTTCTCTTTTCCAACGTTCAACTTTTAAAGGAATTCAATCATGTCGACGAGCAAAGCAGATGGCGATACCCGTGCGCTGATGGGCCGCATGCAACAACAGCAGGACAACCAGAACGCCATGACGGCACTGCAAGCCGAACTGAGCGAGCAGCAAGGTAAGAACGCCGTCATCTCCAACATGGCCGATGCGTTCCAGAAGAACTCCAAGGCCCTGTCGGACAAGCAAGCGCAAGGCGCGGGCTGATGCTGCATCGCGCCATGGGCCGCACCGCTCATGGCGCAGCACAGCCTTTTACTTTTTCCCTCACAGGAGAGCCCCCATGGTCAACAAAGCAGATGGCGACACCAAGGCCCTGATGGCCCGCATGCAGCAGCAGCAGGACAACCAGAACGCCATGACGGAACTGCAAGCCAAGCTGAGCGAGAAGCAAGGCCGCAACTCCGTCATCTCCAACATGGCCGACGCGTTCCAGAAAAGCTCCAAGAGCATGACGGACAAGCTTGCGCAGGCTGCGGGATGAAGCGATCGGATCCTCTTTGGATCCAAGGCGTTCCCCCCGCGCATGGATTGCAAGCCTGTCCGCAGCCGCCGCAGGCCATGCCACCTTTCATCACCACGATCGTGACCCTTCTGGCTTGCGCTTCGTACGTCGTACTGGTGAGCGCCGAGGCGGACCATCAACCGACGCCGGCGCAGGGCTGTACGCGAGCCCAGGCCGTCTATGCAGAAGAAACAGGAGTGTTTTTATGAACCCGAAATTTGAGCGCAAGGAATTCGTTACCGCGCTGATCAAACTGGTCTACCGGACCATCGCCCAGGGCATGAACGACGAGGCGTCGGACATCCTTGCCGGAATCCGCACGGTGCGCCCCAAAGTGGCGGAGCTGGACATGATCGACGGCTGGATTTCCTTCCGGCGCGGGGCCTACCGCGAATGCATCCAGCTCGTGCGCACTCTGGAGAACCACCCGGAACAGTGGGGTTCCGCGAAAGCCATGATCGCCAACTGCCAATACATGCTGGGCGATCGCGGCTGGGAGATGACGCTGAACGAGCTGGAGCAAGGCAACGCCGGCCCGGACGCACTCGAACTGGTCAGCGGCCTGGTCATCAACCGGGCCCGGGCCGCAGGCACGTTCCAGGAAACCACCGAGGCACCCAAGCCCGCCGAGGCCGCCAGCGTTTCCGCGTTCCAGATGCCTTTCATGTTCATGCGCGCCTGACACCCCTTCATTTCCGGAGAATCCACCATGGACCCCATCGGCAGCATTGGCGCGGCATCCAGTTCCCTCATCGTCGATCAGGCGTCCAGCCCCTCGATGAACATGAGCGCCGTCGCGGAAAAATTCGCCCGCATGATGAAGGACGCGCCCCCGCTGTCCTCCGTGGAGACCGAGAGCCCGTCCACGCTGGGCAAGATGCTGATCAATCAGGACGAGTCCATCCGCAAGGAAATCCAGGACACGGCGGCACTCATGCAGGCCGCGATCCAGCAGCCGCCCGGGGTGGACCTGACGGCGTACCAGGTCACTCTGATGTACCAGTTCGCCGGCACCCACTTCCAGGTCCAGGCGATGAGCAGCCTTGCGCAAACCGCCAAGACCGGCCTGCAGACGCTCATGCGCAACCAATAACCCCCTTCAGCGAAGCACCCATCATGGCGCAATCCCTCTGCTCCCGCGCGGCGACCTACCGCCAGTTCGCGCGCCGCGCGCTGATCCCGTTGCTGCTGTTGCTGGCCCTCACCGGCTGCAAGACGGACCTCTATACCAAGCAGACGGAAACCGATGCCAACGACATGGTGGCCGCCCTGCTGGAAAGCGGTGTGCAGGTGAGCAAGGCCACCACCGATGCCGGCAAGACTTGGAACGTGCAGGTCGACCAGGACGATGTGGTTCGCTCGCTGACCGTGTTGCGGTCCTATGGCCTGCCCCGCGAGCGCCACGTCACGCTCGGCGAGATGTTCAAGAAGGAAGGCCTCATCTCCACGCCGACCGAAGAACGGGTGCGCTTCATCTATGGTGTGGCCCAGCAGCTGGAGGCCACGCTGTCGCAGATCGACGGCGTCGTCACCGCACGGGTGCACATCGTGCTGCCCAACAACGACCCCTTGGCATCCTCGGTCAAGCCGGCCAGCGCTTCGGTCTTCATCAAGTACCGCGAGAGCGCCAACCTGGCAGGGCTGGTCGCCGGCATCAAGAACATGGTGGCACGCAGCGTCGAAGGGCTGGCCTATGAAAACGTGACCGTCACCCTGGTGCCGGGCATGCCTTTGAGCCCTGCCGTGCTGAAGGAAGAGTCCAACAACAGCCTGTGGATCGGCCTGGCCGCCGTGCTGTTCGTCCTTGCCGCGGCGGGTGGATGGCTGGCCTGGAAGCGCCCCGCATGGCTGCCAGCGCCGCTGCGGCGCAAGGAAGCCAGCGCATCGCAACCCGCCGCCGATGCCGCCAAACCCATCCCGGTGTCGACCACAACGGCCGCGGGAGCCTCGGCATGACGCCCCTCCCCGACACGGACAATGGCCTGGGGCAGCGGCCATGAGCCGGGCCAGCCAACTCGCCTCGCTGGCGCAGGCGCTCCAGCTGCGGCTCGAAGCCCTGCACGAAGGCATGGACCCGAGCTGGCGTGCCCCGCTCGGACTGGCGCAATCCGCCCAGGACTGGGACCAGGGGGCCGTGGGACAGCGCATGTCCATTGCGCTGTATGAACGCAGCTGCGGCCCCCTGCCCCCCCTGCCCTCCCTGGACCACCCCGCCAGCCGTCTCGCGCTGATGGACCGGAAAAAAATGCTATCGCGGTTGTGCGCTCTCGCGTTGCTGGGACGGCCCGGTGTGCTGCGCTGCTGCGTCGAGCGCACATCGCGGGCGGCGCTGCAGCAATGCCTGGGGCCGGCCTACGGGGCCCTGCGCGGCCTTCAGGAAGGCACGCCCGTGCCCAGTGAAGTTGCAGCGTGGACGCCCCTCGCGTGGGCCTGGGTCGGTTATCGCGAGCTGGTGCGGGAAGGCGTGTGGCCCGACCGGGGGTTGCGCCGGCTGGCCCGCTTGTCCCTGCCCCTGTCGCGGCAGGACGAGCCCCGCGCCCGGCATGTGCCAGCGGCACTCAGTCCGGCCCATGCCCGCCTGGAGCGTCTGGAATCCCTGTTCGAAGGCACACCATGCTGATCTGGTCCAACCCGAGTGGCGCCCACCTGCGCACCGATACCGGCATCCTCCGGGCCCATGAAATCCCCACAGTGACCGGCGTGCTGGGGCTGCTGGAGAGCGTCCGAAATGAATGCGCCGCCATCCGCGAGGAAGCCCAAGCGCAGGCACTGCACACCGCCGAAGAAGCCGAACAGTCGGCCCAGGCCCTGCTGCAGCAAGCGCGGGAGGAGGCCGAAGCCCTGGTGGACGAGGCCCGGCGGGAGGCCGCTGCCGAGCGGGAACTGGGCTACGCCCATGGCGAGCGCGAAGCCGCAGCGCGGTGGCACGGCCGCTTCGCGCAGCTCAAGGCCACGCATGAAGCCGCCTGGCACGCCATGGACACCCAGCTGGCCGGCGTGGTCGCGCTGGCCGTCGAGCGCATCGTGCAGTCCGAATCGCGCGAAGCCCTGTTCCGGCGCGCCCTGTGGACCGTGAAGGATGCGCTGCGCCAAGCCGGAACGGCCAGCCTTCGCGTTCACCCGGACGAGGCCGACGCGGCACGCACCGCCATTGCCTCGGCCGTGCGTGGGCCGAACGAGCCCGATGTGCGCGTCGAAACCGACGCATCGCTCGCGCTGGGCTCCTGCATCTTCGAGTCCGACATCGGCCGGCTCGACACCAGCCTCGGCGTGCAGCTCGCTGGTGTGCGCTCTGCACTGGAGCGGGCCACCCGGTTGGCGATGGCCAATGCTTCGCAGGAAGCCAGTACGCCGCCAGACCCCGAAGAGATCGAGATCGAACCTTTGCATGGGGTCCAGCCGCCGTCCACCCACGAAGCCACGGAGTGGCTGGAGGCGGACGAAGCCGAAGCCGAAACCGAAGAGGCGGAGGAGCCTGTCGTACCCGAGGACCCACTGGGCACCGAAGAGCCGGTGCCCGAGCAAACCCTGGCATCCGTTGCACCGCCTCTGACCCAGAGGGCAGACGACTCGCCCAACTGGTTCTCATCCGCCAAGCCGTTGGAAGACGAAGACGATGCGACGGACTGGCTCGAAACCCTGGACCCGATGAACGGGACGGCCGGCGACGGCGATGACGAAGAGGAAAAGCACCATGCTTGAAGTCTCCGGACTGCCCCAATGGATGGAGCAGGAAATTGCCTCCGCGACGATCGTTCGCCGCAGTGGCAAGGTCGTCGAGGTGATCGGCACCTTGATGCGCGTGACCGGCCTGGACGCCAAGCTCGGCGAGCTTTGCCATGTGCTCGATGAAAGTGGTGGCTTGCTGCAGGCCGCCGAGGTGATCGGCTTTGCCAACGGCCAGAGCATCCTGTCGCCGTTCGGATCGATCCTCGGCGTGCGGGGCGGCTCGGCGGTGGTCGGCTTGGGCGAGGTGCTGTCCGTCCCCGTGGGCCCCAAGCTGCTGGGCCGGGTGATCGACAGCCTGGGCCAACCCATCGATGGCAAGGGCCCGCTCGATTGCCTCGAGCGGCGCCCGGTGTTCGCCCTTCCGCCCACCCCGATGGAGCGGGAAATGATCGAGCACCCCTTGCCCACCGGCGTGAAGGCCATCGATGCCCTGCTCACCCTGGGCGAAGGCCAGCGCATGGGCATCTTCGCCCCGGCGGGGGTAGGCAAGAGCACGTTGATGGGCATGCTGGCGCGTGGCACGGAGTGCGACATCAGCGTGATTGCGCTCATCGGCGAACGGGGCCGCGAAGTGCGCGAATTCGTCGAGTTCATTCTGGGCGAAGAAGGCATGGCGAGGTCCGTGGTGGTGTGCGCCACCTCCGATCGGTCGTCCAGCGAACGCGCCAAGGCAGCCCACGTGGCCACCGCCGTGGCCGAGTACTACCGGGACCAGGGCCTGAAGGTGCTGCTGATGATGGACTCGCTCACCCGCTTCGCCCGCGCGCAGCGGGAAATCGGCCTGGCGGCGGGCGAGCCCCCTGCGCGGCGCGGCTTCCCGCCCTCGGTGTTCGCCGAGATTCCCCGCCTGCTGGAGCGGGCCGGCATGGGTGCGGTGGGCTCGATCACGGCGCTGTACACCATTCTTTACGAGGACGAGAGCGGTGGCGACCCGATCTCCGAGGAAGTGCGAGGCATTCTGGACGGCCACATGATCCTGTCGCGCAAGATCGCGGCGCGCAACCAGTACCCGGCCATCGATGTGCTGGGCAGCCTGAGCCGCGTGATGTCGCAGATCGTGCCCAAGGACCATCAGCAGGCGGGTGGGCACTTTCGCCGCCTCATGGCGAAATACGACGAGATCGAACCGCTGGTGCAGATGGGAGAGTACAAGCCCGGCAACGATGCGCTCGCGGACGAGGCCATGCAGAAAATGCCCCAGATCCTGGATTTCCTGAACCAGGCCACATCGGATCTCTGGGATTTCGACCGATCGGTGGGCACCCTGGCACAGGTGGCCAACGGCTGACCCCACGTCCACGGCCCACCGGCCGGGATCGGGCCAACGGTCAGGCCAGGCGGCGGGGCAAGAGACCGGCGAGCGAGGCGATGGCCATGCGGCCCACGCCGGGCGCCGTGCGCAATGCGAACCGCGTTGCCTGCCCCAGCAGGCCCAGCGGGCGCACGTGGCCGTCAACCATGTCCCGCCACAACAGCCCTGTCATCAGACGCGACAGATCGATGCCGAGGTAAAGCGTCGCCAGCGCCAGGCATGCCACACGCCGGGCATAGCCCACACCGAACGCACGGGCCACATCGGAGGCCACATGGCGATGTCCGACCTCTTCCTCGCAATGCCAGCGCCACATCCGCGCCTCACGGCCATCGCCCTGCAGCCAGGTCGTTCCCTGCAGCACCTGCGCTGAGAGCAACGCGGTCAGGTGCTCGAACGCCTCGGCCAGTGCCAGGCGTGTCGGCAGCGGCAGACCGGCCAGGTCCTGGACCGCCGCCGCAACCCGCCCCTCCAGTTTGGATACCGGCACGCCGGTCTGCGCCAGGCGCTCGTTGTAACGGCGATGCGCTCGCTGATGGGTGGCTTCTTCGCGCACGAAGCGCAGGGCCTCGTCACGCAGTGCGGGGGCCAAGACGCCTTGCCCGCCGTCGGCCTGGAGCGCATCGGAGATGGCATCGATCACGAAGGCTTCGCCGGACGGCAGCAACAGCGACAGGGCGTCGAAGAACCGCGTGCGGAACAGGCCCCCATTCCAGGGCACCATACGGGCATGCGTCGCGGTCAAAGCAGCGCTCCAGCCCAGTGCGTGGCACGTCGCAGCACCGCAAACGGCAGGATGCGCCACAGGGGCCATGCTGCCGCGAGCGGCACGGTGCCACGCAGCAGGACGCCGTGGTCCAGCGAATCTGCGTGCGGGAAATAGTCCGGCCGCACGCCGACGATCTCGCGGAAGCCCTTGCGGTGGTAATACCGCAGCTGGGCATCGGCCGGCAGGCCGCCGCGGCGCGAATGCACATAGGTGTCCGCATCGGGCGCAAGCCCTTCCTGCAAGGCGCGGCGCAGACCGGGCACCGGCGATCCCAGATAGATGTCGCGCCAGCCATGCCGAAGCGCATGGGGCCAGAAGAAACGGATCAACTGGCAGGCCGCCTCCGGGTCCACGCTGGTCAGGCTGATCCCGAAGAGGCTGCCGCCAGGCTGCGCGCCGCCCGGTTGTCCCGCGCAATCGTGCCAGGAACGGGCGGCCACCAATGCCTCACGGCAGGCCGGCTTCATGAAAAGAGATGCCAGCGCCTCCCCTGTTTTAGGGCAGAACGCACCTACGCACAGATCGGGATGCGCCAGGATGCGACTTTGCAGAGTTGCTTCGTCAGCGGCTTGCTCCGGCGTCCATTGCCGGGCTTCCAGGCGCAGCAATTGCGGAATGTCGTCCAGACCCAAAAACCGCGCACGGGGCCGGCTGGCCACCCGTGAAACGCTCTGGGGCGCCATGGCTGGCGAACGCGCTCTGCGCGATGGCAACCAGGAGCCCGCTGGCGCGGTGCGCCGAATCTGCATATCGAAAGACATGGGGTCGGATGATCGCCAGCCCGTATGAAAGGCTGATGACACCCCGTGCAATCGGCCACCGCTGGCCTGGCCCGCTCGCTTGTCGGTCGATCGCTTCGCATGCCGGCTGCCTGCGCTGGGTATGGCTGCCTACCCTGGAGGCATCCCGATCAACGCGAGAACGCCATGAACAGCCTTATCCTGAAAAGCCCCCCTACAGAACTGCGCCCGGTAGCGGGCGGCCTCTTCGCCTGGCTGAGCGCCAAGGCCTCCAGCGCCCATCGCCTGCGCCGCGCATCGTCCCATCGCATGGGCGGCGCGTCCTTGGCGCCTGCCGCAAAGCAAGCAGCCGCCCGGCCGGCCGAGCACCCCGTGCGGGACCTGTCCGAGGGGCAGGCTGGCGTGCCGGTGGTGCGTGGCACGCAGGGCCTGCTCGACATCTGCGAGGACGGACTTTTCCCCGGGTTGCGCAAGATGGTGCTGCGGGGTGAGTTCAGCGACGCGGATCTGCAGCACCTGCCCGGGTCGCTCGAGGAGCTGGAACTGCTGCATTGCAAAGGGATCAGTTCCGCAGGCCTGGCACAACTTTGCCAGTTGGATCTGCGCTCGCTCACGGCCCGCCATCTGCACATCGATGCGCAAGGCGCCGCGATCCTCGCAGGCCATCCCACGCTGCGTTGCCTGGACCTCAGCCACAACCCGATTGGCGATGAAGGCGCTCGCGCGCTGGCTCGAAACCCCGGCGTGCAAACGTTGCGGCTGAACGACTGCGGTATCGGCAATGCGGGAGCGGCCGGCTTGGCGGCCAACCCCCACCTTCAGGTGTTGGAGCTGCGCAGCAACCCCACGCTGGGAGCCGAGGGCATCCGGGCCCTGGCCCGCAGTCACGGGATGCGTTCGCTCGACCTGAGCGACAACCGGCTGCGCGACCCGGCCATCGCCCCGCTGGGCAGCAACCGCAGCCTGACCCATCTGGTACTGGGCGGCAACCTGATCGGCGAGGACGGTGCGCGCAGCCTGGCGGCACACCCGTTCCTGGAATCGCTGAACCTGCAACGCAACCGGATCGGCGACAAGGGCGCCGGCGCTCTGGCGCGCATGCCACGGTTGCACACTCTGGTCGCATCAGGCAACGGCATCGGCACGGCCGGTGCGCACGCCCTGGCGCAGCACACCGCCCTGACCACCTTGGACCTGCGTCACAACCCGATTGGCGATGCCGGTGCCCAGGCGCTGGCCGACGCCCCGTCCCTGGTCTGCCTGGATGTGGGCAGTTGCCAAGTGGGCAATGCCGGCGCGTGCGCATTGGGCCGCTCCCGCACGCTGACTCGCCTGGTCCTGCGCAACGACATGGCCGGCACCGTGCAGATCACGGAAGCCGGCGCTTGCGCACTGGCCGCCAGCGCCTGCCTGACCGAACTCGACCTGGAGGGCCACCAGATCGGCTCCGGCGGTGCGCGGGCCCTGGCAGCCAACCCTCGCCTTCAAAAGCTGAACCTGGCCCGCAACCGGATCGGCGAGTCGGGTGCGCACGCGCTGGCCGGCAATCGCACGCTGGCATCGCTGGACCTGTGGAGCAACCCGTTTTCAGAGCGGGGGAACCGCGCGTATGCGCAAACGCATCGCGCACTGATGACCGCCCTCGGTTGAAGATTTCCGGCAACGCCGGATTGGCCGATCACCCCGGCCGGACAGCCGGGGCAGGGCCCGGCCGCTGATGCATGCCCGCTTCGGCTTGGCGTGCAGCCGCGACGGCGGGACTGGCAACAGTTGCCAACCCGCACCTATTCCCTCACTCAATCAGATTTGGGCTTGACCCACTTGGTCAGTTCGCCCAGGTGCTGCAGGGTGCGAAGGGTCTGATCGACCAACCCCTGGATCTGCGCGATCTCGTCTCGGTGGCCACCAACGCCAGCCGCACCGCCTCGCAGCAGCCGTTGAGCGATCTCCAGGTCAGCCAATTTCGCCTCGCGGGCATCCCGCAGTCCGGCCAGCGTGTCCATCGCCGCACTGAGGTACATCGCGTCATCGCCATCCTGTTCGGAAATCGCGCCTTGCAGCTCTGCAGCCAGGTCCACCACCTCTTTTTGCGCTAGATAAGCAGCATTCGACAGCCGTACCAGCTTGTTGCTTCGCGACTTGTCCAGAGAGTCGTTCAGGCTGTGCGACGCGCCGCCCAGGTATTCCTTGCTGGCCTGCCAGACGAAATCGTTGGAAGAACTCTGGCCCGCTTGCTGCAGCATGTAGCCCTGCGATCGCAGGGATTCGCCTGGCAGGGCAGAGTTGGAGCCGCCCCGCCCCAATTGTCCGACCAGGGCGCCGATGCCGGTCGAGGCAACGCCTGCCATCACATTGGACGCCAGCGACCGGCCCATGTCGCTCACCCGGGCACGCACGTCGTCGCCATTGGGCAACCATGATCCGCTGGTGCGCCAGGGGCCGATCCAGAAGTGCTGCGTCAATGCCAGCGTTTCCTTGGCCACCTCCGCGCCATAGCCTGGCAACCCTTTGATGTCGGCCAGCCCCGCCGCGGGTAACCCGGGCTGGGGCAGCCTTTTGGCAAACACGTTGGCCTTTTGCGTTCCACCCGCGAAATCGTCCAGGTTGGCATAGGCCACGGACTTGCCCATGCCCAGCGCCAGCTTGGTCACGCCCCCTCCGAGCCCCGAAGCCCATAGCGAGTGCGCGAACACCAAGGCGGGATTGGTGAACGCGTGAATCGGCATCACCTGCCGGCGCAGCACATTGAAGCCCGCCGTCATCAGCGGCTGGGCCAATACCCCCCACTGCTTGCCATCCAGGGCGGCCTGCAGCGTGGTCACCGACTTGCGCCGCAGGTCCGCCTGGGCCTTCAGTTCGTTCATCGTGGGCAAATGCCTCGGGCCACCGAGCGAGTCTGCCGTCACCGGCCTCCAGAACTCCTTGTGTCCGTTCACCACCCGGATCTGTACCGGGCAAGGGTCGGGGACCAGCACTTGGGGATCGATGGCCTTGAACTGGGGAAAGTTGGCCAAGGCCGCTCGCCGGTCCATGGCCGACAGCAACGTGGTATCGACCATGTGCGCGGTGAGCCCCCCGAGGGTGCCGCCCGCGAGCGCCGGATCGTACTGGTTGCTCAACTCTCCGATGTTCACCGACTGGCCTTCGGCATTCAGGCCCGAGCGCGGACCGATGGCGGTGGCCATCGCATTGGTGGCGGGCGAACGCGCCATCGAGCTCAACAACTGCCGGGCAAAATCGTACCCCGCAGGCAAGGCCGCATCGCCAGCCCGCAGCGAGTAGCCCTCGGCCCCGGCGGCCTCCCGCGCATCGGCCTTTTGCCGGGCCCATTCCATGTACTGCTCCGCCATTTCGCTCTGCTGCGCGTTTTCGATGCGAAACGGTATGTCACTCAGGAAGGCCACCAAGCGGCCGCCCGCGGACAGAGCGGAACGGTCTGCGGCCGGGGGATCGACCGCCACATGCGGCATGCCGGCCTCCAGGTCCACCATATCGATGGCGATGTCTTGCACCGGCGCCTGCACATCGGTCGCCTGGGCCGCTGCAGGCTGTGGCGCCTGGCCTCGCCATCCCACCTGTCCCGCCAGGGCATGGGCGCCGGTCCATGCAGCCCCCAAGCCTTGCGCCATGCGCCGTCCACCCGACTGCATGGTCTCCATCCAGCTGCGGGAGGCCCCGGCATTGGCAAGGTCTTCGTTCGGGGACGGCATGTCGATGGCGACGTAGCTTCCGGACGCCGGCGGGGAGTTGGTGCTCCGTTCGGGCAGCGCTGTTCGGCGCATCGGAGTGGACGGCTCGGCGGTGCCTGGCGCGGTGCGCGGGCTCAAGTCCTGGTGCTCGAGCGTTTGCGTCCGGGGCCGCTCGGTCGTGTGGCTGGCGGCCGTGGTGTTGGCATCGGTCCGATGGGGGGTAGACCGAATGCTGCGGCCAGTGATGTTCGGGTGGTCCATGGGAGTGTCCTTGGGTCCAGAAATTCGTGAAACGGAGGGTCAGCCGGTCTCAAGCCGAGGACGGCGCTGGCGCGGGTTCGTCCAGCAGTGCCTGCAGCACGCTGGTCCCGATTCCGTTGAGCATGTCCATGGCGGTGGCCGCGTCTTGAGGCGCCTCGATCCAGGACAGCGAACTGAGCTGCAGCATGCCCTCAGCGGATGCTCCCAGATACCAGCCAAACTCCTTCAGGACCACGGCCTGCAGCGTCAAAAGCTTCAAGACTTCCGGGCCGGCGAGCTCTTGCGCCGCGACCGGCAGCAGCACTTCGGGCAGCACCGCGGCATGCTCGCGGTGCAAATGGAAACGGCCGGCCAAACCGGCCGGCCCGCTGATGACCCGCGGGGCCACCAGGAGAAGGCCGTCTTCCGCCCGCAGGCCGATGTGCACGGCCAACTGGGTCAGGAAATCGATCTGGGCGCGCGTCGCGGCCTCGGGCACGCGGGCAACGGTGGATGGGGCGCTCATGGGAGTGTCCTATGACGAATTGAGTGGGGGGGTGTGGGAGAGAAATCAGGGCACGGAGGTGGCACCGACGGAAAGACATTGCACTGCCGCTGCTGCTGAAAACGAGGCAGCAGGCCGTGTGGCGGCGGGATGCGCCGCACGCAGGCGCAGCGGCTGGCAGGGCAGGCGAACGCCTGCATGCACCAGCCGCTGTGGCCAAGCAAGGCCGGAAGATCCGCTGGCATGGCGCAGCAGACTTCCAGCCTCTTTTTCATCAGCCCGTGAAGGCCTTCGTACCGCGGTTTTCCGCACCTTCCACCTTGGTGGCTGCGGGTGCGAGCACATCGTGGGGCGCGCCAACGATGTCGTTGTTGGCCAGCTTGATGTTGGCCTGCGTCGCGTCGGTACGCACCACGGCTTCCTTGACGTTCCTGATCGTCGAGTTGGTGATCGAGATGTCGGTCGCGAAGTCCTTGCCACCGTTGGTGCGGACCAGCTTGCTGGTGCCATCGAAGAAGGAGTTGTCGATGGAGAAGGCGCCGCCGTGGTTGAGCTGGAACGTCTTGTCGGTGGCATTCGCCGCGCCGCCGTTCTTGAACACCACGTCGCCTTCGCCCTTCTTCGTCATGAAGTCCTCACCCACATCGCGGCCAAACACGCCGTCGAGGGTGGCGTTGCCTTGGGTGTGAATGCCATCGCCGCCGGAAATCTGGACGTTCTTAAGGGTAGCACCGGGTTCCAGGATGAATACCGGCTTCTGATTCTCGCTCTGGCCGCCGTCCCCAAGAGCAGGCCCCGCCTTGTAATGCACGTTGCCGCCGTCGAAGGTGGTGCCGGCCTTGACCACAATGGGCTCATTGACGATCTTTTCGCCGCTGGCGGGTGGAATGCCAGTTACCTTGCCGCCAGAGCCAGAACCCGTAGTGGAAGGGGTCTCGGAAGGCTTAGTGCCGGTAGAAGGGCCCGTCGTGGAAGGCTTGTCGGTGGAAGGCTTTTCCGTACCGCCGCCATCACCCACTGGAGGCTTCGTGCCGCCACCATCACCAGAAGGCTTCGTGCCGCCACCATCACCAGAAGGCTTCGTGCCGCCACCATCACCAGAAGGCTTCGTGCCGCCACCACCAGCAGAAGGCTTCGTGCCGCCACCACCAGCAGAAGGCTGCGTGCCGCCACCACCAGCAGAAGGCTGCGTACCGCCGCCACCACCAGCAGAAGGCTGCGTGCCGCCGCCACCACCGGCAGAAGGCTGCGTGCCGCCGCCACCGCCAGCAGAAGGCTGCGTGCCGCCGCCACCACCGCCTCCACCCGACTCGCTATCGGACTCGTCCGGCTTCTTGCCCGTCAGGAGTTCGATCAGCTTTTGCAGCAACTCCATCAGTTGTTGGGTTGCATCCTGTGCGCCACCATTTTGCTTGTCGCCATTGGCCAGCTTGTCCAATGCGCTGCTGTCGCCCTTGATGAGGGCCTCGACCAATTGCTTGAGCATGTCGCCCGGCGAGCCCTGCCCTTTTGCACCATCAGTTCCATCGACTCCACCGGAATCACCAGTTCCGCCAGTTCCACCGGCATTGCTGCTGCCGCCAGAGTCCTTGGTGCCGCCGGCCCCACCGCCACCACCAGAGCCTTCCGCCTTTCCGCCCTGCAGGGTTTGCAGGATTTGCAGAATCTGCTCGAGCACCTGCAGCAGCTGCTGGATCGACGACTGGCCGTCGCCGCTTTGCGTGCCGTCCGCGCCCTCAGGGCCACCAGTGCCGCCAGTGCCGCCGGCACCGTTCGTGCCTCCGGTGCCACCCGTACCGTTTTTCCTGCCCAGGTCTTCCACCGCACCCGAGCCACCCGACAGCAGTGCTTCGATGAATTGCTTGGCCAGATCGCCAATGTCGCTGGCGCCTGTATTGCCGTCGCCACCACTGCCGCCGCCGTTGGTTTGCCCCGTGCCGCCGGCACTGCCCGTGCCGCCTGTGGTCATCTTGTCCAGGATCTGGCGCAGATAGCTTTCGCCCAGTTGCTCCAGCAGGTTGCCACCGCTGCCGCTGTCCTTGCCCATTTCATCGAGCGTGTTGCCGCCACCGCCGCCGAGCTTGTCGGCAATGCTTTTGGCCAGATCGCTGGCAGGATTCTTCTGCGAGTTCTGCTCCATGGACTTGGCGATCTGCTGCAGCAACTCGCCGAACTGCTGGATCAGGCCGGCCACGCCCTGGCCCTTGTTCGCGCCGCCGCCTCCGTTGGCGCTGCCCGCGCCGCCCTTGCCCGACACACCATCCGTGCCGCCCGCTTTGCTGTCGGAACCGTCTTTGTCCATCGCTTTCATGACTTGCTGCAGCACCAGCACGACCAGCTGGAGCAGTTCGTCCTGCAGTTTCTGGGAAGAGTTCTGTTGGTTGTCCGACAGAGAATCCAGGTTGTTGTTGAACCGGGAGGTGGTCTGGGTTTGGAAATTGACTGACATACTGACTCCTTAAGGCAAAGTGAAAAAAAAGCTGCCCACCCCATGGCGGCTCAGACAGAGAAATGCGGCGGAGGGATCCACCGTGTTGCGCGACGGCGTGGGTTCAGAGAAAGCGACTGACTGCGGTGGCGACCGAATCGACACGTGGTGGGAAACCCCGGCCCCGCGGTGCACATCGCTGGGACACTGCAGGCGCGACGGCACGAGGGGACGTCCACACCTCACCGACACAGCGCATCGGCGCGCCGCCAATGCACAGGACAGGCTGGCAGTCCAGCTGCGAAGGCGGGACTGCGCGGCCTGCCGGTTGCCCTCAGCGTTATCCATGGGGCACCGCCGGCGATTGGGGTGAGGCAGGGGGCGAGGCCGCAGGCGACAGCAAACGCTTGATGCGCTCGGCCACGGGCCGCATCGTGAGTTGCGGCCGCACCTGCTGGAAGAAAACGCCCACCAGGAGTACCAGCAGCAGCATGGTCGTCGCCCCCTTGATGGGCTGCGCGAGGCTGTTGGGCTCCAGCTTTTCTGCGGCCTTTCCCAGCAAGCCAATGCCCAGGTCAATGAGCATCAGGATCACGATCACCGGTCCGGCGATCTTGAGCACGGTTTCGGCGTAGTTGGTGACTTCGGTCGGCAGGAACCGCTCCATCAGCACCGACCAACTGGGCATGACGCCCGTGAGCGGCCACCACTCGTACGAATCGAACAGCAGGCCGATGAAGACCAGCATGCCCCCCAGCATGTAAAAGCCTACGATGGCCAGTTGCGACAGCAGGTTGCCCACCGGCGTGCTCTGCTGGCCGCTGAGCGGATTGGTCTGCTGGATGTTGTTGTAGCCGGTCTGGTTGTCAATGAGCATGCCCACGCTCTCGGCCACCCAGAAGACGGTGCCGACCGCGAACCCGATCAGCATTCCGATGACGCCCTCCTTGAGCACCAGCACCGCCATGTCCACGGCGGTCAGCGAATGCAGCAGTTCGGTCGGCTGGCCCCAGGCCACAAAGGCGCCCAGCACAAGCACGAGCCCACCGCGAGTGCGCCCATACAGCAGCATGTCGTTCGTTGCCGGCATGACGAGCATGGCGGCATAGATGCGCGCAGTGGACAGTGCCAGCACGGCAAAGAAGCCCTTGAGATCGAGGGTCAGCTGGAAAAGGCCCAGCCCCTGCTGCATGGAGGGGTCCATCGCCACCTCATGCCCTGGCGCCGCGCGCCAACTGCAATCGCGTGCGCGCAGCGGCACGGGAGCAGGCCAGCATGCGAGCAACGGCCGTTTCCTCTGCCTCCTCGTCCTGCGCGTCCTCCTGGGCCCGTTCAGCCTCCTGCACGGCCCGCTCCAGCCGGGCCTCGGTCGCCTCCAGTTGCTGCGTTGCGCGCCGCAGCGCGAACTCTCGCTCGGCCACCCGCTGCACGGCGGCTTCCACCTGCGCTGCGGCGCGCTGCGTCAGCTTGCCGGCATCGGCGCTGCGCACTTCCGCCTCCTTGACCAGGATTTGCAGCGTCACCACGTCCTGCGCATGAAAGCCTTGCGGACGCTCCGTGGTCGAGGCGATGCGGCCGCGCAGGTCGCTCTCGGCCTGGCGCACCTGCGCCTCCTCGGCCACGGCCGCTTCGTGCGCGGCCTGCTCGCGATCACGCTGCCGGGCGCTCTCCTGCAATGCCGCTTCGCTCTGCTCGACACGCCGCTTCTTCAGGCGCACCAGGATGCGCAACCCCTTGATCGTGCTCATGAATCCCTCTCCAGCGGCCAACCGACATCGATTGACCTTCTGGCGGCAAGACTAGAAGCGCGCGGCCTCGCGCCATGGAGCCCGAACGAAGGCAGTCACGGCAATGCGAATGTGGGCACGCAGCGCAGGACTGCGATCCGTCACGTTCGTCTGCGAGGGCAAGGACTTCGCATGGATCGCATGCCAGGCGGCGTGCAAAGCTAGATTGCAAGAACCCATCGCGCACCGCGACCAACGAGCCCACGCCATGTCAGAAAAAACGGAAGAACCCACAGACAAGAAGCTCCTGGACGCCCGCAAGAAGGGAGAGGTTCCCAAGAGCCAGGACGTCGTGGCCGCGGCCATCCTGGTGGCCTCGCTGCTGGTGCTGATCGGCTCCGGCCCCATGCTCTACGACCACATCGCGAAGGTGGTGAAAACCGCCATGCACCAAGGCATGCAGGCGCAGGACACGCAGGAGGTTCTGGCGCTGATTTCCTCCATGGTGCTGGACGGCGCGATCGCCGCGTTCTCCCTGGTCATCGTCTCCGTGCTGGTGGCGATCATTGCCATGATGGGCCAGGTGGGGGTGATCATTTCGTTCGAAGCCATCCAGCCGAAATTCGAAAAACTGAACCCCGCCGAAGGCCTCAAGAAACTGATCAACGCACGCTCGATCATCGAGTTCTGCAAGTCGGTGGTGAAGGCCGTGGCACTGGGGGCCGTGATCTGGCAAATCGTGCTCAGCCTCGTGCCATTGCTGGTGGGCTCGGCCTACCTTTCTGCCCAAGGCGCGGGTCAGGTGGCGTGGAGCGCCATCCTGCGGTTGATCGGTTTTTCGTGCCTGGTGTTCGTGATCATCGGTCCCGTGGACTTCGGCTTGCAGCGCTGGCTGTTCATGCGCGACCAGCGCATGAGCAAGGACGATATCAAGCGGGAGCGCAAGGACAGCGACGGAGACCCCCATGTCAAGGGCCAGCAGCGCTCGCTGCGTGACGAACTGGCCAACAGTCCACCGCAGGAACGCGTGCCCGGCGCCACCGTGGTGGTCACCAACCCGACCCACTACGCCGTGGCCCTGCTCTACGAGGAAGGCGTCACGCCCCTGCCCATCGTGGTGGCCAAGGGGATGGATGCACAGGCCGCAGTGATCCGCGGCCTGGCCGCAACGCATGGTGTTCCGATCATCGCCAACCCGCCCCTGGCCCGCGCGCTGCACCGCCTGCCGCTGAACCAACCCATTTCCGAAGAACTGCTCGAGTCCGTTGCCGTCGTGCTGCGCTGGGTCGCAGAACTCGACCAATTCGGCGGCGGCGCTGCCGCAAACAACCCGGCTCCCTGACAAGCCTTCACCACCAGGAACACCCCAATGGCCAAACGCTTCGACTCCACCCTGGTCAACGACGTCACGATGGCGGGCTTTCTCGTCGGCGTGATCGCGCTGATGATCCTGCCACTGCCGACCATCCTCATCGACGCGCTGCTGGCCATCAACCTCACGGTGAGCATCCTGCTGCTCATGACCGTGCTGTTCATACCGGACGCGCTATCGCTTTCGACCTTTCCTTCGCTGCTGCTGTTCACCACGCTGTTCCGGCTGGCGCTGAACATCGCCTCCACCAAGGCGATCTTGCTGCATGCGGACGCGGGCCACCTGATCGAGAGCTTCGGCCAGCTGGTGGTGGGTGGCAACCTGGTCGTGGGGATCGTGGTGTTCCTGGTGATCACCATCGTGCAGTTCATCGTGATCGCCAAGGGCTCGGAGCGCGTGGCGGAAGTCGGCGCGCGCTTCACGCTGGATGCCCTGCCCGGCAAGCAGATGAGCATCGACGCCGACTTGCGCGCGGGCCTGCTGACGCCCGATGAAGCCAAGCGAAAACGCGCTCACCTCGGAATGGAAAGCATGCTGCACGGCGGCATGGACGGCGCGATGAAGTTCGTGAAGGGCGACGCCATCGCCGGGCTGATCATCACCATGGTGAACATCCTCGCCGGGGTCGTGGTCGGCATCATGTACCACAACATGACGGCCGGCGAAGCCGCCAACCGCTTCGCGGTGCTGTCCATCGGCGATGCCATGGTGTCGCAGATTCCCGCCCTGTTCATCTGTATGGCAGCCGGCGTGCTGACCACCCGGGTGACGGACGAGCACAAGACCAAGCCCACCTCGCTCGGCGAGGACATGACCGAACAGCTGACCCGTAACCCGCGCTCGATGTATCTGGCCGCGGCGCTCACAATCGGCTTCGGCTTCATCCCGGGCTTTCCGCTGTTGCCGTTTGCCTTGCTGGCGGGCGGGCTGGTGGCTGGCGGACACTTCCTGACCAAGAAGCGCGCCCGTTTGGCGGGCAATTCGCTGTCCAAGCCGATCGCGGCACTGATGCGCGAGGGGGCCAAGGGCGATGCGCCGTCGATCCAGCAAAAAGCACCCGAATTTGCCAAGCCCCTTTCCATCCGCATGTCGGATGCGTTGGGCAAGCTGATCGATGCCGAGCGGCTCAACGGGGCACTCAACAAGGAACGGGAAGGACTGCAATCCCGGCTGGGCCTGCCGTTTCCCGGCGCTGCGATGTGGGTGGCCACCGAACTGGCCGGCCTGCGCTACGAAGTGCTGATCAACGACGTTCCGGTGGCGCAGCCTGAACTGCCGGGCCGCATGCTGCTGCTGCTCGACCCCCAATCGCCCCTGGCCGCATCGGCCCAGACACACGGGCCCGCACTGGGCAGCGAGGTCTCGCTGTGGCTGGCACCGGAGGCCGTGCCCATGGCCCAGCGAGAAGGCGCATGCATCGATGTGGAGCAGGTCATCGCGCGCGAAGTCGTGGGCATGCTGCAACGGCACGCCCACCTGTTCATGGGGGTTCAGGAGGTGCAGTGGGTGATCGAGCGCAGCACGCCGGAATACCCCGGTCTCGTGGCCGAGGTGCAGAAGATCATGCCCCTGCAGCGCATGGCCGAGGTGCTGCGCAGGCTGCTGGAAGAACAGGTGCCGATCCGCAACATCCGCAGCATTTTCGAGAGCCTGATCGTCTGGGGGCCCAAGGAAAAAGACCTGTTGCTGCTCACGGAGTACGTGCGCTCCGACCTCGGCCGCTATCTCGCGCATGAAGCGACCAGTGGCCAGCGGCATCTGTCGGCCATCTTGCTCGATCCGGACATCGAACAGGCGATCCGCGGCTGCATCAAGCCCACGCCGGCGGGGAACTACCTGGCCATGTCGCCCGACGACGCGCGCGACCTGACCGAGCGCATCGCCGCGGTTGCCGACACCGCAAGACAACCCGGCGTGGCCTTGGTGACGTCGATGGACATTCGCCGCTATGTCAAGAAGATGATCGAAAGCCGTCTCGACTGGCTGCGCGTGTACTCGTTCCAGGAGTTGGGAACCCAGGTGGAACTGCGGCCTATCGGCCGCGTTTCCTGAGGCCCGCGGCCATGAGTTCCCTTCAGCGCCCCGACCACACCCTGCGCCACGTCGCGCACCCCGCAGTGGCGGCCACCGCCGCGCTGCTGCGGCCGAACTCGCAAGAACGGTTTCGCCGCGAGCTGTTCCCCCCCGCACTGCCGCAGGAAGACCCCGCCGAAGGCGAGGCGATCAAGTCCACCGATCCCTTCGCCATGGCTTCGGAGGGCGCCCCGCCCGATCCCACGGAATCGGGCGAGGGAGAGCCTCGGGAGCAGGCCGACTCGCAAGGCGATTCGCCGCACGAAGAAGACCGGGACGACAACGCACCGCCCGCTCCTGCACCGCAGGCAGCGACGCCGGACCCATTGCCACCGCAATACTTCTTCATCCAGGGCGATACCGTTCCGCCGCCACTGGCACGCACACCCGCCCCCGGGGAAGCGGGGCAAGACCTGCCCGACGACCGGCCACCCGTGCACGCCGTCGGGGCCACCGGTACCGCCACGGATGCGGAGCCGCCGCAATGGCTGCGGGATACCGCGCAAACCATTACCGATCTGTGCCTGCGGGCAGACCCGGCCTTCCAGTCCTGGGCCGTCACAGTGCCCATGGACCCCAAGGTGCTGCCGGAATGCGAACTGGCCCTGGGGCTTTCGTCCTATGCCATGACGCTTCGCTTCCGAACGGTGTCGCCCGAGTCCCGCCACCTAATCTCAAAGCATCGCGATCAACTGCACGGGTTGCTTGCCCGCCTGGGCACGGCCCACCGAAGCATCGACATTGACCTGGAATGACCTTGAACGCTGTCAAGCCACCGGCTTTCCCCTTAAGCGACCTCGCAAGGTATCTCCCGCCCATGGACCACGGCGAAGCCCGTCTGGCGCGGGTGATGTTCGATCGGCGGTTCGTGCGCTGGGTCCGGGCCCTTTCGGGACAACCGGGTGCGTCGGTCAGCCGGGCGCCCGGTCGATCCGGCAAACGCATCAGCATGGAATTTCGTTCGGCGCAGGGCACGATGCGGCTGTCGGTCCCCAGGACCGACTGGCCTGCGCTGGAGATGGCGGCGCGCCTGCCGGACCCCGCGCTGGCCCGGGACGTTGCGCAATCGCTGCTGGCCCAGCCGCTCGCCCCTTTCCAGTCCCGCTTTGCAGGCCTGGTGCTGCATGGGATGCAGCTGGACTCCGGCGCTGCGCCTTTCGAGATCACTGCAAGAAATCGCCGCATCGGGCTGCAGGCCATCGACGAAGCGATGGCCGGGCAGATCCAGGCGCTGCTGGCTGCCTCGGTCCGAAGCGACGCAAGCCACCTTCTCGGCCTGCGCGTGGCCTGCCGCATCCGGCTCGCGCGCAAAACGTATGGAGCCTCCGAACTGGGCTCGGTCAGGGCGGGCGACGTGCTGCTCACAGGCGTGCCCGCCGGCGCTTCGGCCTCTTTGCATTGCCACTTGTCTTTTGGAATGGGCGTCTCCATGGAAACCACTGCACAACTCGATATCGACTCGCACGAAGCCACGCTCGACGGGGCACCTCAGCCCGGCAGCGAACCCATTCCGGAGCACGACCTGCCAGCGGGTGCGGAAATCGGTGCCATCGGAAAGCTGTCCATCCCCGTGGCCTTCGAGATAGACAGCGCCCGTGTCCGGCTTGACGATCTCGCGGCCTTCGGACCGGGCTCGGTCATCACGCTGGACATGCCCGTGCGCGAAGCACTGGTGCGCCTCGTTTGCCACGACCAGGTGGTCGGTACCGGCCGCCTGATCGTCATCGGCGAGCAGCTCGGCGTGCGCATCGAGCGCATGGGGCTCAGCCAGGCGGCCGAAGCACCACCACAAGACTTGCCATGACGCCGCTGTCATCCGTCCAGGGGCTGGACCCCATCTCGCTGTTCATCGCCCTGATGGCGCTGGCGGTGCTGCCGTTCGCGGCCATGGTGGTGACCTCGTACACCAAGGTGGTGGTGGTGCTGGGCTTGCTGCGCAACGCGCTGGGCATCCAGCAGGTGCCGCCCAACATGGTGCTCAACGGCATCGCCATCATCATTTCGATCTATGTCATGGCGCCGGTCGCCATGGAGGCGGCCGACAAAATCCAGAATGGGCCGCCGTCATCGCAGACGTCGAACACTCAGCAGCTGTTGGCGGCCGCTTCTGCAGCAAAGGAACCGTTCCGGCAGTTCCTCGTCAAGCACGCGCACCCGGCAGAAAAGGCGTTTTTCCTGAAGTCGGCACAGGCGATATGGCCCCAGGAACGCGCAAAGGCACTGCTGGTCGACGACCTGATCGTGGTGGCCCCCGCTTTCTTGCTGACGGAGCTGACGGCCGCCTTTCGCATCGGCTTCCTGCTGTATCTGTCCTTCGTGATCGTGGAACTGGTCATCGCCAACGTGCTGCTGGCCATGGGCCTGTCTCAGGTGTCGCCCACCAACATCGCCATCCCTTTCAAGCTGCTGCTGTTCGTCGTGCTCGACGGGTGGTCCCAGGTCATGCACGGACTCGTGCTGACCTACCGATGACGGAGCTCGCAACGCCATGACACACGACAACATCGTTCAACTGACGTCCGAGGCACTGATGCTGTGCCTCATTCTTTCGCTGCCTGCCGTGGCCGTGGCGGCCATCGTCGGTTTGCTGGTGGCGCTCGTGCAAGCCGTGACTTCGCTCCAGGATGCTGCCATTTCACAGGGCATCAAGCTGATCTGCGTGACCGTCACCGTTGCGGTCTCCGCCCCGTGGGTCGGGACCACCGTGCTGCAGTTCTCCCAGAGGCTGCTTGCCGCCACGTTCACGCCATGAACCCCAATGCGCCGCTCTTTCGCGGGCTGCAACAGCTGCAGCGGCTCAAGCAGTTGCGCCTGCGCGAGCACAACCATCTGCTCGCAGTCCAGCATGATCAGGCCGCGCGCAACGCCTCGCTCATGCAGCAAGGCCGGTTCGGCGACTACATTTTCCGTACGGTTCCCCGGCCGCCGCTGCCCTTGCCACCCAAGCAGGCCCGACTCCCCGGCCAGCCCGATGCCCCGCTTTTTGCGCCAGGGCAGGACATTCCGATCGAAATCCTGCAAACCGATCCCGAAGAATCCGAAGCACGGCTGGGATCTGCCGAGCGGTGGAAAGCGGCCCTCGACGACGACCGCGGAGAGCGCTATGCGCGGTACCGGGAATCGCTGCGGGACACCGGGAACGAGCCCACGGCGCTGGACAGCTTTCTGCGACAAGGAAGCAGCAGCCGTGACAAGGGGGACTCCCAAGAGAACTCCGAAGGCGGCAACTCTGGATCTGGTTCCGGCTCGGGATCGGGTTCCGGCTCGGGTTCCGGCTCGGGATCCGGGTCGGGGTCGGGATCTGGCAAAGGCGATCAAGGAAGTTCACGTGACAACCCTCAGGCAAGCCGAATGGCCAAATCGGGCCTTGCGGAGGGAGCCATGGCGGCCCACCAGGTTTTGCAGCGGCATTACGCCGGCACGGCGCAAGACCGGGCCCAGGTCCTTACCCGGCGGCTTTGGGAACACAGCCGAAAGCCCCACTTCGCCGCCACCCCCACGCGGGGCATGGCGGAGATGGCGGCTTACCTGCAAAACCACGAAGAGCAGGGTGCATTGGGAACCCTGCAGCGGGTCAAGATGGCGTTGTTGCTGTGCGGAGGTCCCGCTCCCGATGCAGCCAGTGACACCGTTCGCATGAAAGACCTCAAGGCCTTGCTGCCGCTCGCGTTGCTGAGCACCGATCTCCCGCGCACGCCGTCCCAGGCGAGCATCGCTGCAGAGCGGCAATTGCAGGCCAGCCAGTCCCTGAAACGGCCCGTTCGCCCATGAGTCTCGACCAATACAACCAACTGGTCACCGAGTTGTGCGAGGCCATCGACTTGCCCGATCCGCAGGCGGTGCTCGCACAGGGCTGGATCGAGGTCGAAGGATTCGAGGTTCTGCTGTCGCACTACGAGAACGACCCCGCCGCGCTGTATCTCAACTTCCATTTCGGCATCGTCACCGCAGGGCGCACGCTGACCATCTTCCGGCTCCTGCTGGAAGCCAACCTCACCGTATATGCGCAGGATCAGGCCCAGGCGGGCATCAACCCCGATACGGGCGGCATCATCCTGATCGTGCGGGTGCCGATGACACCGGAAATCACCGGGACCTGGCTGGCCGAAACGCTGACCCACTACACCGAGCACGGACGCTACTGGAAAGACAACGTGCTGAGCTCCACCGACGAAGCCTTCAACGGCATTTGCGCGGGGGACTACATCTGGCTCAAGGTTTGAAACCCGGGGCCCCGCCGCCAATGCCCTGATCGGGCTAGAACGTGTTCAAGGCCTTTTTTGGAGCTCATGCTGACGCGCAATCGGAGGGGGTGGGCCCCAGTGGCACCGCATGGGCGGGTGCGCATGCAGGTCGCCGGAGCGCTGCGTCATCCGGCTCCGCTCCAGCCCGCGGGACCCGTGCCTTCTCAGGCGGCCGGCGGCGTGGCGGCCCTGGCCGAAGTCCCAGGCGATGGGTGGCGCATTGCGCCTTGCACCCCATCCTGAAACGTCACTTGCACGGCCCGAAAAAGACATTGAGCACGTTCCTGCTGCCGTTACCAGTAAAGCGCGGTGTATTCGCTGCCGACCGCTTCCGTACCCTCATGGGACAGCAGCCGGTAGCCGCGTCCATAAGCCGCCTGGACGCGCAGTTGGCACCCGGCCTCCCGCAGCTTGGTGCGCAGCTTGTAGATGTGCTGCTCCAGGGTGCGTTTGTTGGACTCGACCGAGCGTCCCCACACCTTGGCGATGATCGTGGGCAAAGACACCACCTGGTTGGGCTTGGAAAACAGCAGGCAGGCCAGCTCGCATTCGCGGTGCGTGAGACCCACCGTCTTGTCCCCATGAACGAGGCAAAGCCTGGCGGGGTCAAGCCGGCAGCCGTCGACATCGATCGGGTGGGCGGCCTGGAACGCCTGGGCTTCCATGTGGCCGCGCAGCCGGGTCTTGAGTTCGTCATGCCCGACGCGGGAAAGGCTGATGTAGTCCACCGCACCGCAGGCCAGGGCCACGCCGAAGCCGGCGTGCAACTCGGCCCCCACCACCACGACGGGAACCTGATCGGAGACGCAGGTTTTGATCAGTCCCAGATCTTCCGCCAAAGTGCCTCCGCAGTCTTCAAGGATCACGGCATCAAAGGCCTGCTGTCTCACTTGCATGCGAAAAGCCGCAATGCTGACGTGCAGCATGGCTTGAATTCCGCCACGGGAAAGCAGGTCCACCAGGAACTGGTTCACCGTCGATCGACGCGAAAGAAGAGCAATGTTCATGGAATCCCTCGACGCAAATTTATATCGACAAATGGCGGCGCATCACGCTGCCCCCTTGGCCTGTTCAGCTGGACCGTGGGTGCCAAAAAAGCGCCATCCGGTTGCTACACATAGTCACAGATTTTGCAATTTTTTCCCAACCTTCCGCGGAACAGAATCAGCGAAATATTCTCTGCAGTATGCCCTTTCGATAGGTCAATTGCTTATAGGCAATAACTATTCGACGCCATAGCAGTCCCTTATCAGTCTCCGGTCCAGGCTTTGTGCGCTCAATTGGCTGGCGCAGCAGTCCCTGTTTTTTTGCTGGCCGTTCTGGATTCGCCGCGCTCCCCTCTCTCGCTGCAAATCCCGTCCTCGACGGCCTGATTTCACTCTAAGCACCTCGCATGAACGACGAAGCAGCCCTTCATGAAAAACCGATGACTTGCCGATGAACATTGGATGAACAGGGGAGCGGATGTGCTGCCAATAGCTTCAGGCAACGCGTGCAAAGGTATCCGAAGGCACTCACCATAAAACGTGGCAATTAGCAAAAGTTGAGGATTGAACGTAAGGAAGTTGAGCATTGCCCGGACGCCCGTTCCTAGCATTGACTGGTCATCAATCAAAGGCGCGGCAACACCGCGAAGACCCATGCTGCTCACACTTCTGTCGTTGACCTGCCAGCGCGCCCAAGCCCAGGCGCCAGAGCTTTCCAATCTCATTCACGCCATGCGCGTCAAGGACGCGGCGGGCATCGGCCGCCGGCGCCTGGAGCGCAATGGCCGCGATACGGGCACGCCGCAGGAAGGCGCGCTGCTCGGGCGCAGCCTGCTGCTGGTTGGCATGGAGGAGGCCGCCAGCGAAGTGTTCCACCAGCAGCTCAAGGCCTATGACCAGGTATCGCGCAGCAACGTGCGCTGGCAGTCGGCACTGGACCAAGCCTGGCTCTTTCATCATCTGAACAAGCCCGCCCGTGCCGTGGCCTGCTGGTCGATCGTGGCCAGCGACCACGAAGCCCCGCTCGAATTGCGTGTGGAAGGCCATTGCGGCAAGGCGCTGTCGATGCAGGCCCTGGGCCAGCATGCCGAAGCCCTGGCCACCGCACGCCAGGCGGAAGCGCTCTGCCAGTCAGCCCCCGCAGCCATGCTGGAGCCGCACGCCAGGGCGATCCGCCTGGAGGTGCTGGCCCGGGTGCACCTGCTGCGCCATGAAGAACTGACAGACCATGCGCTGTCGGAGTCCGCCATGGCACTGGCACGCGATCTGCCGACCGAGGCAGAGATGGTGGCCGAACTGGCGGCGCTCGAGTCAAGCCCCCACGCGCCCGAACTGCTGCGGGCCCGCCTGGCTTACCTGCGCTGCGGCTTGCTGGGACACCACCCTGCCAGCCGGCAAGAGGCGGTGGCGAGCTTCGTGCGCTGGCTGCGCGAACACGAACTGGCGGGCCTGGAATCGCAAGTGCGGGTGGAAGCCTGCCTCGCGCTGCTGACCGACAAGGCGGCCACGGGTGCCCGCGATGTGATCCAGCCGCTGGCCAGCGTCGAACGCGAGGTCGATCGGCACCCTTACGCGTCGGACATCCAATACTGCCTGTCCAAGATCCACATGGAAGAAGGCCGGCTGGGCGAGTCACTGCGCCAGTACAAGCGCCACGTGGCCCAGGCCATGCGCGTGGTGCACAACACGGTGCTGGCGCGCATGAACAGCGCCGCGTCCACCCTGCCCTCCCAGGCCCAGGACACGACCGGCTTGCGCCTGCCGCCCCGCTACCGCGCGGCCTACCGCTACATCGTCGAGCACCTGCACGACGCCAACCTTTCGGTGCGTGAAATCGCAGGCCGCCTGGGGGTCACCGAACGCGCCCTGCAACTGGCGTTCCGCAACCACCTGGGCATGACGCCTGCCGAACTGATCCGGACCGAGCGCGTGAAGCGCATCGAGGACGAACTGCGCGAGATGAGCGAAACCGGCGGACGGGCCCACATGCTGGACGTCGCGTCACGCTGGGGCATCTGCAACCGGTCCACGCTGGCCAACGCCTTCAAGCTGTCCGCCGGGCGTCCCGCCGATGCGCACTGATATCACGGCTGGCGGGACGCGACAGCCGCCCGCTGCCCTGCCGTCACTTCACGGAGGTCTTGGCGCCTTGCTCGACCAGCCGCGCGAACTCTTCATGTTCGTAGGCGATGTAGGTCTCCATCATGCTGCGGTAGATGGCCTCGATCACCTCGGGCTGGCCGCCTTCGGCCAGCGCACGCTCGCGCACCCGGCGCACGATGAATTCGATGCGGCCTTCGTCCCGCACCTGGGACTCGCGCTGCTTGTTCAATGCGGCCTGGGTCATGTAGCCGCCGCGCTCCACCAGCAACGGCACCAGGATGTCGTCCAGCGCGTCGATGCGCGCACGCACCTGCGCCATGCTGCTGCAGCGCTCCACCTTGTCGATCGCCCGGGTCATCATTCGAGTCCTTCCTCAACCAGTTCGGCAGCGCGCAGCAGAGCGCGGGCCTTGTGTTCCGTTTCCTTCCACTCCAGCTCGGGCACCGAGTCGGCCACGACGCCGGCCGCGGCCTGAACATAGAGCGTTCCGTCCTTCACGATGCCGGTGCGGATGGCAATGGCCACATCCATGTCCCCGGCGTAGCTGAGATAGCCACACGCCCCGCCATACAGGCCACGCTTGACGGGCTCCAGCTGGTCGATCAGCTCCATCGCATGCACCTTGGGCGCGCCGGTGAGCGTGCCTGCCGGAAACGTGGCCTTCAGCACGTCCATGTTGGTCATGCCGTCATTGAGCAGGCCCTCGACGTTGCTCACGATGTGCATCACGTGGCTGTAGCGCTCCACGGCGAACGCCTCCGTCACCTTCACCGTGCCCGTCTTGGCGATGCGCCCGATGTCGTTGCGCGCAAGGTCGATCAGCATCACGTGCTCCGCGCGCTCCTTGGGGTCGTTGACCAGTTCGATTTCCGTGGCCTTGTCATGCTCGGGCGTGTTGCCGCGCGGGCGCGTTCCGGCCAAAGGCCGGATCGTGACCTTCTGGCCTTGCGGGGTGCTCTCTTGCCGCACCAGGATCTCCGGCGACGCCGAGACGATGTGGAAGTCGCCCATGTGGTAGTAAAACATGTAGGGCGAGGGGTTCAGCGACCGCAGCGCGCGGTACAGGGAGAGCGGCGATTCGGTGTAGCGCTTGTGGATGCGCTGGCCCACCTGCACCTGCATGAAGTCGCCCGCGGCGATCAGCTCCTTGGCACGGTCCACCGCCGCCAGGTAATCGGCCTTGGCAAAGTCGCGCTGGGGAGGATGGCTCTCCGTCGGCTTGACGACCGGCGCGGCCACCGAATACTTGAGCTGGTCCTTCAAACCCCGCAGGCGTTGCTTGCCCCTGGAATACGCCTCGGGCTGGCCCGGGTCCGCGTAGACGATGAGGTACAGCTTGCCCGAGAGGTTGTCGATGACCGCCAGTTCCTCGCACTGCAGCAGCAGGATGTCGGGCAGGCCCATCGTGTCGGGCGGGCAACTCGCTTCGAGCTTCTTTTCGACGTAACGCACCGCGTCATAGCCGAAGTACCCCGCCAGGCCGCCGCAGAACCGCGGCAGGCCGGGGCGCAGCGCCACCTTGAAACGCTTCTGGTACGCCTCGATGAAATCCAGCGGATTGCCGGCGGCGGTCTCGACCACCTGCCCATCGGTGACCACCTCGGTCTTGGCGTCGGCCCCGAAGCCGCTGGCCCTCAGCAAGGTGCGCGCCGGCAGGCCAATGAAGCTGTAGCGGCCGAACCGCTCGCCCCCCACGACCGATTCGAGCAGGAAACTGTATTTGCCGCCGTCCTTGCTGTAGGCCAGCTTCAGGTACAGCGAAAGCGGCGTCTCCAGGTCGGCGAAGGCCTCCGCGATGAGCGGAATGCGGTTGTAGCCTTCGCTGGCCAGGCTTTTGAATTCAAGTTCTGTAATCACGGGAATTTCCCAGTCGGGCAGCGCCAGCACAAGGACGTGGGGCGCCGCAGTTCATTGCGTTCGGCCCGTCAGGGCCACGGGTGCAGCTGGGATTGCCCCAGGTGCCATCAGGCGTTCGATGCGGCTGGCTTGCGCCAGGGCCAGGCTCCCCGGTCGCTGCAACCTGTGATGAACACGTGGTGAATGAACATGGGGAGAAAGTGTAGCAAAGCGCCTGCGCCCGCCCGCCGCGGCCGGCGAACCAGGGGCCCTGCCGCAATCCTTGCTGAAAACCCTGTTGTGCGCGCCCGGACACGCGGCAACAATCAGAAACGAACGATCGTTCTTTTTTTGGGAGTTGCCATGATGTTTCTGCAGCGGTGGCTGGCAGCCACCCTCGCCGGCCTTCTTGTGACCATGGGGGCCGCCTGGGCCCAGGTCGTGACCGTCGCCGATGTGAAGTACGCCACCGCCCTGCCACTGCAAGGCAGCCCATTGCTGCTCAATGGCGCGGGCATCCGCTACAAGGCCGTTTTCAAGGTGTACACGGCGGGCCTGTACCTGGAGCGCAAGGCGGGCACGCCGCAGGAAGTGGCCGCCCTGCGCGGCCCCAAGCGGCTGTCGATCACCATGCTGCGCGACATCGAATCGGCCGAACTGGGCAAGCTGTTTTCGCGCGGCATGGAAGACAACATGGACAAGGCCTCGTTCTCCCGCCTGGTGCCCGGCGTGCTGCGCATGAGCGAGATCTTTTCCCAGCACAAGAAGCTCTCGGCCGGCGACACCTTCACCGTTGACTGGCTGCCCGGCACGGGCACCGTGATCAGCGTCAAGGGCGTGGCGCAGGGCGAGCCGTTCCGCGAGCCCGAATTCTTCGATGCCCTGATGGGCATCTGGCTGGGCGAGCGGCCGGCGGACTGGAAGCTCAAGGACGCCCTGCTGGGCAAGGCGGGTGGCTGACCCGGTTGTCCGCGGCCCTCCGGCTGGCGGCGCACGGGCGTCCGGCCCCTGCTTTTCCTGCCCCGCAACCCGGATGCTATTATTTTTATAGCTACATGCCCTAGTACATATTGCGCCAGAGCATGATTCTGGCCGCTTTCAAGAAAACCGCGATGCCGGCACGCCACCTGAATTCCAGGAATTTTTTCACCCGCCTGTAACCCGCGGCGCATTCCGCCCGAACTACTGGACGAGGCCCGATCGCCGGGCCCTCTTTCAGGAGCATTCATGGCGGCATCCGCGAAACCACAGCCCATCCACCCCTTGTGGATACGCATCAGCCACTGGCTGAACGCCCTGGCGGTGCTGATCCTCATCGCCAGCGGCTGGCGCATCTACAACGCGGCGCCGTTCTTCCCTTTCACGCTGCCCAACGCGCTGACCCTCGGCGGCTGGCTCGGAGGTGCACTGCAGTGGCATTTCGCCGCCATGTGGCTGCTGGCGGCCAACGGCCTGTTCTATCTGGCGATGAACCTCGCCAGCGGCCGGCTGGCCCGCAGGTTCTTTCCGGTCTGGCCGCGCGCCGTGCTGCGCGACGCCATGGACGCCCTGCGCGGAAAGCTCGCCCACACGGATGCGCGCCAGTACAACAGCGTGCAGCGGCTGGCCTATCTGTTCGTGATGCTGGACCTCCTGGTCCTGGTGCTGTCCGGGCTCGTGCTGTTCAAGTCCGTGCAGTTCCCCGTCTTGCGGGAATGGCTGGGGGGCTACGAGTTCTCGCGCCGCATCCATTTCGTGGCCATGGGGCTGCTGGTCGGGTTCATTGCCCTGCACGGTGTGATGGTGGCCCTGGTGCCGCGCACGCTGCTCACCATGCTGAGCGCCGGCCGCCAAGGGAGTGCGGCATGAACCTCTTCAGACGCCGGAGCTTGTCCAATGCCGATGCAGACCTGGCCTTGGCCGACGCGCGCAAGCTCCTGGAGCGCCACATGGCGCCCGCCGCACGCCGCCATTTCCTGCGCGGTAGCCTGACGCTGGGCGGACTGTCCCTGCTGGCCGGCTGCAGCATCAGCGACAACGAGGATGTGGAAGCCATGCTCCAGCGCATCTCGCGCTGGAACGACCGGGCCCAGGGATGGCTGTTCGACCCCGGCCGGTTGGCACCCACCTATCCCGAATCCATGATCGTCCGGCCGTTTCCCTTCAATGCGTACTACGGCGAAGACGAAGTCCGGATCGTGAAAGAGGAAGGCTACCGCCTCGAAGTGGTCGGCCTGGTGGCCGAAAAACGCCCCTGGACCCTTGCGGCACTGCGCGCCCTCGCGCAGCAGGAGCAGGTCACCCGCCACATCTGCGTGGAGGGCTGGAGCGCCATCGGAAAGTGGGGCGGCGTGCCTTTCGGCGATTTTCTGCGGCGCATCGGCGCCGACCTGAGCGCGAAGTACATCGGCTTCGCATGTGCCGACGACTATCACACCAGCATCGACATGGCGACCGCGCTGCATCCGCAGACGCTGCTCGCGCTGACCTGCGACGGCGAGCCATTGCCACCGAAATACGGCTTTCCGCTGAAGCTGCGCATACCGACCAAGCTGGGCTACAAGAACCCGAAACACGTCATGGCGATGTCCGTGACCAACACCTATCCAGGCGGCTACTGGGAAGACCAGGGCTACAACGGGTTCGGCGGCAGCTGAGCGATCGGGCTCGGCGCCGCAGACGGCGCGGCCGTGCCCGATTCCCAGGTGCGGCGCAATTTTTCTCTTCCCTCTACAAAAGGACTTTCGACATGAACAAGCTCACGACCGCACTGCTCGCCGCCTGCCTGACCGCGGCCTCCGTCTCCGCCATGGCGGCGGACGACATGATGAAAAAGGACCCCATGGCCAAGGACTCGATGGCGAAGGAAGCCACGCCGAAAGACGCCATGAAACACGACGGCATGAAGAAGGATGCGATGAAGAAAGACGGCATGAAGCACGACCCTATGGCCAAGGATTCCATGGGAAAGGACGCGATGAAGAAAGATGAGATGAAGAAGGACGAGATGAAGAAATAAGCCACGGCATGCCTGCAGGCAACGGGTCCATGCAGGCCGTCAGCGCAGGCCGTGTCCCACGCCATCGCGCGATGCGCGCGAGTGGCGCCGATGCCGTGTACCCTGATGCGGCCATGGCGCCCCCACCGCATCGAGAGATTGCGCACCTCCAGACCGAACAGCGCCTGCGAAGCCTGATGCTCGCCGGGCTGGAGGGCGATGCGGCGGCGTACCGGCAATTCCTGCAGCAAATGGCCACCCGCCTGCGGTCGTTCTACCGCCGACGGCTGTCCGGTTGGCCCGACGACGTGGAGGACCTTGTGCAAGACACCCTGCTGGCCCTGCACAACCAGCGCCATACCTACCAGCGCAGCCAGCCGCTGACGGCCTGGGTGCACGCCATCGCGCGCTACAAGACCATCGATCTGCTGCGCGCGCGCCAGGCGCGCGAAGCGCTGCACGACCCCCTGGACGACGATGCAACCGGCCTCTTCGATCACACCGAGGACACGGCCGCCGAGGCCCGGCGCGATCTCGGGCGACTGCTCGCCACCCTGCCCGACCGCCAGCGCCTGCCCATCGAGCAGGTCAAGCTGCACGGCCGGTCGGTCTCCGACGTGGCCCTGGAAACCGGCATGACGGAATCCGCCGTGAAAATCGGCATCCACCGGGGCCTGAAGGCGCTGGCGAGCCGCATCGCGTCTTCGTCCCCTCCCACGGCGAAGCCAAAGGCCTCCCCATGAAAACCGACGATCTGATCCATCTATTGGCCGCCGACACGGTGCCGGTCCCTCGCCATGCCGCAGCGAAGCGCCTGGCGCTCGGCCTTCTCCTGGCCGTGCCGGTTTCGGGTTGGCTGATGCGGTATGGGCTCGGGCTCAATCCAGCGCTCGGCCAATACGCCACCCTGCCCATGTTCTGGGTGAAGTTCGGCGCTCCGCTGCTGATGGCCCTGGCCGCGTTGCGGCTGGTCGCCCGGCTCGGAAAACCGGGCTCTGTCACCCGCGTCGCATGGCTGGGCTGGGCCGCCCCGATCGGCCTGGTGTGGGCCCTGGGGCTGATGGCGGTGTGGCAGGCCCCCGCGGCACAACTGCCGGAGCTGGTGCTCAGCCGCACCTGGCGTGTGTGCGCGGAAAATATCGCGATGCTGTCGCTGCCGGTGTTCCTGGCCGCGATCTGGGTGCTGCGGGGCATGGCGCCCGTCCGCCCCGCATGGGCCGGCGCAGGGGCCGGCGCCCTGGGCGGCGCGGTTGGCGCCACGGTCTATGCGCTGCACTGCCCGGAGCTGGCCGCACCGTTCATCGCCATCTGGTACGTTCTGGGCATGTCGCTGCCGGTGGCCGCTGGTGCCGTGCTGGGGCCTCGGCTGCTGCGCTGGTAGCGGGCCATCGCCCCGCCGCTGCGGCGCGTCAGGGACCGGGCAGCAGCGCCTCCAGCGAATCGACATAGCCGTCGGCATCCACCTCGCGCACGGGTTGCCCGTGGTTGTAGCCGTAGGTCACCAGCACCACGGGGCAGCCGGCGGCGCGGGCCGCCCGGGCATCGTTGCTGGAGTCGCCGATCATCAGCGTGCGCCCGGGCACGGTGCCCAGCGCCTCGCAGGTCCGGAGCAACGGCATCGGGTCGGGCTTCATGCGCTCGAAGGCATCGCCGCCGAACACCTTCTCGAAGAAGCCGTCCAGCCCCTTGGCCTCCAGCAGCGAAACGGCGAACGCCGTGGGCTTGTTGGTCAGGCAGGCCAGGCGCACGCCTTGCCGCCGCAGCGCCTGCAGTCCGGTGACCACCCCGGGGTACAGCGCGGCGAACTGGCCGTTGACGGCGGCGTAATGGCGCTGGTAGCTTTCCCAGGCCTGCGGATAGATTGCTTCTGTTTTGATAGCAATACGCCCTAGTGAATCATGCGCCAGAACGTGATTGAGCACCGAATGAATCAGGTGCTGCGAGCCCTTTCCCACCATGCGTTCGATGTCGGGCGCCGCGATGCCGGGCAGCCCCAGCTCGCGCAGCATGCGGTTGATCGCCTCGGAAAAATCGCCGAGCGTGTCCACCATGGTGCCGTCCAGGTCCACGATCGCGGCATCGGCTTGTGCGGGGGGCAGCGGAATCCAGTCTGAAAAGGGGGCAGATTGCATCGTCATGGCCATGAAAACAGGCGTGCAGTGAATGAAGGCGGGGTGGCGCCGTGGCGGTCCTGGTGCGGGAGAACGTCTTCAACCCTGCGGAAAACTCACCGCCTGCGTCCCACGCCGCTTCGGCCGCACGACCACCGTGCCCGCCAGCTTATCGTGCCAGCCCTGCTTGCGGCCGTCGAACGCCACCCACAGCAGGCCCAGGCCCAGCGGAATCGCGGAGGCGAAATACGCCACGTAGCGGCCCACCGACTGCCCGGGGGTCATCGGCTTGCCGGTGGCGGCATCCACCACGCGGGCGCCGATGGCCATCTTGCCCGGCGTGGCCTGCCGGCTCAGCCAGAACAGCACCACCGCCACGGCCGGCAGCACCCAGGAGATGACGAAATCCGCAGGCCCCAAGACCAGGCGCTCGGATTCGAAATACGCCCAGCCATAGAACGCCACCAGCAGCGGCACCGTCACGACGATCAGCAGCAGGGTGTCGATCAGCGTCGCGCCCACGCGCGCCCAGAAGCCGACATATTCGAGATCGGGAAAGCCGCTGGGGTCGTTCATGGCATCGTTTCCTTCTGAAGCAGGTGTTTGCGGCCTCAGGGGTCGAGGCACCCTGGATTCTGGCAGCGATCGCCGGACTGCGAGGGGTTTCAAACGCCAGTCGGCTTGGCCGCCCGGCGCCGCACCGGCGCCTTCGCCACCGTCAGTTCCGCCCAGACGGGGGCATGGTCGCTGGTGTCGTCCTTTCCGCGCTCGTCCCGGTCCACGCCGGCGTCCGCCACCTGGAGCATGCGGCTCACCAGGATGTGATCGATGCGCAGTCCCGCATCGCGCTCCCAGCGCCGGCGCCGGTAGTCCCAGAAGGTGAACGGCACGTCCTTCGGGTGCACCGTGGCGATGGCATCCGTCCACCCCTGGGTCAACAGGTCGGCATAGGCTTGCCGGGGCGCCGGCTGCAAAAGGGCGTTGTCCGCCCACGTGTCGGGCCGGTAGATGTCCGCATCCGTCGGCACGACGTTCCAGTCGCCCATCAGCACCACGGGATAGCCAGACGCCCAGAGCGCCTGGGCGCGGCGGTTCAGCCGCTCGAACCAACGCAGCTTGGCGTCGAATCGGGGGCCGGGCTGCGGGTTGCCGTTGGGCAGGTACAGGCAGGCATAGAGCACGCCGTTGACGGCCGCTTCGAGGTAGCGGGCTTCCTTGTCGGCCGGGTCGCCCGGCAGCGCGGTCAACACGGGCAGCGGATCGTGCCCGCGGCCGAGCAGCGCCACGCCATTCCATGTGCGCTGGCCGACGGCCACGCCCCGGTAGCCCGCCGCGCGCAGCGCCTCATCCGGGAACTGCGCCGTGGGACATTTGAGTTCCTGCAGCGCGACCACATCGGGCCGCGTGCGCTGCAGCCAGTCGACCAGCCGGTCGATCCGCTTGTTGACGTTGTTGATGTTCCACGTGGCGACGCGCATGGCGTCACCGGCCTGGACACGCTGCCGAATCGCTCACGCCGCTTTTCTTTCCGGTGCGCTCTTCCTGGCGGCGGCGCTTTTGGCACCGGCCTTCCTGGCAGGCGCTTTGGCCCCCGCCTTGCCGGCCGTTTTGCCCGCCGCCTTGCGCGCAGGCGCGGAGCCCCCCTTGAGGCTGCGCTTGAGCAGGGCCGTGAGGTCGATCACTTCGCCGGTCTGCGGCGCTTCTTCCTCCGGGTCCATGACGGTGTGGCCTTCGCCCGCCTTCGCCTTCTTGTCCACGAGCTTCATCACCTGGATGCGGAACTCGTCCTTGAAGTCGGCGGGGTCCCAGTTTCCGGACATCTCCTCGACCAGCTGCTTGGCCATCTTGAGTTCCGCGGCGCTCACACTCTTTCTGCCGGCGGCCGGCAGTTCGAGCGAGTCGAGCGTCTTGACCTCGTCGCCCCAGCGCAGCAGGTTCAGCACGAGCGCCGGCCCCGAAGGCACCAGCGCGGCCAGATGCTGCTTCGTCGAGATGACGACCTTCGCGAGGCCGACCTTGCCCGTCGCGATGAGGGTTTCGCGCAGCAGCGCATAGACCTTGTCGCTCTTGTTGACGGGTGCCACGTAGTACGGCCGCTCCAGGAAGATGAACGGCATGTCGTTCGCATCGATGAAGCGCTCGATCTCGATGGTCTGCGTGGTCTTGGGGAACACCGCCTCGATCTCTTCCGGGCTGATGATGACGTACTTGCCGTCTTCGTACTGCACCCCTTTGACGATGTTGTCCTTGTCGATTTCCTTGCCGGTCTTCTTGTTGATGCGCTTGTAGCCCACCGGGTCCATGGACCGCTTGTCCAGCCAGTCGAAGTCCACGCCCTGCTCCGTCGCCGCCGTGTGCAGCCCGACAGGGATATGGACCAGGCCGAAGGTGATGGCGCCCTTCCAGAGCGTGCGACTGCCAGTTGCCATGTGACTTTTCTCCGAAGGGGGAAACCCCGTTCGCCCCAGTCTGCGTCGATCGGTCTGCCACCCTTGTAGGCGGCCGCTTGCCGCAGCGGTAGGCATTGCCTGCCAATCGGGTGGCGGCACGGCCTTGGGCCATCCCCCGCGATCCCCTATGCTGGAGCGATGCCGTCCGCCCTTCGCCCCATCGCCATCCATGTGCAAGAGCCGTCCCCCGGCGACTTCCGCTGGGTGCTGATGGAGCGCGAAGGCGGCGGTGCCTGGGCGGAGATGGAACGGTCCGCGTCGTCCGCGGGCACCTACCACCAGGCCCTGGCCGATGGGCTTCGGGTCTTGCAAGCCATGATCGAAGACCTGGACATCGGCCCTCGCCTTGCCGTGAAGCGGGCCGCGAAAGCGGTGGCGCCATCGCACGATGCGCCCCAGACGGAGCGCCCGCCGGCCGATCCCCCGGCCCCCTCCAAACCCTCGCTGTTCGGATTCGGCCCCGCCCGCTGAACCGCCGCGCCTGGCGGCTGGAGGAGGTGGTGCAGAATGCCCACCACGTCCCTACAGGCCCCACCGATGACCACGCTCCAACACCTCCTCGGCACCGAATTTCCCCTCATCCAGGCGCCCATGGTGGCGGTATCGGGAAGCGCCATGGTGATCGCCGTGAGCGAAGCCGGGGGCCTGGGCTCCTTGCCCTGCGCCGGGCTCACGCCCGACCTGATTCGCCAGGAAGTCACGGCCATCCGCGCGGCCACCCGCCGGCCCTACAACGTCAACTTCTTTTGCCACACGCCCCCCCTGCCCGATCCGCAGCGGGAGGCGGCATGGCGTGCGGCGCTGGCGCCCTATTACGCCGAATTCGGCCTTCGTTCGGAGGACATCCCCGCCGGTGCGGGACGCCATCCGTTCAACGCCGAGGTGGCCGGCCTGCTGGCGGAGTTCCGGCCACCGGTGGTCAGCTTCCATTTCGGACTGCCGCCGGACGACCTCCTGGCGCAGGTGAAAAGCTGGGGCTCCAAAGTCCTCGCGTCGGCCACCACGGTGGAAGAAGCGCTCTGGCTGCAGGCGCGGGGCGTGGACGCGGTCATCGCGCAGGGCCTGGAGGCCGGCGGGCACCGCGGGCACTTCCTGTCGCACGACCTGACCAAGCAATCCGGCACCTTCGCGCTGCTGCCCCAGATCGTCGGCGCCGTGCAGTGCCCGGTCATCGCGGCCGGGGGCATCGCGGACGCCCAGGGCGTGGCCGCGGCCATGGCGCTGGGGGCCTCGGGCGTGCAGGTCGGCACCGCCTACATGCTGGCCACCGAGGCCACTACCAGCGCAGTGCACCGCGCCGCATTGCAAAGCGACGCCGCGCGCCACACCGCCCTCACCCACCTGTTCACCGGCCGCCCTGCCCGCGGCATCATGAACCGCGTCATGCACGAACTGGGGCCACTGAATCCCGCGGCCCCGGAATTCCCTCTCGCGACGGCCGCGCTGGCCCCGCTGCGCGCCAAGGCGGAAGCCTTGGGGCGCAGCGACTTTTCACCGCTGTGGTCCGGACAGAACGCGAGCGGGTGCCGGGAGGCGTCCGCCGCCGACCTGACGCGCGCGCTGGCGAAGGGCCTGCGCTGAGCGGCCGACCGTTTCCAGATTCACCGGCCCCACCGCTTTGACATGAAAATTCCTGCACTGCCCTTCACGACGACGGACTGGTCGCTCATCGCACCCACCGAGCACCCTGGCGAGACCGGAACGGCCCTGTGGCGCACCCAGACCGTGGGCGATATTCGCATTCGCCGGGTCGACTATTCCGCCGGCTACCTGGCCGACCACTGGTGCGACCGGGGCCACATCCTGTTCGTGCTGGAAGGCACGCTGGAAACCGAATTGAAGGATGGCCGCCGTGTCACGCTCACGGCCGGCATGAGCTATCAGGTGTCCGACTTCGGCGATGCGGCCCACCGTTCGTCGACGGCCACGGGCGCGCAGCTCTTCATCGTGGATTGACGCCTGGACCGCCCTGTGGCGGGCGAACGGCCCGCACGGCGGCTGCGCACCGTCCGACATACGCTCCTTCGGTGTACGCCTAGTCTGCAAACCTTGCCCCGGCCGGGCCTTCGCCCGGCTGCCAGGGGCGGTTCGCATACCAAAGGATCACCATGCCGATGTCTTCTCTTCGCCGCTTTTCCGCTCTCGCCACCACCGCCCTGCTGGCAGCAGCCGCCGCCACCGCGCACGCCGCGCCGGACGAATCCGCCCGGGCCCGCTACGAGCGCGACCGCCAGGCCTGCCTGAGCGGCAACACGCAGCAGTCCCAGGCCGTGTGCCTGCAGGAAGCGGGTGCGGCCCTCGAATCGTCGCGCACTGGTCAGTTGACCAATCCGGGCGCCCAGGCCGAGCAGAGCAATGCGGTGGACCGCTGCGCCGTGTTCAAGACGCCCGAAGAACGTTCCGCCTGCCTGGACCGCGTGAAGGGCCCGAGTGCCGTGTCCGGCTCGCCCGCCGCGGGCGGCGTGCTGCGCGAGAGCACCACGACCACCATCGTGCCGGCCCCCGCCACGCCACCAGCGCGTTGATTGCCGTGGATGCAGGCCGAGCCCGCGGCCGAGCCGCGTCAGGCCAGCTGCGTGCGCATGGCGCCGATCACGCCGGCGTAGTCGGGCTTGCCGAAGATCGCGCTGCCCGCCACGAAGGTGTCCGCGCCCGCATCCGCCACGCGGCGGATGTTGTCGGTCTTGATGCCGCCGTCCACTTCCAGGCGGATGTCCTTGCCGCAGGCGTCGATGCGCCGGCGCACGGCCTCGATCTTGCGCAGGGCCGAGTCGATGAAGCTCTGGCCGCCGAAGCCCGGGTTCACGCTCATGATGAGGATCAGGTCGATGTCGTCGATCACCCAGTCGAGTACGTCGAGCGGTTCGGCGGGGTTGAACACCAGGCCGGGCTTGGCGCCATTGGCGCGGATGGCCTGCACGCTGCGGTGCACGTGGGCCGAGGCGTCGGGGTGAAAGCTGATGTAGTCGGCGCCGGCATCGGCGAAAGCGGCGGCCAGCGCATCCACGGGCTGGACCATCAGGTGCACGTCGATCGGCACGGGCTGGCCGTCCGGGGTCTTGGCGTGGGGCTTCAGCGCCTGGCAGATCATGGGCCCGAACGTCAGGTTGGGCACGTAGTGGTTGTCCATCACATCGAAGTGGATCCAGTCGGCGCCAGCGGCGATGACGTTCTTCACTTCGTCGCCCAGGCGGGCGAAATCGGCGGACAGGATCGAGGGGGCAATGCGGTAGGTGCGGCTCATCCCCCGATTGTCGCAGCAGCCCGCGGCGCTCCGGAAGGCACGGCCGCTGGCCCGGGTACCATTGCGCCCATGCCGAAGTACCAGTTCCAGGCCGAGGTGCAATCCCAGTACCTGCCCGAGCAATCCACGCCCGACGAGGGCTTTTATGGCTTCGCCTACACCATCACCATCACGAACACGGGCGACATCCCCGCCCAGCTGATCTCCCGCCACTGGGTCATCAGCGACGCGCGCGGCCACACCGAAGAGGTCAAGGGCCTGGGCGTCGTCGGGCAGCAGCCGCTGCTCAAGCCCGGGGAATCCTTCCAGTACACGAGCGGCTGCCGCCTGCGCACGGCCAGCGGCAGCATGCACGGCCGCTATTTCTGCGTGGCCGAGGACGGCGAGCCGTTCGAATGCCCCATTGCGCTCTTCGTGCTGGAAGCCGTGTCCGGCGACGCCTCGGGCGCACCCCTGAACGGCAGAGTGCTGCATTGAAGCGCCACGCCAATGACCTGGGCCACCTGCTGGCCCAGCTGGATGCGGGCGCACCGCTGGCGCAGCGCCACCTTTGGCTGATTGCGCTGCTGGACTGGGTGCGGGGCAACCGCCGCTCGGTCGAGGCCGCGGTCGGCCGCATGCAGCTGTTCGTGGAGGCCATCGAAAAGGACGACGCCGCGCGCCAGCGCCTTCAGGACTGGTGGAGCGCGCTCGTCGGCACGGTGGACATCACCACCTTGCTGGCCGATTTCGGCTTCGCGCCGCGCACGGCCCTTGCCAGCGAAGTGGCGGAGCGCCTGCGCTACAAGCTGCTGCCCGGCAGCCCGGAGACCATCGACGCGTCCGAGCTGTTCATGCTGGCGCTTCCCTACGATTTCGATGCGCTGTGGCTCGCGGCCCTGGACGAAGCCCTGCTCGCGCGGCTGCTGTCGGCCATGGCCCCGGCCGAGGCGCCGGGCGCCACCCGCTGGCAGCGCGCCCTGCTGGACGCCATCACCTATTGCGCGGGGCAGATCCTGTCCACCGGCTTCGCACCCGAGCTGCGTCTGCGCATGAGCGAGGCCGCGCGCGACGCGCAGCCGTTCCACGCCCTGATCCGCGACGTGGAGAGCGTGCGCGTGGAGGTCCTGCACCAGCTGCGCACCACCGACCGGCTCGACGAATCCGTGCAGCGCCTGCGCGAGCGGCTCGATGCCTGCCGCGCCGCCGCGGCCACCGTGTATTCGCACTTCGAGGACAACGGCATTTCGGTGGGCCTGGTGTTCCGGCTGCGGCAACTGCGCGAGCGCATCCTGCGCGTGCGCGAGCTGCTGGACTGCCTGCTCTCGCCCACGCCCGCCCCCACCGCCGCCCGCCTGATGGCGCGGCTGGTCACCGTGGGCCGCGAACGGCGCAGCCTGCGCGCGCTGCTGGCGTCCAACTCGTCGCTGCTGGCGGCCAAGGTGGCCGAGCGCAGCGCCGAGACGGGCGAGCACTACATCACGCGCACCGGCGCCGAATACCGCGCCATGGTCGGCAAGGCCGCGGGCGGCGGCCTGGTGATGGCCTTCACCACACTCATGAAGTTCGGCCTGGCGGCACTGGCGCTGTCGGCCTTCTGGGGCGGCTTCTGGGCGGGCGTGAACTACTCGGTGAGCTTCGTGCTGATCCTGCTGCTGCACTTCACGGTGGCCACCAAGCAGCCCGCGATGACCTCGCCGGCCATGGCGGCCAAGCTCAAGGACCTGCACTCCGACGAGGCCGTGGTGTCTTTCGTGGACGAGGTCACGCACCTGGTGCGGTCGCAGGTGGCCGCGGTGCTGGGCAACGTGCTCGTGGTGTTCCCGACCGTGATCGGCATCACGCTGCTGATCGCCAAGGGAACCGGGCAGACGGCCATCAGCACGGCCCAGGCCCACCACGTGCTGGAGTCGCTGCACCTGCTGGGGCCCTCGCTGCTGTTCGCGGCCTTCACCGGCGTGCTGCTCTTCGCCTCCAGCATCATCGCGGGCTGGGCGGAGAACTGGTTCGTGCTGCACCGCCTGGATTCGGCCGTGCAGTACAACCCGCGCATCACCCGGCTGCTGGGCACGGCGCGCGCCGCGCGCTGGGCGCACTTCCTGCGCGAGAACTTGTCCGGCTTCGCCGCCAACATCTCGCTGGGCTTCATGCTGGGGCTGGTGCCGCCCATCGCCTCGTTCTTCGGGCTGGGGCTGGACGTGCGCCACGTCACGCTGTCGTCGGGCCAGCTGGGCGCGGCCAGCACGGCGCTGGGCCTGCCGGTGCTGCACATGCCGCAGTTCTGGTGGGCCGTGGCCACGATCCCGCTGCTGGGCGCGCTGAACGTGTCGGTGAGCTTCTACCTGGCCTTCCGGCTCGCCCTGCGCGCGCACAGCGTGACGGGGGTGGAGCGGGCCCGCGTCTATGCGGCCCTGCGCTCGCGCCTGCGGCGCGCGCCGCTGGAGTTTTTCATGCCCGCCCGGCGCGCGGCCTGAGCTCGGTTAAAAGATCTTTTCCGCCGCCTGGATCCCCCCCCGGAATGGAGGCCTCCGTCCTACAGGGTGAGGCCACCCCAGCGGGTAAATTCGGGCGACCCCGGGGTCGGGCCGCTGCGCGCCGAGGGGGCTTCGCGAAGGCCGACCCAAACCTGCAGGCCTGGCGCCTGCGCGAAGAGGACATACAAAGAATGGATGAAATCCTGAGCTTCTGGGCGCAATGGTTGCGCCCTTCGGCCGGGTTGCCCACCGTGCAATGGTCGCTGCTGCTCGCAGTGGCCGCGGTATCGGGCTACCTTTTCCAACGCCACATCGGCCTGCCCAAGGTGGTCGGCTACACCCTGGTCGGCACCATCGCCGGCCTGCTGGGCTTCACCGGCGCCGTGTGGCCGCTGCAGGGCATCAGCCTGTTCCTGCTGGAGCTGGGCATCGCGCTGGTGCTGTTCGAGGCGGGCGGGCGCATTCCGCTGCGCTGGTTCCGCCACAACCCGATGGTGCTGGTGCAGAGCATCGCCGAATCGGCCCTCACCTACTTCGCCGTGTACTACGTGCTGATGTGGCTGGACGTGCCCCAGCGCGCCGCCGGCCCGCTCGCCCTGGTGGCCCTGGCCGCCTCGCCCGCGGTGCTCAGCCGCGTGGTGGCCGACACGCGCGCCGCGGGCCCGGTGACCGACCGCGCCATGGTGCTGGCCACGCTCTCCACGCTGTACGCCCTGACGCTGGGCAGCGCCACGGCGGAGCTGATCAACCGCCCCGCCGCGCGCATCATGGACACCATCTACCCGGTCATGGTGGTGCTGGGCGTCTCGATCATCGTCGGTGCCGTGCTGGCCCTGGTGCTGCGCATGGCGCTGCGCTTCATGAGCCCCACGAGCGAGAACACCTCGTTCCTGCTGCTCACCCTCATCGCCGCCGGCACGGCCGTCGCGGCGCACATGGGCGGCTCCGCGCCGCTGGCCGCGCTCCTGGCCGGCATGCTGCTCAAGCAGCTCAATCCGCGCCCCTGGGCATGGCCGCGCCAGATGGGCACGGCCTCGTCTTTGCTGACCATGCTGATGTTCGTGCTGGTCTCCACCGTGGCGGCGCAGGCCGACTGGAGCGGCCCGGTGGCCGGCGTGGTGCTGGCCCTGATCGTGGTGCGCCTGGCGGCCAAGGCCCTGGGCGTGGCGGTGGGCAACGTGGGCAGCGGCGCCAGTTGGCGCCAGGCCCTGTGGGTGGGCTGCGCGATGACGCCGATGTCGTCCATCGCGCTGCTGATCGCATCGCAGTTCGTGGTGGCCTCGGCCTCCACCGGCCAGCTGATCGCCCGCGTGGCGCTGCCGGCCATCCTGGTCATGGAAGTGCTGGGGGCCGTGATCGCCACCGTCGCCATCTACCGCGCGGGCGAGAGTTCGAAACCCTGGGCGCCGCTCTCGCGCGCCGCCAACGGAGACAACAGCCGTGAGTCTTGAAGCCTTCCACCATTCCGAGCCCCTGACGCTGGGCGTCGAGCTGGAGTTGCAGCTCGTCAACACGCACGACTACGACCTCGCGCCCTATGCCGAGGACATGCTGCGCCTCATGCACAAGACGCCGCTGCCCGGCAGCGTCGTGCCCGAGATGACCAACAGCATGATCGAGATCTCCACCGGCGTGTGCCACAGCAGCAGCGAGGTGCTGGGCCAGCTCACGCAGATCCGCGATGCGCTGGTCAAGAGCGCGGACAAGCTCAACATCGCCGTGGCCGGCGGCGGCACGCACCCGTTCCAGCAATGGCACGAGCGGCGCATCTACGACAAGCCGCGCTTTCGCGAGCTGTCGGAACTGTACGGCTACCTGTCCAAGCAGTTCACGATCTTCGGGCAGCACGTGCACATCGGCTGCCCGGACGCCGACGCGGCGCTGCTGATGCTGCACCGCATGTCGCGCTACATCCCGCACTTCATCGCGCTGTCGGCCTCCAGCCCTTACGTGCAGGGGCAGGACACGGCGTTCGATTCCGCCCGGCTCAACTCGGTGTTCGCGTTCCCGCTGTCCGGCCGCGCGCCCATGGCGCTCACCTGGACCGACTTCGAGCACTACTTCGACAAGATGACGCGCACGGGCGTGGTCAAGAGCATGAAGGACTTCTACTGGGACATCCGCCCCAAGCCCGAGTTCGGCACCATCGAGATCCGCGTGTTCGACACGCCGCTCACCGTGGAGCGCGCCGCCGCGCTCGCCGGCTTCGTGCAGTCGCTGGGTGCATGGTTCCTGGCCGAGCAGCCCTTCATGCCGACCGAGGACGACTACCTCGTCTACACCTACAACCGCTTCCAGGCCTGCCGCTTCGGCATGGACGCGGTCTATGTGGACCCGGCCACGGGCAACCACATGCCGCTGCGCGACCACATCCTGCAGACGATCGACCACATCGCGCGCCACGCGGGCGTCACCGGGGCGTCGAGCGCGCTGCACATGCTGCGCAGCGAGGCCGACGCCGGCCAGAACGACGCGCGCTGGCTGCGCGAGCGCCAGCGCAACGAGCAGTTGCTGGGCGAGGTGAGCCGGCAGGCGGCGCAGCGCTTTCGGGGCGCGGTGTCCTGACGGGCCGACGGCAGGCCGCGCCCATGGCGAACGCCACGCTTCGCGCGCTGCGCGCCGACATCACCCGGCTGGCGGTGGATGCCATCGTCAACGCGGCCAATTCGTCGCTGCTCGGCGGCGGCGGGGTGGATGGCGCCATCCACCGCGCGGCCGGCCCGGAGCTGCTGCACGAATGCCGCCTGCTGGGCGGCTGCAAGCCCGGGGATGCGAAAGCCACCAGGGGCTACCGGCTGGCGGCCTCCGTCATCGTGCACACCGTCGGCCCGGTGTGGCGCGGCGGCTCGAACGGCGAGGCGGAGCTGCTGGCCTCCTGCTATCGCCAGTCGCTTCTGCTGGCGAGCGAACGCGGGGCGAGGACGGTGGCGTTTCCCTGCATCAGCACGGGCATCTACGGCTACCCGATCGAACAGGCGGCGGTGGTGGCCGTCGATGCGGTGCGCGCCACCCTCGAACAGACGCCCGATATTCGGGAGGTGACCTTCTGCTGCTTCTCGGAGCAAGACCTGTCCGTATACCGAGAGGTGCTCGCACAACAAGCCGAATAGCCCCGGGATGCCCCTGAAAGCGGCATATTTAAAACCAATGAGAATATTAATCTATTTTTAAATTCTCAATGGTGATATAATGCCCTTTGTTGCAGTCCTGGCGCCTGACCCGTGCCGTCACCGCAACGCTTGCTGGGAACCGGCCATCGGCCCCCGGCAGGCCGCCTTTTGCGACCTTCGTCGCCCTGTCGATCTGCCGAGCTGCAGCCGACCGAGTTCCTCGATGCTCACGCAGGCCCTCTCCCGCCTGCGATCCTGAATGAATTAGATTTCCAAGACCGCCATTCCCATGGGCCAGTACGTCGTCTCGCCCTCGACACATCCGACCGACTGTGGCCGCTTCCGTGCCTCCTTCTCGGTCCATCGATCCCAGGGTAACGGCAGCTACTGCCGCGTATTCCGTTTCGACAAAGCCTTTGCATCCCGCGAAGCCGCCCGGCTCTTTGCCATCACCCAGGGCTGGCTGCAAGCGAGCATGACGCATCCTCCGGCGTGCTGAGGCCAAGGGTCCGCCAAGGCAGATCCCTTTTCCCCTTTCGCACCACCGTCCTCCAACGGCGCGCCATTCGTTGCGCACCTCTTTCAGAAAGGCTCTTTCCATGAGCAGCAAAATCTACGTGGGCAACCTGCCCTACTCCGTGACCGATGCGATCTTGCAAAGCAACTTTGCCGAGTTCGGCGCCGTCTCTTCGGCCAAGGTCATGATGGACCGTGAAACCGGCCGCTCCAAGGGCTTCGGCTTCGTGGAAATGGCGTCCGCCGAAGTCGCCCAGGCGGCCATCACCGGCCTGCACGGCATGTCCGTGGACGGCCGCTCGATCGTCGTGAACCTGGCCCGCCCCCGCGAAGAAGGCGGCGGCTCGGGTGGCTACAGCGCAGCGGGCTACGGCGCGAACAAGCGTTCCGACGTGGGCTACGGCACGGGTGGTTTCGGCGGTGGCCGTTACTGAGCCCTGCCGCACTCCGCGCAAGACCGGCCCTCCTGGGCCGGTTTTTTTTCGCCCCGCCGCCCTGCAGGCCGCCCCTCGGCGCGCGCCGCAGCGCGAAGGGACACCCAATCTGGCAAAGGGCGTGAGGCCATTGCGGGTGCCGCCCGCATGACAGCCTACACTGCCCGCATGCCCTTCCCCCTCTCCGGCCCCCACCACGCCACCCTGGCCGCACTGCCCCGCGCAGCGGCCGGCGCGCACGCGGCCGCCAAGAGAGCTCATCGGCCGGTGCCCCCGCACCTTCCTGAGCCCGGCGGTCCGCTCCCCTCTCTTCCTCTTTCAGCGCAACCTTCCGCCGCCGGGCCCCTGCCTCGCGCGGCCGCGGGCGCACGCTCTTTCGGGCGGTGCCCGCATTCATTCGATGGAGTGTGTCGATGCATGCAACGATTCACGGCGAGCGCACGCTCACCGAACTTGATTTCGCCCGCCTGAGCAAACTGCCCGGGCCCGAGCTTCCCCCCGCCCTGGCCGCGCTGCTGGCCAGCGCCGAGGTGACCGGCTCGCGCGCCGTGCCTGGCGATGTCGTGACGATGTACTCGCGCGTGGAGCTGGTCGATGTGCAGACCGCCCGGCGCCAGACGCTCACGGTCTGCTACCCGCGGGATGCCGAGCCCACGGCCGGCTTCATCTCCGTGCTCTCGCCGGTGGGCAGCAGCCTGCTGGGCCTGAAGGTCAGGGACGTCGCGAAGTGGCTCACGCCGAACGGCGACGCCTGCGCGGCGCAGGTCGTCGCCATCCTCTTTCAGCCCGAGGCCAGCGGCGACTACCAGACGTAGCGCGGGCCGTGGCCTGCCGCACCGTATGCTCCTGCCATGGGTGAATTCGATCTGATCCGCCGTTTCTTCCAGCGCCCCGTGCGCCGTGCCGCGCTGGGCGTGGGCGACGACTGCGCGCTGCTCGCGCCCGCACCGGGCATGCACCTGGCCGTCTCCAGCGACATGCTGGTGGAGGGCCGCCATTTCTTCGCCGACGTCGATCCCGAGGCGCTCGGCCACAAGGCGCTGGCAGTCAACCTGAGCGATCTGGCCGCGTGCGGCGCCCGGCCGCTGGCCTTTACGCTCGCCCTGTCGCTGCCGCGTGCCGACAGCGACTGGCTGGAGCGCTTTTCGCGCGGGCTGCTGGCGCTGGCCGATGCGCACGGCTGCGAGCTGGTGGGCGGCGACACCACGGGCGGGCCGCTCAACATCTGCATCACCGTGTTCGGCGAAGTGCCCGCCGGCCAGGCCCTGCTGCGCAGCGGCGCGCGTGCGGGCGACGACCTGTGGGTGAGCGGCACGCTCGGGGACGCGCGGCTGGCGCTGGAGGCGCTGCGCGGCGAGCGCACCCTGCCCGCGCCCTGGCTCGCCCAGGCCCGCGAGCGGCTGGAGCGCCCCATGCCGCGCGTCGCCCTGGGGCAGGCCCTGCGCGGGCTGGCCCGCAGCGCCATCGACGTGAGCGACGGGCTGGTGGGCGACCTGGGCCACATCCTGCAGGCCTCTGGCGTGGGGGCCCGCATCGACACCCAGAACGCTATTGAATTAATAGCAATAGGGGCAATGAGTACTAGGGCATCAGGGGCTTTTGACCACGAAACCCTGCTGCGCTGCGCCCTGGCCGGCGGCGACGACTACGAACTGCTGTTCACTGCCGCGTCCGAGCACCGCGCCGAGGTCCAGGCCGCTGGCCAGGCCACGGCCACGCCCGTGGCCCGCATCGGCACCATCGAGGCCGCGCCCGGCCTGCGGCTGGTGGATGCCCAAGGCCAGCCCCTCCCTCACCAGTACTCGTCATACGACCACTTCCGCTGATCGGCAGCGCAATCACTTGCGGGACATCGCCGCTCCTGCAAAGCAGCAGTTGTCGTACCACTTTGTGACGAAATGCCACTGAAATCACGCTTTCGGCGGTCCCGACATTGGCGGCCGATACCGGCCGCGCAATCGTTTGCGCCTAAGTAGGTACTAACTCAAAGCGCCTTACCAAAGGCTTACGAGCCCTCTGGAGCGTGGCAGACCGGGTAAACACGCATCGCCTCCTCTCCCCTGCCTCCCACAATCGCCGCCAAGTTGTACGACATCCTTCAAGATGATCTACACAACAAGACAGCCGGGATCCCCAGGCTGCGATCGCCGCGCCGACGGCGCGTGCATTCCTTGCATCGAAGACGAGAGGAGACATTCCATGAAACGCAGAGATTTCGCGCTGACGGCGCTCGCACCGCTGTGGCTCACCGCCTGTGGCGGCGGTTCGGGCGGCGCATCCGGCCCGCAGGGAGAGGTGGCCACCGCGCTGCGGCGCGCCGCCGACTACATGGACGAGGTGGTTTCGTACCGCGGCGGCTACGTGTGGTCGTACTCGCCCGACCTGAAGCAGACCTTCGGCGAGATGGAGGCCTACCGCACCATGTGCTGGATCCAGCCGCCGGGCACGCCCTCGGTCGGCCACGTGTACCTGGACGCCTACCACGCCACCGGCGACGAGCGCTTCCTGCAGGCCGCCGAGCGCACCACGCTGGCCATCGTCGCGGCGCAGCACGCCTCGGGCGGCTGGAACTACATCCACGACTTCGCGGGCGAGGCGTCGCTGCGCCAGTGGTAAGACACCATCGGCAAGAACGGCTGGCGGCTGGAGGAATTCCAGCACTACTAGGGCAACGCCACGTTCGACGACGCGGGCACGGCCGTGGCCTCGCAGCTTCTGCTGCGCATGTATGTGGAAAAGCGCGACGTGCGTTTTCTCGCGCCGCTGCAAAAGGCCATCGACTTCGTGCTCAACGCGCAGTTCGGCCCCGAATAAGGCGTGGCGAACGGCGGCTGGCCGCAGCGGTTCCCGCACTTTCCCGGCGCGGTCGGCGCCATGCCCTCGCCCCACCCCGAGCAGGTGCCCGCGGGCGCCCATTCGGGCATGGAAGACGGCGACTACACACTGCACGTGACCTTCAACGACGACGTGATGGGCGAGAACATCAAGTTCCTCACGATGTGCGTGATGGCGCTGGGCGAGACGCGCCTGCTGGCCCCCATCGCACGTGCCATGGAATGCATGCGCCTCATGCAGCAAAGCGGCCCGCAGGCCGGCTGGGGCCTGCAGCACCTGTCGCGCCCCATGGCCGGCCGCCCGGCCGGCGCACCGGCCGGCGCGCGCAGCTACGAGCCCCGCTAGCTGGCCACGCACACCACGCAGACCAACATCCGCCAGCTGTTCAACTACTTCCAGCTCACGGGTGAGCGCCGCTATCTCGCGCGCATCCCCGAGGCCATCGCCTGGCTCAAGACCTGCCCGCTGCCGGCGGCAGCCATCGCGGGCAGCCCGCTGCTGGGCGGCGGCCGCACCCACCCCACGTTCGTGGAGCTGGGCACCAACGCGCCGCTGTACGTGCACCGCTACGGCTCCAACATCCACAACGGCGGCTACTACGCCGACAAGGACTGGGCCAACACCGTCAGCCACTACTCGGCAGGCCGCGCCATCGACATCGCGGGGCTGGAGTCCACCTACCGGCAGCTCGATGGCATGAGCGATGCGGCCGTGGCCGCCATGGCGGCGCGCTCGCCCCTCAAGGCCGGCACGGCCACGCGCGCGCTGCCCCGGTATTTCTCGATCCGCGAGGTGGACTTTCCCGACCTGTTCGCGGGCGCCACCATGGCCACGCCCAAGGTGCCCGACAGCGAGGCGCAGACGCTGGTGGACGAGCTGGGCCCCAAGGGCTACTGGACCTCGCCCGTGCCCGAGGTCGTCAACCCCTACCAGGGCGACGGGCCCTCGGCGGCCTACACCGGCACCGCCTACCGCAGCAAGCATGTGGGCGATGCCTGGGACACGTCGCCCTACCCGGCCGACAACCCGCCGGAGGTCCCGCCCTACGTGAAGCGGGACAAGCCGCAGTTCATCGTCACCTCGGAGTGGATCCGCCGCATGGGGCGGCTCATCGCCTACGTCGCACCGCAGGCGTGATGCAGCGCGGGCACTGACGTTTTTTCGCATCAGCGTCCAACGCTGTGGCCACCTGCCGCAGCCTGCCGGCCCGGGATCGGACCCCGGGCCGGCAGGCTGTCTTTCATTGAGTCGCACCCAATAGATTGGCGCACAAATTATCATATTTATCAAATAAAAAAGAGAGCAAGAAAGGCTCAACGCGACGCATTTCTCTTTCCACGGTTCGAAATGTACAGAATTCAGATATTTTTTGATACACATTTTTTTGTTTCAAATATATCATTTATGCGGAATATTGCATTTCTAACTTCCCAGCCAGACCAGAGAGGATTGACATGACCCCGCGCAGCACCCTGACCGTTTCCCGGCGACTTCTGATCGCTTTCGGTACCGTTATCGGTATTTTTTTGGCTGTCACCGCGTCGTCCCTGTACAGCAGTACCCAATTGGAGAAGGCCGAGAAGTTGAACGTCCACACTTACAAAGTGATGGACACAGCCAACACCTTGCTCAGCAGCATGGTCAACATGCAAACCAGCGTCCGCGGTTATCTTCTCAGTGGCGAGGAACGGTTTCTCGAACCCTGGAACACCGGCATCCGTGAATTCGACGAGGCGTGGATGCAAGCCAAGCAATTGACCGTTGCCAATCCGGCGCAGCAGCAGCGGCTGGACGCCATGAAGGCGAAGAATGCGGAGTTTGTGGCCGTCATGAGCAGCCTTGTCCAACTGCGGCGCGATATCGCTGCAGGGACCAAAACAACGCAGGACCTGCTGGGGCAAGTCGGACAAAGCAACGACAAGGCCACGATGGATGGATTCCGTGCGTTGCACGCCGAATTCGACAAGGTCCAAAGCGATCTCCTGAGCAGCCGTGCCGCTGCGGCAGACCAGATGCGCTCATTCATTGCCAACGTCATCGTGGAAGGCTCCCTGCTCGCCATCGGGCTGGCCTGTGCGCTGGGCGTGTGGGTGACGCGGTCCATCACGCGGCAGCTCGGCGGCGAGCCGGACTACGCCTCCGAGGTGGTGCGCCAGATCGCCGCAGGCAACCTCGCCGTGGACGTGAGCACCCGCGCAGGCGACCAGGGCAGCCTGCTGGTGGGCATGAAGGCCATGCGCGACAGCCTGGCGCAGGTGGTGGGCCAGGTCCGCCAGAGCAGCGACTCGATCGCCACCGGCAGCACGCAGATCGCCACCGGCAACGCCGACCTGAGCCAGCGCACGGAAGAGCAGGCCTCCAACCTGCAGCAGACCGCCGCCTCGATGGAAGAGATCACGGCCACCGTCAAGAACAACGGCGATACCGCCCGCCAGGCCACGCAGCTGGCCGACTCCGCCAGCGCCGTGGCGCAGCGCGGCGGCGTGGTGGTGGGGCAGGTCGTGGACACCATGGAGGCCATCACCGCCTCCAGCAAGAAGATCGTGGACATCATCGGCGTGATCGACGGCATCGCCTTCCAGACCAACATCCTGGCGCTCAACGCCGCCGTGGAAGCCGCCCGCGCCGGCGAGCAGGGCCGGGGCTTCGCCGTCGTGGCCAGCGAAGTGCGCAGCCTCGCGCAGCGCAGCGCCGACGCCGCCAAGGAGATCAAGGGCCTCATCACCGACAGCGTGCAGAAGGTGGACGCAGGCAGCCAGCAGGTGGAGGAGGCCGGCCGCACCATGGCCGACATCGTGGCGCAGGTCAAGCGCGTGAACGACCTCATCAGCGAGATCAGCGCCACCACGCAGGAGCAGACGCTGGGCATCGGCCAGGTGAGCGACGCCGTGAGCCAGCTCGACCAGGTGACGCAGCAGAACGCCGCGCTGGTCGAGGAAAGCGCCGCGGCGGCGGACAGCCTGCGGGCGCAGGCGGGCAGGCTGGTGCAGGCGGTGAGCGTGTTCCGGCTGGACCACGAAGCCCCCAGCCTGCACGCGGTGGCGGCCCCCGCGCCGGCCCGCGCCGCAGCGCCCAAGCCCGCCCCGCTGCGCGCGGCCATGGCACCGCACGCGCCGGCCCGCATGGCGGCTGCGCCCAAGAAGGCCGCTGCGCCCCGCCCGAGCCAGCCGTCGCTGGCCCTGGCCGGCGGCGGCAGCGAAGACGACTGGCAGAACTTCTGACACGCCCCCGCGCCCCGTCGTCCATGGCCCATCGTCCCGCCCCGGTACGATGGGCCACCGGACGCCGCCGGGACCCCTTTTCTTCCTCCATTGCCTGCAAGAGATCCGCCATGGCCCTTTCTTCATCGCCCACCGACCCCAACAACGCCACCGCCGCCAATGCCGTCAGCAAGGGCGGCGAATTCCTCTCGTTCCGCCTGGGCGACGAGGAATACGGCATCGGCATCCTCCAGGTGCAGGAAATCCGCTCCTACGAGCCGCCGACGCGGCTGGCCGGCGCGCCCGACTTCATCAAGGGCGTGGTCGATCTGCGCGGCATCATCATTCCCATCGTGGACCTGCGTCTGCGGCTGCATTGCGCCAGCGCCGAGTACAACCACTCCACCGTGGTGATCGTGCTCAATGTCGGCCAGTACACCGTGGGCGCGGTGGTGGACGCCGTCTCCGATGTGGTGGAGTTGACGGCGGAGATGATCCGCCCCGCGCCCCAGCTGTCCTCCAGCGTGGACGACCAATTCATCCTGGGCCTGGGCAGCGTGAACGACCGCATGCTCATCCTCGTGGACATCGAGGGCCTGGTGGGCAGCGAGACGCTGGGCCGCATGCGGCCGACCCACATGAGGCCCGCCGCAGCGGCTGCGGCGGCCTTCGCCGACTGATCACCGAGCGCCTGCGGCCGCGGCTGCGGCGGGCAGGGGTGAATAATCGCCGGGCGCGGTATCCTGCCGCCCGCCCCACGATTGCATCCGCCAGCCCATCCAGGAGCCGCACTTGATCCATTCCCTGCCCTCCCTGCGGCATGCGCCCGCCGCACGGCCGACCCCCTCCCTGGCCGCGCTGCTGGCCGCTCTGTCCAGCGCCACGGCACTGCTGGGCACCGGCGCCGCCCTGGCGCAGGACAGCGTGGCCTCGCGCATCACGCAGGTCACCGTCTCGCCCGGCAGCGCCACCGTGGAGCGCACCGCGCGCGTGGCCGCCGGTGCCCGCAGCGCCGTGTTCCGCTGCCTGCCCGCCTCCATCGACACCGCCAGCCTGCAGATCGCCGCCGGCACCGGGCTGCGCGTGGGCGAATTCAAGATCACCACCGAAGACCGCGACGTGGCCGCCGGCTGCGCCAGCCCGCTGGACGGCCGCATCCAGGACCTGGAAGACCAGCTGGCCGCCGTGCGTGCCGAGACCGCCTCGCTGCAGTTGGTGAACCGTTACCTGCAGGGCGTGGCCGGCAACGCCGGTAGCGCGGCCGACACGCCGCAGCCCGACCGCCGTCCGGCCGCGGGCCCCGCCGCCGCGGTAAGCCCGGGCCAGATCGGCGCCACGGCCGATGCGCTGCGCAAGACCTCGCTCGACGCCCTCACCCGCTCGCACGCGCTCAAGCGCCGGCAGGAGGCGCTGGAGCTCGCGCTCAAGCCCCTGGTGGCCGAGCGCAACCGCAACGCGGGCGGCCCGCGGGCGCGCGCCGTGTCGGTCGCCGTCCACCTCGCCGCCGAGCGCGAGGGCGAACTGCGCCTGTCCTACCAGGTGCGCGGCCCCGGCTGGCAGCCCACCTACCGCGCCGTGCTGAACAGCGACACCGGCGCCGTGGTGCTGGAGCGCCTGGCGCTCGTCGCGCAAAACAGCGGCGAGGACTGGACCGATGTGCGGCTCACCCTCTCCACGCAAGCCGCCACCCGCGCCACGCGCGGCCCCGCGCCCGGTGCCTGGACCCTCGATGTGGCGCCGCCCCCGCAGCCGCAGATGGCCATGGCCCGCCTGCCCGCACCGGCGGCACCCGCTGCGATGGCCGCGCCGGCCAGCGTGGCCGAGGAAGCCGAGCCGCCCAGCTTCGACGTCACCGCGTTCGCCGGCACCTACGCCACGCAGTTCGCCGTGCCCCAGCGCATCACCGTGCCCTCCAACGGCCAGCGCACCACGCTGGCCCTGGGCACGCACAACGCGGCCGCCACGCTGCTCACGCGCGCCGTGCCCGCCCGGCAGGAGACGGCCTACCTCGTGGCCGAGATCGCGCCGCCGGCGGGCGCCTGGCCCGCAGGGCCCGTGGGGCTGTACCGCGATGGCGCCTTCATCGGCAACGACACGCTGGATTTCGCGCAGGACGCCATGGCCGGCGGCAGGGCCACCCTGTGGTTCGGGGCCGACGACCAGGTGATCGTGCAGGCCGAGCCGCCGCAGGAGACCACCGGCAGCGCCGGCTTCACCGGCGGGCGCACCGAGCGCCGCACCGATCGCGCCTACCGCATCGAGAACCGCCACGCCCGGGCCATCGCGCTGCAGGTGCTGGACGCAGCGCCGGTCTCGCGCAACGAGAAGATCGAGGTCGAATCCCGCTACACGCCCGCGCCGCAGGACACGGCCTGGAACCGCACGCCCGGCACCATCGCCTGGCAGCAGCCGCTGGCCGCTGGCGCCACCGCGCGCTTCACGGCCACGCACACCGTGCGCTACCCGAAAGAGATCGCGCTGAGGGAGCGCGAATGAACGCCGCCCCCTTCGGCCCTGCCACGCCCGCCGCCGCACCGCGCCGCGCGACCGCCGCCTTCATGCGGTCGCACCCGGCGCACTGGATCGCCCTGGGCTTCGGCGCCGGCCTGTCGCCCAAGGCGCCCGGCACCGTGGGCACGCTGTGGGCCTGGCTGGCCTACCTGGTGCTGCAGCAGTGGCTCGCGCCCCTGCATTTCGGCGTGCTGATCCTGGCCGGCACGCTCGTCGGCTGGTGGGCCTGCACCACCACCGCGCGCCACATGGGCGTGGCCGACCCCGGCAGCATCGTGTGGGACGAGGTGATCGCCTTCTGGCTCGTGCTGTGGCTGGCCATGCCCATGGGCTTCTGGGGGCAGTGCGCGGCGTTCGCGCTGTTCCGCTTCTTCGACGCCGCCAAGCCCGGCCCCGTGGCCTGGGCCGACAGTTTGTTCAAGGGCTTCGGCTGGCGCGGCGGCTGGGGCATCGTGTTCGACGACCTGGTGGCGGCCTTCTGCACGCTGGTGGTGATCGCGCTCTGGAGGCATCTGTGGTGACACCGGACGATTTGCTATCAAAAGCAGAGCATGATGCCCTAGAGAATATTGCGCTGGAGGCCGATTTGGCTCATATCGCGCAAACGCTCGTCGCGCGCGGGTGGATGCTGGCCACCGCCGAAAGCTGCACCGGCGGCCTGATCGCCGGTGCCTGCACCGACTTGGCCGGGTCGAGCCGCTGGTTCGAGCGCGGCTTCGTCACCTACTCCAACGCCGCCAAGACCGACCTGCTGGGCGTGCCCACCGCCCTCATCGCAGCGCACGGCGCCGTGAGCGAGCCCGTGGCGCGCGCCATGGCCGAGGGCGCCGTGGCGCGCTCGCTGGCGCAGGTGAGCGTGGCCGTGACGGGCGTGGCCGGACCCGGGGGCGGGAGCGCGGACAAGCCGGTGGGGACGGTGTGGTTCGGCTGGTCGGTGGAGGGGCAGACCCACAGCGAGGTGATGCGCTTCGCGGGCGACCGGGCGGCCGTGCGTGCCGCCACCGTGCGGCATGCGCTGGCGCGGCTGGCCGATCTTCTGGTTTGACAGCAAACCCCCAAGCCTAAAAACTTGGGCCTGTGCGCCTCAAGTGGCGGCCTCCCTCGGTCCGGCGGATTCGATGCGGGCGGCATCCCAGCGCTTCAGTTCAACGGACTTCGCGAGCATGCCCAAGGTGAGCGGCACCTTCTTCTGTCGATCCCGATAGCGGCGCAAAGGCATCCAAAACAACTGCAATGGATTGAATCCTTCGTCGTGGAAGTACCGTCCGAAATCGAACCCGCTGGAGTCGACGCCGAACTCCGCGAAGAAGGTCTCCATGAACTCCACCGCATCGTCGCCCGTGATGCTGAGATCGTCCTCGATCCTGGTCGCTGAATGCAGATCGCGCCGCGGCAGAACCCCGGACGCTCTTCTGGCGAACGCTTCGATTTCTTCCAGTGCCTGACCCGCCATCAAGGAATCCTGCTGTCTCACGCACCCGGCCCCAGCCGCCCCACCAGCCCCGCACTGGCCTCGTTCAGCCCCACCACCTCCACCACAGCCCCGTGGTGCCGCAGCCGCTGCACCACCTTCTCCAGCGCGGCCACGGCCGTCACGTCCCAGAAATGCGCACGGGACACGTCGATGCGCACCGGGCGCCCTTCGGCCGCGAGGATGTCGAACGCCTCGATGAACGCATCGGCCGAGGCGAAGAACACCTGGCCCGACACGTGCCAGGTGCGCAGGCCGGTGGCGGCATCGTCCTCGGCCCGCACGCCGAGCAGGCGCGCGACCTTGAACGCGAAGAACACGCCGCTCAGCACCACCCCCACGCCCACCCCGGCCGCGAGGTTGTGCGTGGCGAGCGTCACGGCCACGGTGGCGAGCATCACGGCGCTGGACAGGCGCGGGTGGCGCACCACGGCGCCCAGCGACTTCCAGTCGAACGTCGAGGCCGACACCATCACCATGATGGCCACCAGCGCGATCACCGGCACGCGCGACACCCAGTCCTTCAGCGCCACCATCAGGATGAGCAGGAACACGCCGGCGAACAGCGTGGACAGGCGGCCGCGCCCGCCGTATTTCACGTTGCCCACGGCCTGGCCGATCATTCCGCAGCCGGCGATGCCGCCGAAGCAGCTGGCCGCGATGTTGGCCAGGCCCAGGCCCGCGCACTCGCGGTTCTTGTCGCTGGGCGTGTCGGTCATCTCGTCCACCACGGCGGCGGTGAGCACCGATTCGAGCAGCCCCACCATGGCGATCGCCAGCGCCGGCAGTGCGATGGCGCGCAGCGTCTCCAGCGACACCGGCACCGCGGGCAGGCCGAACAGCGGCAGCGCATCGGGCAACCGGCCCAGGTCCGCCACGGTGGGCAGGTGCAGCCCCATGGCGGAGGCGATGAGTGTGAGCGCCACCACGCAGATCAGCGGCGACGGAATGGCGGTGAGCGCCCGCACCCGCAGCCGCTGGCCCAGCCACGGCAGGCCGTAGATGAGGGCCAGCCCCAGCGCCAGCATGCCCCAGATGGCGGCGCCCGCGCCGCGCAGGTGCGGCAGCTGCGCCGAGAAGATCAGCACCGCCAGCGCGTTGACGAAGCCCGTGCGCACCGAGCTGGAGACGAAGCGCACGAGCACGCCCATGCGCAGCAGCCCGAACGCCACCTGCACCACGCCCGCCAGCAGCCCCGCCGCCAGCAGGTGGCCCAGCCCGTGCGACTGCACCAGCGGCGCCGCCACGAGCGCCACCGAACCGGCGGCTGCCGACACCATGGCCGGGCGCCCGCCCGCGAAGGCGATCACGATGCTGATGACGAACGAGGCGAACAGCCCCACGGAGGGATCGACGCCCGCCACGAACGAAAACGCGATCACCTCGGGAATCAGCGCGAACGTGGCCACGGCACCCGCGAGCAGTTCGCGCGGAATGCTGGGCGCCCATTCGGCGCGCAGGCGGGCCAGGAAAGCAGGGGTCATGGAACGGCAACGCGCGCCGGAGCGCGCGTAAAAGCAAAAGGAAAGGGGAAGGGGAAGCGCCCGGTCAGGCCGCGCCGGCGCCCGTCAGGCGCCGCAGCACTTCTTGTATTTCTTGCCGCTGCCGCAGCTGCACGGGTCGTTGCGGCCGGGGGTGTCGGCGCGGCGCACGGCCTCCACGCGCGGGCCGATGCTCTTCCAGAGCTGGCGCAGGTCGTACACGGCCCAGACGGCTTCGCTGAACGACTCCAGGCGGGCCTCGCTCACGCTGGCCGGGCCGTCTTCGGCATACAGGTTGTGCTCGGGCTTGCCGGTGTCGTCCTCGGTCAGCACCACGATGTTTTCCAGCGCGCCGTCCAGCCACTGCGCGGCGTCCTTGTCGCGGGGGGCGGCCCATTCCTCGGGCCAGTTCTCCACGGCGAACATGAAGCCGAGCGCCCACACCTGGCCGAACGAGGGAATGTCCTGGCCGGCCATCTCGGCGCGTTCTTCCTCGGGCAGGCAGGCGACGGCGCCGCGCATGTCCATCACCTCGGGCTGGAAGGCGCGGTCGTCCTCCAGCGATTCCACCTCGGTCGCCAGCTGGCGGCTGACCTCGTCGAACCGCAGCGTCCACAGCTCCATGAACCGTGCCTGCTGGGCCTCGTCCTTGAAGGCCGGCAGCAGCGGCAGCGGGGCCCCCGCGCCCTCGGTCACATCGATGGGGCCGCCGTCGTCCAGCAGCATGGGCAGGTATTCGGCGGCGGGAATGGCGCGGCGCGTACAGGCCAGCGCGGTCAGGAAGCCGTCGCAGAACTCCCACTGCGGGATCTCTTCGGCACGGCTGCGCAGGTCGTCCAGCAGCGTGTCCAGCTCGTCGAGCGCATCGTTGTCGAGGGCGGGTTCGGTGCCGGCGGCAGCGGCGGTGTCGTGGGAGGATTCGGTCATGGGGCGGCTCCAGGGCGCGGCGGGGGGAGAAAAAGGCTTCGTTATGATGCCGCAGCCCGCGCAAAGCGGCGAACCGGGGCGGGCGCGGCATGGCGCCGGGGGCAGGTGCAGACAGCCCCGCCCAGGGCCACGGCCGGGCCGCAGGCGGCGATTTTATCCGCCCGGCCCCGGCCGGCCCTGCCGGCCTCGGTTCGCACCCCGTTCGCAGCCCCGGGCCCGGCCCGTTCCCCTCTTTCGCACCGACCCCATGCCGACCCACGCCGACCCTGCTGCGCCCCGCACCTCCGTCCCCACCGACCCCGCGGACTTCCTGCGCGAGCATGCGGCCACCCAGGCGCCCAACGTGCAGAGCTACCGCCTGCCCGGCGAGCAGTGGTGGCTCAAGCGCGCGGGCGCCAGCCACGGCGCCGGGCGCTACCGCGCCATGGCGGTACTGGCGCGCCTGCTGGGCCTGGCGGTGCTGCGCCCGGTGCCCACGCCGGGCGGGCCCGCGGCCATCGCCATCGAGGTGCGGCGCCTGCAGGACTTCGCCGCTCGCGGCCTGCGCGCACCCGAGGTGCTGGCGGTGCAGCACGACGCTTTTTTGATGCGGCACTTGGGAGCCCCCGACGAGGAAACCCATTCCCTGGGCAACGAGATCGACCACGCCGTGGCCGAAGGCCCCGAGGCCGTGCTGGCCCTGTGGCGCCAGGGCCTGGACGCCATCGCCCGGGTGCACGCCAGCGGCACCTGCCTGAGCCAGGCGTTCGCCCGCAACCTCGTGCGCTGCCCCGACGGCGTCGTGGGCTATGTGGATTTCGAGGACGACCCCGCCACCGCGCTGCCGCTGGCCGTGTGCCACGCGCGCGATGCGCTGTGCTACGCCCAGTCCACCGCGCTCTACCTGCGCCAGGCGGGCGCGCTGGACGCGGCCCGCACGCTGTGGGCGGCCTGGCTGGGCGCCCAGGGCCCGGACATGCGCGCGGTGCTGGCCACCACGGTGCGCCGCCTGCGCTGGCTGCGCCACCTGCCGCCCAGCCGCCGCCTGGGCCGCGACCTGCAGCGCGTGCGCGCCGCCTACGACCTGCTGGCGCCCTGACCGCCCCCACCCAGGCGCAGAGGGCGCCTGAGCGCGGTCACTCCTCGCTCGTCCACTCCACCTGCACGCCCAGGCTGCGCAGGTTCTCCACGAAGCGCGGGTGCGCGCGCCGGATGGGCGTGGCGTTGCGGATCTCCGAGCGCCCGTCGATGCTGGCGGCCACCATGAACAGGGCGATGGCCACGCGGATGATGTAGGGGCTCTCCACCACGGCAGGCGTGAGCGCATTGCCGCCGAAGGTCACGATGCGGTGCGGGTCGGACGAGAACACGTGCGCGCCGAACTTCGACAGCTCGCCCGTCCAGCCCAGCGCCCCGTCGTACACCTTGTTCCAGAACATCGCGTTGCCCTGCGCCCGCACGCCCAGCGCGATGAAGATGGGCAGCAGGTCCACGGGAAAGTAGGGCCAGGGCGCGGCCTCCACCTTGGTCAGCACGTTGCTGGTGAAGGGCGTCTGCACGGTGAGCGGCCCCTCGCGGTGCGCGCGCGACCAGCCGTCCGCATGCTCGATTCGCACGCCGAACTTGGCGAAGGTGCGGTCGATCAGCGGGAAGTTCTCCGGCGCGCTGTTGCGCACCACCACGTCGCCGCCGGTGATGGCCCCGAGGGCCAGGAAGGTGGTGATCTCGTGGAAGTCCTCGTCGAAGCGGAACTCGCCGCCCCCCAGCGCCGCGCCGCCGTGCACTGTGAGGCGCGACGTGCCGATGCCGTCAATGCGCACGCCCAGCATGGCCATGAAGCGGCAGAACTCCTGCACGTGCGGCTCCGACGCGGCATTGTTGAGCGTGGACACGCCGCGGGCCGAGGCCGCGCACAGCACGAAGTTCTCGGTCGTGGTGACCGAGGCGTAGTCGAGCCAGTGGTGCGTGGCGTGCAGCGGCCCGTCGCAACGCACGAGCAGCGAGCCCTGCGCGCGCTCCACCGCGCCGCCGAAGCTGCGGAACACCTCCACGTGCGGATCGATCTCGCGCACGCCGAGCGTGCAGCCCTTCACGTTGTCTTCGAGCCGCGCCACGCCGAAGCGCGCCAGTAGCGGCGGCACCAGCATGATGGACGAGCGCATCTCCTCGGGCAGGCGGTGGGCGGCGGCGTCGAACGCAGTGTCCTTGTGGTGCAGTTCCAGCGTGCCGCTGGCGTGGTCCATGCGCACGTCGCTGCCCAGGGTGCGGAAGATGTCCAGGATCTTGCGCACGTCGGTGATGTCGGGCACGCCGTGCAAGGTGAGCGGCGCCTGGGTCAGCAGCGTGGCGCACAGCACGGGCAGCACGGCGTTCTTGTTGGCGGAGGGCGTGATGCGGCCACGCAGCGGCGTGCCTCCGTGCACGATGAGATTGGACATGGGCGGGATGCGGGGGGAACCCGAAAAGAAAACAGCCGGCACTGTAACCCCCTCCCCCGTTTGGCGCCCGGCCGGCCGTGGCCCCCGGGTCGCGTGCGATTCCGTAGCCGGCCGTGGGCCGCGTCCGACAGGGCCCGGCCTGCGCGCGGCCTATCTTCGCCGCAGCGCTCCCGCCTTTCCTTTCCTAACGCCTGCATGTCTTCCTCTGCTTCTGCCGCTGCGCACCCCGCGGCAGCCACCGCGGCACCCGCCCCTGCCGCCCCCCTCGCCGCTTCCCGGCGCGCCCCCACTTTTTCCGCCGCCGCCTGGCGCCAGTTCATGAGCGTGGCCAAGCCGTACTGGCTCGGCGACAAGAAGGTCGCTGCCTGGTCCCTGCTCGGCCTGCTGGTGCTGCTGATGCTGTGCGAGACGCAGCTGGCCGTGATGCTGATCGACCGCACCGGCGAGATGACCTCGGCCCTGGCCGCCAAGGACCGCGACCGCTTCTGGGACGCGGTGCGCACCTGCCTGCTGGTGCTGGGCTTCGCCGTGCCGGTGTACGCCTTCTACTACTACATGCGCGATGCGTTCTCCAACCACTGGCGGCGCTGGCTCACGCACCGCTTCCTGGACGGCTACCTGGGCGGCCGGCGCTACTACGAGCTGAACACGCAGGGCGGCATCGACAACCCCGACCAGCGCATCAGCGAGGACATCAACACCTTCACCGGCCGCTCCACGCACTTCCTGCTGATCTTCGTCGGCGCGGGCATGCAGCTGGTGGCCTTCAGCACCGTGCTGTGGTCGATCTCCAAGGTGCTCGTGGCCTTTCTGGCGGTGTATGCCCTGCTGGGCACGGTGGTGGCGCTGTGGGTGTTCGGCGCGCCGCTGATCCGCCTGAACTTCTGGCAGCTGCGGCGCGAGGCGGACTTCCGCTTCGGGCTGATGCGGCTGCGCGAGAACGCCGAGTCGATCGCGTTCTACCGCGGCGAGTCGCAGGAGCGCGCGCAGCTGGACCACAGCTTCCAGGCGGTGTTCACCAACTACGCGCGGCTCATCAAGCGCCAGCGCTCGCTCAACCTGTTCCAGCGCGCGTTCAGCCAGCTCACGGTGGTGATTCCCGCCATCATCCTGGCCGATGCGGTGCTCTCCGGCGACATGGAGGTGGGCCGCGCCATCCAGGCGGCCGGCGCGTTCGCGGCGGTGCTCGCCGCCGTCTCGCTGATCGTGGACAACTTCGAGAGCCTGAGCCGCTTCGTGGCCGGCATCGGCCGGCTGGACACGCTGGCCCAGGCCCTGCTCGGCGCGCCGGCCCGGCGCGAGGAGCCGGCGGCGCCCGAGGCCGTGTCCGCTGCGCGCAAGCTGCGCCGCCAGCAAAAGCGCGAGTCGCGCCGCCAGCGCGGCACCCCGTCGGCCGCCCCGGCCTCGCAAGCAACGCCCCCCGCGCCCGCCGCCAAGGCGGCAGCCCCGGACACCTCCCGCGAGATCCAGGCGCGGGAAGGCGAACGCCTGGCGATCGACGGGCTCACGCTCTACACCCCGAAATTCGGCCGCCTGCTGGTGAAGGACCTCACGCTGGAGCTGCAGCCGGGCGATGCGCTGCTCATCACCGGGGCCAGCGGCTGCGGCAAGAGCTCGCTGCTGCGCGCCATTGCCGGGCTGTGGCGCACGGGCGACGGCGTGGTGCAGCACCCGCCGCTGGACGAGGTGTTCTTCCTGCCCCAGCGCCCCTACATGCAGCCCGGCACGCTGCGCAGCCAGATGATCTACCCGGCGCGCACGACCGCGCTGGACGACGCGCAGTTGCTGCAGATCCTGAACGACGTGCACCTGCCCGAGCTGGCCGAACGCGTGGGCGGGCTCGACGCCACGCGCGACTGGGAAAAGCAGCTGTCGGTCGGCGAACAGCAGCGCCTGGCCTTCGCCCGTGTGCTGGTGCGCCAGCCGCGCACCGTGATCCTGGACGAAGCCACCAGCGCGCTGGACGGCGCCAACGAGGCAGCGCTTTACGAGCGGCTGCGCGCCAGCGGCGCCTCCATCATCAGCATCGCCCATCGGCCGGCGGTGCTGGCGCACCACACGCACGTGCTGCAGCTGCTGGGCGAGGGCCGCTGGGCCCTGCACCCGGCCGAGGGCTTTCAGTTCGAGGCGTGAGGGGGTGAGGCGCCGCGCGCGGCGGGTGGCGTGAGCAGGCTCAAGCGGCGCACGCCGCGGGTTCCAGCACCAGCACGGTCGCCACGTGCGCGTCCTGCGCCAGCAGGCGCTTGCGCATGCAGACCACGGCCTTGTCCTTGGACAGCAGGATGGCGCGGTGCGCCACGGCCAGGTCGATGAACTTCTGGTCGTCCGCATCCTTGCACACCGAGGGCACGCGCGCCGCCTCGGGCACCACGCGCACCCGGGCGTCGAAGGCGCCCAGCACGGCCGCGGCATCCAGGCCGTAGAACGCCAGGCGCGGCACGATCTGCGGGTAGGCCAGCACGCGCTCCAGCTCGTCGCGCATGGCCTGCGTGGCCACCCACTGCAGCCGCCCCTGGGCGAGCAGGTCGCGCAGCGGCGCCACGGCGGGATCGGCGAACACCAGCAGGTCCAGCACGATGTTGGTGTCCACCACCACCGCGCGGGGGACCTCGCCGCCCGCGGCTTGCGCCGGCAGGCGCAGCTCAACCCGCATCGGGCGGGCTTTCCACGGGCCGGGGGGGACGCTCGCGCGCTGAGCCGCGCACCATGTCGAAGCGGAACAGGCGGCACTCGATGGGGCCGTTCCACATGGGCACGCGGCGCGATTCCTTCAGGCGCATCTTGCCGGGCAGCTTGAGGTCGGGCGTGAGCATCCAACCCTGCCAACCGGAGAAGTTCTTCTTCCAGTGCGTGGCGAGCTGGCTGAAGAATTCGCCGCCGTCCTCGGTCTGCGCCGTCTCGCGGCCCGCACGCTCCACGTGGCCGGCACGCTCGGACGCGCTGCGCCCGGCCGTGCCCGCGGCGGCAATGCGCTCGCCGTAGGGCGGGTTCAGCAGCATCACGCCGGGCTGGGCGGTGGGCGGCATGCGCTGCAGCGCGTCGCCACCGCGCAGTTCGATGGCCTGGGCCACGCCCGCGCGCTCGGCGTTGCGCTGGGCGAAGTCCACCATGCGGTGCGACACGTCCGAGCCGAAGATGCCCACTGCCGGCGGTTTGATTGCCTGTTCTGCTTCATTTTTGATAGCAGACCAGACATGGGCCTGGAACGGCAGCAGCTTCTCGAAGGCGAACCGCCGCTGCATGCCGGCGGGGATGTGGCAGGCCATCTGCGCGGCCTCGATCAGCACGGTGCCGCTGCCGCAGCAGGGGTCGTACAGCGGCACGTCGCCCTGCGGGTCCCAGCCGGTGGCCGCGATCATGGCGGCGGCCAGGGTCTCCTTGAGCGGGGCGTCGCCCTTGTCCTCGCGCCAGCCGCGCTTGAACAGCGGCTCGCCCGAGGTGTCGATGTACACCGTGGCCTCGTCGGTGGTCAGGTGCAGGTGGATGCGCACGTCGGGCCACTGGGTGTCGACGTCCGGGCGCACGCCGGTCTTGGCGCGGAAGCGGTCGGCCACGGCGTCCTTCACGCGCAGCGCGGCGAAGTTCAGGCTGGTGAGCGGGCTGTGCTGGGCCGTGACGTCGATCTTGAAGCTCTGGCGCGGGGTGAACCAGATCTCCCAGGCGACCTCGCTCGCGGCGGCGTACAGGTCGTTCTCGGAGCGGTACGGCCGGTGGCCGAGCTGCACCAGCACGCGCTGTGCGAGCCGGCTGTGCAGGTTGAGCATCAGCGCGTCGCGCCAGGAGGCCCGCAGCAGCACGCCGCCCCGGCCGGTAAGCAGGTCCTGGCCGGTCAGGCCGGTGATGCCGTGCACCTCGTCGGCCAGAAAGCCCTCGACGCCGGCGGCGCAGGGCAGGAAAAGTTGCAGTTGGTTCATAGACGGCCCCGAGGATACGCGCTGGCAGCCCCGCTGCGCGGCCGAGGGGCCGCAGGGACCTGCCGCGGGGATGGCCGGCGTGCGGAGGACCGGGCCCTCCGAGGCATCAGGGTTTCCACCTAGCAGAACCCTCGACTTGGCATTTGATCCGGGTCAACCAATGGTCAGAATGAACCCTTGTGTGTATCCATTTGCAAAGGTACTCCATGTTCAAAAGCCTGCGTGCGCGCCTCATCGGCATCTGCGTCGCCATCACCGTGCTCTCGCTGCTGGCCCTGGCGCTGGTCACCTTCTTCGTGGTGCGCAAGGACACGCTGGCGCAGCTGGACGAGAACGTGGGCGGGCTCACCCGCCTGCATGCCGACGAAGTGGCTGAATGGGTGCGCGAAAAGCAACGGATCACCTCGTCCCTGAAGGTCGCCACCGAGCAGCCGGACCCGCTGCCCATGCTGCGCGCCATCAAGCAGGCCGGCGCGTTCGACCTGGTGTATTTCACCTATGCGGACAAGCGCCACATGGCGCTCACCAAGGTCCCGGAGGGGTACGACGGCACCTCGCGCCCCTGGTACAAGCAGGCAGCGCAGGCGGGCGGCCCCGTCATCACCCCCGCCTACGTGGGCGCGAGCAGCGGCAAGCTGACCATCACCTTCGCAGAGCCCGCCGGCCCGGCCGGCCAGCCCACGGCCGTGGTGGCCACCGACATCTACCTCGATTCCGTAACCGCCAAGGTCAACGCCATCCACCCGATCGCCAAGAGCTTCGCCTTCCTGCTGGACGGCGACAGCAAGATCCTGGCGTATGCCAAGCCCGGCATGGCGCTCAAGCCCGTCTCCGACATCTCGGGCAGCCTGGACGCCGCGCTCATCAAGCGCCTGGCCGAGCGCAACGAGCGCACCGACGTGCAGATCGACGGCGCCGAACAGATGCTCTACGCCGCCAAGGTGCAGGGCACGCCCTGGACGCTGGCCATCGCCATCGACCGCGCCGAGGCCACGCAATCGGTCAGCGCGCTGCTGAAAGTGGCCATCGTCATCACCCTGCTGAGCGTGGTGGCCGCCGTCGCGCTGGTCACCGTGGCCGTGAGCCACCAGCTGCGCCGCCTGGGCGTGGTGCGCGATGCGCTGGAAGACATCGCCTCGGGCGACGGCGACCTGACGCGCCGCCTGTCCACCCACGGCAGCGACGAACTCACCCAGATCGCCAGCGCCTTCAACCACTTCGTGGACAAGATCGCGGCGGTGCTGGTGCAGATCCGCGCCTCGTCCGAATCCGTGCGCCTGGCCACCAGCGAGATCGCCAGCGGCAACCAGAACCTGTCCTCGCGCACCGAGCAGCAGGCCAGCTCGCTGGAGGAGACGGCGGCCGCCATGGAACAGCTCACCGCCACCGTGCAGCAGAACGCCGAGAACGCGCGCCAGGCCAACACGCTGGCCACGGGCGCCTCGGAGATCGCCACGCACGGCGGCACCGTGGTGGGCCAGGTCGTGAAGACCATGGGCGGCATCGATGCCTCGGCCCGCAAGATCGTGGACATCATCGGCGTGATCGACGGCATCGCCTTCCAGACCAATATCCTGGCGCTGAACGCGGCCGTGGAAGCCGCCCGCGCCGGCGAGCAGGGCCGCGGCTTCGCCGTGGTGGCGAGCGAGGTGCGTACGCTGGCCCAGCGCAGTGCGACCGCCGCCAAGGAGATCAAGGCGCTGATCGACGATTCGGTCACCCAGGTGGATGCCGGCAGCAAGCTGGTGCAGGACGCCGGGGCCACCATGGACAAGATGGTGGACAGCGTGCGCCGCGTGACGGCCATCGTGGCCGAAATCAGCAACGCCAGCCAGGAGCAGAGCACCGGCATCGCCGAGATCGGCAGCGCCGTGAGCCAGATGGACCAGTCCACCCAGCAGAACGCCGCGCTGGTGGAAGAGGCCACCGCCGCCGCGCAGTCGCTGCAGCAGCAGGCGGCGCAGCTGGCCGATGCGGTCGCCGGCTTCAAGCTCGACGCCCACGGGGCCGCAGCGCCGTCGCGGGGCGGTCCGGCGGCCGGAACGAACCGCGCCCTGACCATGCGATAAAAAACGGCCTCCAGCACAATAAACACTAGGGCATATAGCTATATATTTGATAGCAAAATCACCCGACCGCATGGCGATCGGGCTCAGGCCTGGGGCGTGGCAGCCCCAATCAGCGAGAAAGGACAGGGCGCCGGGTGGCATTCAAGCCCGCGAGCGCCCTTCTTTCGGCCTTCGCTGACGGCGCCAAGGCCCCCTGGCGGCCATGATGGCGCGATGACCCCCACCCTGCCCTCGCGCACCCCTTCGGCGCCAGCCCGCCCCGGCCGAGCCCCCCTCACGCCACGCACCTGGCTCGCCCTGGCCGGCTGGCTCGCGATCGCCTTCGTGGCTGCTGCGGTCGGCAGCATCGCATCGGTCCAGGCGCCGCAGTTCTACGCCCAGCTCACCCAGCCGGCCTGGGCACCGCCCGCCTGGCTGTTCGGGCCGGTGTGGAGCGCGCTGTACGCCATGATGGGCATCGCCGCCTGGCTGGTGTGGCGCGAGCCCGCAAGGGCCCTGCGCCGGCGCGCGCTGTGGCTGTTCGCCGTGCAGCTGGCGCTCAATGCGCTGTGGAGCTGGCTGTTCTTCCAGTGGCACCAGGGCGCCTGGGCGCTGGCCGACATCGGCCTGCTGTGGTGCTGCGTGGCCGCCACCCTGGTGGCGTTCTGGCGGCTGCGGCCGCTGGCCGGGGCGCTGCTGGTGCCTTACCTGGCCTGGATCACCTTCGCCGCCGCGCTGAACTTCACGGTCTGGCGGCTGAATCCGCAACTGCTGGGCTGAGGGGCCGGCGTCTTTCGCGGCGCAGGCGCTACAGCGCCTTGCGCAGGTTGGCCGGCGCGATCTTGAGCGCCTCGCGGTACTTGGCCACGGTGCGGCGCGCGCACTCGATGCCCTGCTCCTTCAGCATCTCGGCGATCTGGCTGTCCGACAGCGGCTTGGCCGGGCTCTCGGCCGAGACGAACTGCTTGATGAGCGCCCGCACCGCCGTGCTGGAGGCGTTGCCCCCGGTCTCGGTGCCCAGGCCCGAGCCGAAGAAATACTTGAGTTCGTACGTGCCCTGCGGCGTGGCCATGTACTTGGCCGTGGTCACGCGGCTGATGGTGGACTCGTGCAGGCCCAGCTCATCGGCGATGTCGCGCAGCACCAGCGGGCGCATGGCCAGCTCGCCGTGCACGAAGAAGTTCTTCTGCCGGTCCACGATGGCGCGCGACACACGCAGGATGGTGTCGAAGCGCTGCTGGATGTTCTTGATGAACCAGCGCGCCTCCTGCAGCCGCTGCTGCAGGCCCTGGTGGCCCTCGCCGCCGCGGTTGCCGCGCAGCGCGCCGGCGTAGATGTCGTGCACGCGCAGGCGCGGCATCACATCGGGGTTGAGCTGCACGCTGAAGTTCTGCTGGGTGCCGCGCCCGGTCTTCTTCACGATGACGTCGGGGACGATGATGTTGCGCTCCACCTCGGCGAAGGCGCGGCCGGGCCGGGGCTCCAGGCGGGCGATCAGCGCCATGGCCGCGCGCGTGCGCTCCTCGCCGCCACCGCAGGCCTGCGCCAGGCGGCGCACGTCGCGCCGCGCAAGCATCTCCAGCGGCTGCTGGCAGATGCGCATCGCGGTCTGCACCACGTCGGGGTCGCCCTCGCCGTCCTCGCGCAGCGCCTTGAGCTGCAGGGTGAGGCATTCGGCCAGTCCGCGTGCGCCCACGCCCACCGGGTCCAGGCTCTGCAGCAGGCCCAGCGCCACGGTGAAGCGGTGCACCAGCTCCTCGACCTGCTCGGTGTCGTCCTCGCCCGCCAGGCTCACGGCGAGCGACGGCAGCGATTCGTCCAGGTAGCCATCGTCGTTGAGCGACTCGATGAGAAAGCGCAGCGCGGCGGTGTCGACCTCGGACAGGCGCAGGCCCAGCGCCTGCCGGTGCAGGTAGGCGGTGAGCGACTCGTGGCTGCGGGCCAGTTCGGTGGCGTCGGCTTCGTCGCCCTCGCCGGCCGTGCGCGTGCGCGCCGGGGCGTCGCCGCCCCATTCGCCGTCGTCCGGCGCCATCTCGACGGTGCCGTCGCCTTCCCAGTCGGGGGCGTCGGCGCTGCCAGGCGCCTCGGCGGCGCTCGCGGCATCGCCCTCCGAAGAGGGCTCCACCGCCGCGCTGGACTCGCCGGGCGCGCCGGAATAGATGGCTTCTTCGGTGTGGCGGTCGTCCTCGCTCACGGGCGCATCGGCCTGCGGCAGACCGAATTCTTCGCGCGCGGCCTCTTCGGCGGTGCGTTCGAGGAAGGGGTTTTCGTCGAGCATCTGCTCGACCTCTTGCGACAGTTCCAGGGTGGACAACTGCAGCAGCCGGATGGATTGCTGCAACTGCGGCGTGAGTGCCAGATGCTGCGAGACGCGCAGCGACAGCCCCGGCTTCATCACACCGGTGCCGCCGGGCCGCCCCGAGGCGCGAGAGCCCCCGCGGGGAGCAGCGCAGTCAACACGATGACCAGCGTGGACGCCATGCTCACATCCTGAAATGCTCGCCGAGGTACACGCGCCGCACCTCGGCGTTGTCCACGATCTCGGAGGGCGTGCCCCGCGCCAGCACGCGCCCATCGCTGATGATGAACGCGTGGTCGCAGATGCCCAGGGTCTCGCGCACGTTGTGGTCGGTGATGAGCACGCCGATGCCCCGCGCCTTGAGGAACCCGATGATGCGCTGGATCTCGATCACGGCGATGGGGTCGATGCCCGCGAACGGCTCGTCGAGCAGGATGAAGCGCGGCTGCGTGGCCAGGGCCCGCGCGATCTCCACGCGGCGGCGCTCGCCGCCCGAGAGCGCCAGGGCCGGGGAGGCCCGCAGATGCTCCACGCGCAGCTCCTGCAGCAGGGCGGTGAGGCGCGACTCGATCTCGTCGCGGCTCAGGGCCTTGTCGTTCTCGTCGCGCTGCAGCTCCAGCACGGCACGCACGTTCTCCTCGACCGTCAGCTTGCGGAAGATCGACGCTTCCTGCGGCAGGTAGGACAGGCCCAGCCGCGAGCGGCGGTGGATGGGCATGTCGGCCACCGAATGGCCGTCGATGCGGATGTCGCCGCCGTCGCTGCGCACCAGCCCCACGATCATGTAGAACGAGGTGGTCTTGCCCGCGCCGTTGGGGCCGAGCAGGCCGACGACCTCGCCCTTTTGCACGACCATCGACACGTCCTTGACCACCTTGCGGCTGCCGTAGGACTTCTCCAGGTGCTCGACCTCCAGCCGGCTCGTGTTGCCGGCCGCCGAGGCGTCGGAAGGGTGTGCCGCCGCCATCACTTCGCGCCGCCGCCCAGTTCGCCGCTGGGCCGCAGGGCGGGGGCCGGCGAGGTGGGGGCCGCAGCGGGCGCCCCGGCCTTGGCCGGAGTCTCCTTGGGCGAGAGCACCGCGCGCACGCGGCCTCCGGGCGTGGCCGCGGTGTTGCTGCCGGCGGGGGCGGCCTTCTGGCCATCGACAGTGAACACGTCGGTCAGGTTGTTGTAGACGATGAGGGCACCGGCCATCTCGTCGGTGAGGGTGGATTCGCGGTAGCGGCGCAGTTCCGAGCGGCGGATGAGCCGCACCAGATCGGCCCGGCCGTCGTACTCGATGACTTCGCCCTCGCCCTCGACGAACTCGTCGGGCATGCCGGGCGCCGTGTCGCGCTTTTGCCGGAAGAAGGCCCGCTTGCCGGCCTCGGCCGTCATGGTGCCGTACTGGAAGCCATCGGGGTCCTGCCGGACATCCAGCCGCGCGCCGCGCAGCAGGATGGTGCCCTTGGTGACCACCACGCGGCCGGTGAAGACGCTGGTTTGCTTGAGTTCATCGTGGCGCAGTGCATCGGCCTCGATGTTCATGGGCTTGTTGCGGTCGGCCTTTTCGGCGCGGGCGCCCCCCATGGCGAAAGCCAGGGCGGCAAGCAGGAGGATCGGTAGGAGGCGTTTTCTCATAGGGCACGAATCTTGCAAAGATTGTAGCCACCCCTTGGCGCGATCCGGGAGCAGCAAAGAAAAAGCCCGCAAACGCGGGCTTGCATCGCACGGAGCGGGGGACTCAACCGCCCTTGGCGGCGGTGGAAGCGAGGTACTCCACCACTTGCAGCACGCCCTGCATGTTGCCGGCCATGGTGCCATCGGTGTAGTAGCGGCCGGCCACGCCCATCGAGGGCACGCCTTCCACGCCGTAGGCTTCCTGCAGCTGGGCGGCCTTGCGCAGCTGGTTGGACACGGAGAAGGAGTTGTACGCCTCCTTGAACTTGGCCACGTCCACGCCCTGCTTGCCGACCCATTCGAAGATCAGGTCGTCCTTGTTGAGGGCCTGCTTTTCCACGTGCACGGCGCGAAACACCTTGGCGTGCAGATCACCGACCTTGCCCATGCTTTCCAGGGCGAAGTACAGCTTTTGCTGCGGTGCGAAGCTGGAGTTGAACGCCACGGGCATGCGGCGGATGACCAGGTCCTTGGGCGCCGCCTTGATCCAGGCTTCCAGCGTGGGCTCGAAGGCGTTGCAGTGCGGGCAGCTGTACCAGAAGAACTCGATGACCTCGACCTTGCCGGCGGGCACGTCGCTGGCCACGGGCTTGGCGAGCTTGACGTAGTCCTTGCCTTCCTTGAATTGGCGGGCCTGGGCCATGGCGGGCGTCGCCAGGGGCAGCGTCAGGGCGGAAGCGGCCACGGCCGTGGCGGTGGACAGGGAAAACTCGCGGCGTTTCATGAAAAAGACACTCCTTGTTCGGTCAGAGGGTTGTGAGCGGCAGCCTGCGGGAAAAGTTCAGCGCTGCACGCGCACCAGCGCGGATTCGACGCCCGCGCCATCGAGCTTGTCCTTGAGCATTTCGGCATCGTCGCGCTTGGTGAAGGGGCCGACGCGCACGCGAAAGACGGTGCGGCCGCTCTGCTCGCGCTCGCTCACCCGGGCCTCCCAGCCCAGCATGGCCAGCTTGGCGCGCTGCGCATCCGCGTCGCCCTGGGTGCGGAAGGCACCGGCCTGCACGAAGTAATCAAACGGCTCGGCGCCGCCGGGCGCGCTGGCGGCCCGGGCCTTGGCCAGATCGCCCAGCGGATCGGACGAGGCGGCCGGCTTGCTGGCGGCACCCCGAGGCGCCGAAGCGGCGGCCACGGCGGCCGGCACCGAAGCGTTGCTCGCGGGGGCCGGTGCGACACCGGCCACCGCGGGCGTCGAGCTGGCGGGCACGGGCGGGCGCGCCGGGTTCTTGCCGTACAGCGGCGAATTCGGGTCCCAGTTCTTGTTCTTCTGGGATTCGGCGGCGTCCTGGTCGGCATTGCGCGCACCGCCCTTGTTGAGGAAGGGCACCGGCACCTTGGTCACATACACGGCCACGCCCAGCGCCGCCCCCAGGCCCACGACCACCCCGAGGATGAAGCCGATGGCGGTGCCCCCACGTTGCTGTTTTGTCATATCCGTAAACACTCACATTCTGGCTGGCGCCGATACGCCCAGCACGGCCAGGCCATTGTGCAATACCTGTGCGGTGGCGGCGACGAGCGCCAGGCGCGCGCGCTTGACGGCTTCGTCGTCCACCAGGATGCGCTCGGCGTCGTAGTAGCTGTGGTAGCTCGCGGCCAGGTCGCGCAGGTAGAAGGTGACGTCGTGCGGCGCCTCGCCTTCGGTGGCGGCGGTGAGCATTTCGGGGTATTTGGCCAATTGCAGCATCAGCGCCTGGGCCTGCGGGCCTTCGAGCGCGGACAGGTCCACGCCCTGGAGGGACGCCACATCGCCGCCGCCCTGCTCGGCCCAGCTGCGCAGCACGGAGCAGATGCGCGCATGCGCGTACTGCACGTAGTACACCGGGTTGTCGTTGTTCTGCGCCACGGCCAGATCGACGTCGAAGGTGTATTCGGTGTCGGGCTTGCGGCTCAGCAGGAAAAAGCGCACGGCATCCTTGCTGGTCCACTCGATCAGGTCGCGCAGCGTCACGTAGCTGCCGGCGCGCTTGCTGATCTTGACCTCTTCGCCGCCCTTGACCACGCGCACCATGGTGTGCAGCACGTAGTCGGGGTAGCCCTGCGGAATGCCCACGTCGGCGGCCTGAAGGCCGGCGCGCACGCGGGCGATGGTGCCGTGGTGGTCCGTGCCCTGGATGTTGACGACCTTGGCGTAGCCGCGCTCCCATTTGGAGATGTGGTAGGCCACGTCGGGCACGAAGTACGTGTACGAGCCGTCCTGCTTGCGCATCACACGGTCCTTGTCGTCACCGTAGTCGGTGGATTGGAGCCACAGCGCGCCGTCCTGCTCGTAGGTCTTGCCGTTGGCGACCAGCCGGTTCACCGTGGCCTCGACGCGGCCGCTGGTGTACAGGCTCGACTCCAGGTAGTACTCGTCGAACTTCAGGTTGAAGGCCTGCAGGTCCTTGTCCTGCTCGTGGCGCAGGTAGGCCACCGCGAAGTTGCGGATGGACTCCACATCCTCCACGTCGCCGCTGGCCGTGAAGGCGCGGTCGGTGGCCTGCACCGTCTTCTTCGCGAGGAAGTCGTTGGCGATGTCCTGGATGTAGTCGCCGTTGTAGAACCCCTTGCTGGCGGGATTCTCGGGGTCGGTGGGCCAGCAGTCGTCGCCGGGTTTGAAGCCCTTGGCGCGCAGCTGCGTGCTGTGCGTGAGCGTGTGGATCTGCACGCCTGCATCGTTGTAGTAGTACTCGCGGTGCACCTTCCAGCCCTGCGTGGCGAAGAGGTTGCAGATCGCATCGCCCAGGGCCGCCTGGCGGCCGTGGCCCACGTGCAGCGGGCCCGTGGGGTTGGCCGAGACGAACTCGACCAGCACCTTCCGCCCGTTGTCCGGCTGTTGCCCGAAGCGCTCGCCGGCGGCCAGCACTTCGCGCACCACTTCCTGCTTGGCGGCGGGCTTCAGGCGGATGTTGATGAAGCCGGGGCCGGCGATCTCCAGCGCCTCGACCCAGCGGCCGAAGGCCGGCGTGGCCAGCAGGGCCTCGCGCAGCGTTTCGGCCAGTTGCCGGGGGTTCTGCCTGGCGGCCTTGGCCAGCTGCATGGCGGCGGTGCAGGCGAAATCGCCGTGCGCGGCCACCTTGGGGGATTCAAAAGCAGCACGCCCGGCAGCGCCGGGCGACAATTTTTCCAGCTCGCCGGCGAGCGCCGCGAGCAATTCCTGTTTGACGGAGAGCATGCGGCGATTCTACGGGCCGCCCGTCATCCAAACTTTCGGCCATGACGTTATGCTGAACAGCCTCGCGGGGTGCGCGTCGACGGGGGGCTTCCTATCCACTTTTTGCAGGAACACGACATGAAGAATCTGCTCTCCGTGGTGGCCGCCGCCGGCCTCGCCCTCTCCTTCGCCACGGCGCATGCCGCCGATGCCCCCGCAGCCGCCGCCTCCGCGCCGGCCAAGGCCCCCACTGCTCAACAGAGCAAGATGGCCACCTGCAACGCCGATGCCAAGACCAAGGCACTCAAGGGCGACGAACGCAAGGCCTTCATGAAGGACTGCCTCAGCGCCGACAAGCAGGCCGCCCAGCAGGGCAAGATGACCACCTGCAACGCCGACGCCAAGACCAAGGCGCTCAAGGGCGACGAGCGCAAGGCCTTCATGAAGCAGTGCCTGAGCAACAAGCCCGCCGCCTGATCCGGCCGCCGGTCCGCCCTCTCGTCAAAAAGCCCCGCACAGCGGGGCTTTTTGCTGGGCGCGGCCGCTATTAGGTAGCATTCGCCCATGACGCTCTGAGCGATGCAAGGCGGCGAACTTGGCTGGCGGGATACGGCCCAGCGAACCTAGGATCAAGCCTAATCCGATCAAACCCCAGACGAAATCGCTAACATGCCAAGGCATTGCATTTTTCCCACGTACAGATCATGCAAAAGACCAGCTCTCCGGGTCATGATGTGGACGCCTCATCAAGATCAAGCAGCCTTGAGCATGGTTGGAACGTCGATCTCGGGAATGGTGAGTGAGTTCGAAAAGAACATTGCCTCGGCTCCCTCGTAACGGTCTTGGGCGCTATAGCGCAGGCCGTAAGTAATGCCTTTGCAACTGCCGTACAGACTCTTTATCTCTGGTGCCGCGTCGTATGACACGATCCACTTCTGACGGATGGAGGACATCACCAGATCCGCTATCTCGACGTGATCGACATGTTTGTAATAGCTTTCGTAGAGTCCGGCGCCTTTGACGTAGTAAGGCGGGTCAAGATAGATCAGCGTCTTGTCTGGCAGACCAGGCAATACATCAAGAATCAAATCCTTGGCGTCGAGATTGAACAGCCGGATGCGTGATTTGTAGCGCGCAATTCGCTCAATGCGGCTCAGTAAATCTGGCTTATTAAAGCGAGCGTCGAGCTTCCAAGTTCCCGTTTGCTGCTTGCCACCGATAACACCGCCCTTGATGATTCCCGAGCGGTTAGTTCGATTCAAGAAGAAGGTGGAGAACCCCAACTCTAGAAGCGAAGACTGCTGTGCATTGGTTTGAACATCCTTTTGGCGGTACCACTCGTCCATCGATACATCGGTTTCTTCGATCATCCGGCACAGCGCGTCAGTTCGGTTAAGAACACTGTTCCAGAAGGCGTAGACCGACGGGTTGAAGTCGTTCAGAACAATCTCAGAAACATACTCGCCGATCAGCAGGGAAAACGCGATCGATGCGCCACCCGCGTAGGGCTCGACGTAGCAGCCATCAAGCAAGTCGTTCTCTTCGACGATGAGCTTCAAGAAGCCAGTGAGCTTGCCCTTGCCGCCGGGGTAACGTAGTGGGGTACTGAATCGCATTTCGGCCGCGATCTTAGACAGAAGCAGTGGCCTTGGCCAGCACTATTTTCAGGGGTGCGGTGCCCACAGGGCTGCCACGAAAGGCTGCAGTCGATTCCATGTTTGCTTCAGCATATCTGTGTCAGCGTTGAAGCTCGGGTTGTGGACATAGGCATTGAGCGTTTCAGGCGAAACGAACGAATGCCTATTCGCCAACTCGGTGCTGATGCCTTTGAGGTCTTTCACTGTCATAAGTTTGTTGTCTTCGATGTACTTGACGCAAGCTTTCAGCTTGTTCAACAGGGTCTCGTTTACACCTGCTTTGAGCGTCACATCGAAGTCACGCATATATCGGTCAACGCCGAACTCCAAGAAGACACGCAGCAAGACTGAAGCACCGTTGATGTAGCTGAAGATGTTCAGCGTCTTCAACTCATGATAAACATCGTTGACCTTGCCTTGAGGCAGCTTGAGCTTGAAGTCCTTGGGGATCAGCGTCTTGCGGTCTTTGCTACTTACGGCTTGCCTGACTTTGGTCTCACGGGTTGCAGCCTGCGCGCTTGGCGGGGGCGTAGATTTGTCGACCACCCACGGTTTGCTGCCCTTGGGTGGCTTGGGGAACTTAGCAAGCAGCTTCTCTGCGAAGGCTTCTCTCCCATCTTGATCATCAATAGCTCGAACGTTAAATTTCTCTCCTTCGAATTTAGCAGTGGCGATGGCAGTGACGATTTCAGCGAGCACGGAAGTAAGCCATTTTCTATCAGAGTCTGATTTGAGCTTGCCGTCATCCAGCACGATGCCCAATTTCTCTCGGACAGTGTCATCACCCAATATCCGGCCGAGAGTGGTGATCGCGAACTTCCCAGAATCAATCTTGTCTGCGACATCTCGTGCAACGGCACCTTGTGTACGGACGTAGTCCAATGCATCCAGATAGGGGGTTGGATAGCCCATCTCCGCATCGAAACGGTCGCGTGCTACAGCGCCCCAATCTTCAGTGCCGGCGCCGTCCAACCCCTTTCCATGTTTGCGACGCACCCAAACTAGACCGGTTTTCCGATCCGGTGCTACTGCACAAAACAGGCTTTTGGGGACATTCTTGAGATGCTTTTCGCTGAGCTTTTTGATGCCGTCGGATATCTCTGAACCTTCAGCAAGTGACGGCTCCAAGAGAAGCTTGAGAGCAAGAAGTCGCCGGTTGCCCTCAAGCATTACGTACTGCCAGGGCTTACTTGGCGCTGGATATACCAACGGTAGGTCGAAAGGACTCACCCCTTCTTTTGCCACGTCCTGTGCCAGGACAAGCAACCGCTTTCTGGGCTTCCCCCGGTTTCCCGGACACATCGAATGACATGATGTGTTTAGGAGGCAAACATGCCAAGGACGAGAAGAGCATTTACGGACGAGTTCAAACGGGAAGCGGTGAAGCTGGTGAAGCAACCT
>NZ_BQXI01000014.1:0-132780 GCF_030158955.1 Acidovorax sp. SUPP1855 | reverse complement strand
CGAGCAGCGGCCCCACCTGTCCCTAGAATACAAAACGCCCGATGCGGTGCACCGGGCGTCTCTTGCAAGCCAATTACGGCTAGGGTTCAGTCCCGCATAGGTGTCAACCTATTCCAGGACGGGTCAGTGCGGCCGCGCTGCCGGATCAGATCTTGCGCGACAGGTCCCACATGGCATCGACCAGCAGGTCGATGTCGCGCGCGTCGTGCCACAGGTGGATGGAGATGCGCACGCCGTAGTGGTTGGCCGGCGCGCCGATGACGGGAAAGTCGGCGTTGCGGATCACGAAGCCCTGCGGGTATTCGCTCAGCATGCGCGCCACGAAGGCGGCGGCATCAGGACATTTTCTAGTCGTGATGAATGATGCGCCGCACGATGGATGCTTTGTGAAGCTCAAGGAGATAGACGCTCCGAGGGCTGTTTGTTTTCACAAGCTGCCTCGACTGCCACTTCACGAGCGCCCCTCGCAACTGAGCAGCGGCGAAGGCGGCGTGCATTCCGATGGAAGTTTTTCAAAAACCACATCGCGGCCCACGTGCACCCTGTTCACGGGGCCGGGCGTGTCCACGTCCCAGACGATGGCGTCGTTGTGCCACAGATCGACCACGGGGCTCTCGCCGAGCAGCGCCCTGGACTCGAATCGGTGCAGGCGCACCACGGCCGGCTTTTTCATCTCGGGGTGTGTGATCCGCTGCCACCAGGAGGCGTGGTAGATGTCCACTCGGTACACATACCGGGGGCTGTTGTAGCGGTTGTAGAGCGTTGGAGTGGAAACGTACCACGCCAGGAACAGTGCGGCGTGCAATGCCAGCCACCAGGCGATGCACGGGATTTTCTTCAACAAGGAAAGCATCTTCATCACTTGCCGAAATTCTTCTGGCACTCGGGCAGATGCAGGTCTTGCTCAGTGCATTCCAGCGGGATGTTCTCGAACACCACATCGCGGCCCACGCGCACTTTTTTCAAATCCTTGGGGGCATCCACGAACCACATGATCTCGCTATTGCCGCCGTCCATATCCACCACTTCGCTCTCGCCCAGCAGGGCCGGGGGCTCTACCTGGTACAGGTGCACCATAGCGGGCATTCTGAAATCGTAATGAACGATGCGCTGGAGGATGGACGGGTCATAAAACTCCAGGCGATACGCCATGCGGGGGCTGTTGTAGCTGGAGCGGAAAGTGGGGGCGGACAGATACCAGCCCGCCAGGAGCAGCAGGTCCAATGCCACGCACCAGGCGATGCAAGGAACCTTCTTGAAATCGGGCAGCTTCATCACCACTCCAGCGATATAGGAAAAGGCAGGCGAACCCGATGCACGTCGGACAGCACGATGAAGTCACCACCCCGTCCATGCATGCCACGCCATCGGCGAAAGTCCTGATTCTGGACCCAGTAGGCATGTCTCCGTGCTTGGGCCTCTTCCTCATTCGCCCACTGTTCAGAAATCGACACGCGTCCCCCCAGATCGATGCGGCTGACGCCCCCATACCCCCAGAAGCCCAAGGGCTGCGAGAGGAAAGGATGGTCGCCATCGTTGAAATCGTAGGAGTCTCGCAAGTAAAAGCCCAGTTCATCGATCAGGATGGCCGTCTTTCCAGCGCCTTTGGAAGTGACGATGCCGGACACCGCCACTTTGAGTATCGCCTCCCCCATCGCACCGTAGAAATCGTCCAGCGGATCGCTCAAACGCCCCACGCTCAAGACATTCACTTGGCAACTTTTATCCACTGCCTTGGCCTGCTGGCCCAGCGAGCCAAACCGCCAAGACGGTTGAGGACGCACCCCGCCCTGCTTTTCCACCCGATCTTTCAACAGTGACAAGCCGGCAGGACTGGACCACTGCGCCTGCAACTTCGCCATGGCCGCACGCACCCGTGCGAAACCCATCGCCCAGGCCATGGAAACGGTGCTTTCATCCAGTTGCGCAACATTCAACGTGGCGGTTTGATGGGGAGGATCACCCCGCTTCATCTCATAGGGCATCTCGAAAGCCGCCCCGCGAAACCACCGCTCCATCAGCGCCGCCGCCACCGGCCACCCCATGCGCGAGCGCATCACGCCGGGAATATCGTCGAGCTGAAACAGCCGCACTTTGGGCGGCAACTTTTTCTGCAGTTGCGCGCGCAACTGCTCCTGGTCCACCTTGACCACCTCTTTCATGCATCCTCCCTTTTCCCGGCATCGCTTGTTTTTGGAACTGCGGATTCTAGGAAGAAAGGTGGCGCAAAACCCAGGGTTCATCATCTTTATAGTTACGCAGCGTAACTATAAAAACCTCAGAAGCGAGCGACACCGTGGGAAGCCACGCCACGACCGCAAGCGCGGAACGATGGACCTGAGCTACACCTGCGCCGCCGGAACAAGTGCAGCCAGTTGCACGAGGGATCTCGGCGGCACGCGCGTGCTGGCAGTGCTGCCGCTGCAGGGCGACAACGACGCGCCCTACCCCGGGTTCGAACCGTCGCAGGTGCCCGCATGAGCGGCGGCGCCCCCATCCGCGTGCTGCTGGTGGACGACCACCCGCTGGTGCGCGACGGCGTGCGCATGCGGCTGGAGGCCACGGGCCACATCCGCGTCGCGGGCGAGGCGGGCGGCGTGCAGGAGGCCGTGGACCTGGCCGCCGCCCTGCTGCCCGACATCGTGGTGACCGACATCCGCATGCCGGATGCGAGCGGCATCCACCTGGCCACGGTGTTCCGCGACCGCTTTCCGCAGGTGCGCGTGCTGGTGCTGTCCATGCACCACGATGGCGAATACGTGCGCCGTGCGGCCGCGCTGGGCGTGCGGGGCTACGTGCTCAAGGACGCGCCGGCCCGCCAGCTGGTGGAGGCGATCGAGGCGGTACACGCCGGCGGGCGCTACTTCAGCGAAGGCGTGCAGGCCCTGCTGTACGAGGCGCCTCCCGTTCCGGCCCCATCGGGCCGCGCGCTCACCCCGCGCGAGGCCGCGGTGCTGGAGCTGCTGGCCGAGGGCCGATCCAACAAGGACATCGCCCAGCGCATGGGCACCTCGGTGCGCACGGTCGAGACCCACCGCCTGCACCTGCGCCGCAAGCTGCGCATCGAGGGCCAGGCGGCGCTCGTCAAATACGCGGTGGACTACGCCGACCTGCGCAGCGACCCGTGAGCGGCGTGGGCGATCCCTGGCGGCATGGCACCTGTCATTTCGCTGTCACGGCGCACGGCTATGGTCCGCGGTGAAATTGTGTAAGGTTGTAACCATGATCGATGCATCTCCCCGGGGCCGGCGCGATGCCTTGCTGGCGGCGTTGTCGCCCGGGGTGCGCAACGGCCATGGGCCGCTGGCGCAGCTCATGCGCGGCGACGGCCTGCACTGTGTCTTCCAGCCCCTGGCCGATCTGCGCGAGGGCGGCATCTACGCGCACGAGGCGCTGATCCGCGGCCCGGAGGGCACGCCCCTGCACACGCCCGATGCGCTGTTGCGCTGCGCGAGCGAAGAAGGCCTGCTGCAGGACTTCGAACTGCTGTGCGTGTTCATCGCGCTGCAGCAGTGGGGCGTGCTGGGCGCGGCCGGCCGCCTGTTCGTGAACATCAGCGCCGATGCGCTGGTGCGCGGCGTGGCGCTGTGCGGTGGCGCCTCGCTGGCCGAGGCCGCGCAGGCGATGGGCGTATCGGCCCGCATGGTGGTGCTGGAGATCACCGAGCACGAGCGCGTGACCGACATGGAGCCGCTGCGCCACGCGCTGAAGGAAGTGCACGCCAGCGGCGCCCGGCTGGCACTGGACGACTTCGGCGACGGCCGGTCCAGCCTGCGGCTGTGGTCCGAGGCCAAGCCCGACTTCGTCAAGATCGACAAATACTTCGTGCGCGACCTGGGCGCGCACCCCGAGAACCTGCAGATGCTGCAGGCCATCAAGGGCATCGCCGACGTGTTCGGCACCACGCTCATCGCCGAGGGCATCGAGACGCAGGAAGACCTGCGCGCCCTGCGCGACCTCGACATTCCCTACGGCCAGGGCTACCTGCTGGGCCGCCCGGCCCCGCTGCCGCGCGACACCATCCTGCTGCCCGCGCTCGATGCGCTGCGCGACCGCCGCGTGGCCGTGCTGCCGCACCTGGGCCAGAACGTGCGGCCGGGCATCCTGCGCAACCTGCTCGTGGTGCAGGCGCCCACGGCCACGCCGGAGACCCGCAACGACACGGTGGCCGGGCTGTTCAAGGCCCATGCCGACCTGCACGCCATGGCGGTGGTGGACGGCACGCGGCCCGTGGCGCTCATCAACCGCCAGCAGTTCATGAACCACTACGCCACGCTGTACTTCCGCGAAGTGCACGGGCGCAAGCCCTGCATGGCGTTCGCGAACCACGCGCCGCGTGTGGTGGAGCTCGATTGCGACGTGGACCAGCTCGTGGGCATCCTCACCTCGCAGGACCAGCGCTACCTGAACGACGGCTTCATCGTCACCGACAACGGCCGCTACGTGGGCCTGGGCACGGGCGACCAACTGGTGCGCAGCGTGACCGAGGCGCGCATCGAGGCGGCGCGCCACGCCAACCCGCTCACCTTCCTGCCGGGCAACATCCCCATCAGCCTGCACATGCAGCGGCTGCTGGACAGCGGCACCGAGTTCGTCGCCTGCTACGCCGACCTGAACCACTTCAAGCCGTTCAACGACTACTACGGCTACTGGCGCGGCGATCAGATGATCCGCCTCGTGGCGCGCCTGGCCGTGGCCCACTGCGATGCGCAGCGCGACTTCGTGGGGCATGTGGGCGGCGACGACTTCATGCTGCTGTTCCAGAGCACGGACTGGCTGCACCGCTGCCAGCGGATCGTCGACGAGTTCGCGCAGGAGGCCCTGGCCCTGTTCGACGACGCCTCGCGCAAGGCCGGCGGCATCTGGGCCGAGGACCGGCACGGCGTGAAGCGCTTTTTCACCTGCACCACGCTGTCGATCGGCGCGGTGCGTATCACGCCCGGCACCATCGCGCATGCGGAAGAAGTGGCCAACCTCGCGGCCCTGGCCAAGCACGATGCCAAACTGGCCGCAAGCGGCCTGGCCTGGCGCGACGCGGCGGACGACTCGGAGGCGGACGGCCACGATCGCGGCCCGGCCCGCATCGGCGGGATGGGCGCAGACCGTGCCATCGCCCCCCGGTCGGGCGCCCCGCTGGGCGCACGCAAAGCCGCCGCCCGCGTCGCGACGGACTGAGCGCCCCCGGCCGCGTCAGGGCACCGGTGCGCCGCCTTCGAACCAGCGCCGCACCACGTCGCGCTCCTCGTCCGTCATGCCGGTGGCGTTGTTCATCGGCATGAGCTTTTGCACCACGGCCTGCTGGTAGATGGCCTGGGCGTGCTGCTTGACCGACGGGGCCGAATCGAGCCGCAGGTTCTTCATCTGCACCTGCTCGCCGTGGCACAGGAAACAGCGCTGCGCCAGCACGGGCTGCAGCTTTTCGTAGCCGATCGTGCCCGATGCCGGCGGATTGCTTGCTCCTTTAGCTATCAAATCTGTAGCATTTCCTGCAGCCACCGGGGTGGTGGCCGGTGGCACGGGCCGCATCCACACGATGGCGCCGACGATGGCCGCCACGCCCACCAGCGCGTAGGGCAGCGGGTTGCGGTTGCGTCCGAGCTTGTGGCCGTGGCGCATGACGAAGAACTGCCGGATGGCCGCGCCGGCGAACATCATCACGATCAGCACCAGCCAGTTCTGCGGGTGGCTCCAGGTGAAGCTGTAGTGGTTGGACAGCATGGCGAACAGCACCGGCAGCGTGAAGTACGTGTTGTACACGCTGCGCTGCTTGCCGCGCTGGCCGTGGACCGGGTCCACGGGCTGGCCGGCCTGGATGGCGGCCACCATCTTCTTTTGCCCCGGAATGATCCAGAAGAACACGTTGGCGCTCATGGCCGTGGCGATCATCGCGCCCACCAGCAGGAAGGCCGCCCGGCCGGCGAACCAGTGGCAGGCCAGCCAGGAGGCCACGCACACCAGCCCGAACACGAGCACGCCGACGATGGCGTCGCCGTTCCTGCGCTGCCCGAACAGGCGGCACACGGCGTCGTACAGCAGCCAGAAGACGACCAGGAAGCCCAGCGCCGCGCCGATGGCCGCGGGCGGCGCCCAGTCCATGCGCGATTTGTCGATGAGGTAGGTGCCGGCGCTCCACAGGTACGACACGGTGAACAGCGCGAAGCCGCTCAGCCAGGTGCTGTAGCTTTCCCAGTAGAACCAGTGCAGGTGCGCGGGCAGCTTCGGCGGCGAGACGGCGAACTTCACCGGGTGGTAGAAGCCGCCGCCGTGCACGGCCCAGAGTTCGCCGCTCACGCCCTGCTTTTTCAGGTCGTCGTCGACCGGCGGCGTGAGGCTGCTGTCCAGGAAGACGAAGTAGAACGACGAGCCCACCCAGGCGATCGCGGTGATGACGTGGACCCAGCGCAGCAGCAGGTTGGCCCAGTCGAGGAGATAGCTTTCCATGTGTCTCAGCCTCGGCGGCGCGCGAAGGCGCCATGGGGGCGGCGCGCGGCGCACCACCCGGTCAACCTGCTCACCACTGCGGGCGCTCTGAGCAGAAGAAAAGGCCGCGCACCTGGGGGCTGACGACACGCATCGGCTCCGGGCACCGCTGCGACCTGTGCCGCGAGTGTATGCAGGAATCGTTCCTGCCGAACGCCCGGCGCGGCACGGCGGCGTGCGGATTTACCCGGGCTGCGCGGGGTCCGCCGGCACCGGCAGGGCCAGCAACTGCGCCGCCACCGACACGGCGATCACCTCGGGCTCCTTGCCCGCGATGCCGGGCAGCCCGATGGGACAGGTGACCCAGGCCAGTTCGTCGGGCGCAAAGCCGCGCGCGGCCAGCCGGTGCGAGAACGTCGCCCACTTCGTGCGGCTGCCGATGAGCCCGATGAAGGGCAGATCGCCCCGTTCGCGCTGGCGCAGCAGGCAGGCGGCCACAACGTCCAGGTCCTCGGCGTGGCTGAAGCTCATGACCAGCACGCGCGAGCCCGGCGCGAGCGACGGCACGGCGGCGTGCACCGGATCGGAGTGCTCGCACGCCACGCCTGGCGGCGCCTCGGCCGGGGCCACGGGGAATGCAGGGAACACGCTGTCGCGGCTGTCGATCCAGGTCAGGGCGAACGGCAGGGCCGACAGCACGCGGACCAGCGCATGCCCCACATGGCCCGCGCCGAACAGCGCCACGGGCGTGCGCCGGGGCGCCAGCCGCTGCGCCAGCGCGGCACGCTCGCCCACGCCCACCACGGTGAACCGCAGGAACACCACGCCACCGCAGCACTGCCCCAGGCTGGGCCCGAGCGCGAACCGCAGCACGGCGGGGCCCCCCTCGCCCGCCAGCCGGCGGCGCGCCTGCGCGATGGCATCGAACTCCAGCCGCCCGCCGCCGATGGTGCCGGCCAGGCCATCGGCCAGCACGGCCATCCACGCACCGCTTTCGCGCGGCACCGAGCCTTGGGTAGACTCCACCTCCACCATGCAGGCCGGGCCGTGCGCCAAGCCCTCCAGCAAACGATGCAACGCCGCCATCACCATCCGAGTCCTCCGGTACGCCCCGCGCAACGGCAGCATGGGCACCGCACAGCATAGCCACAGCGAGACCTGCCCATGCCCACCCCTTCTCCTGAACGGCCCCACCGCCGGCCGCGCGGCCGGTGGCTGGCGGCCAGCGTCATGGCCGCCCTGGCATCCCTCATCGCGGCCTGCCGGTCGTCGGGACCGGAACCGGCACCCCCGCCCGCCAAGGCCGCGTCGGACACCAGCAGCCCGCTGGAGAAGGAGGTGGTGGGCCCGGTGCCTGCCGAGCAAGGCTCCGCGCGCCCCTCGGCCGCCGAAACGCCCCGCGCCTACCGGCAGGACGCCGCCACCCACCTGTACGGCCTGAACGCCCAACGCATCTACAAGGGCAAGCTGCCGCCCTTGCTGTACGCCATCGGCACGCTGCAGGTGGACATCGACCGCGCCGGCCGCGTGACCCGGCTGAACTGGATGCGCGCGCCGCGCCACGCGCCCGAGGTCATCGCCGAGATCGAGCGCACGGTGCGCGCCGCCGCGCCCTACCCCGTGCCCTCGCGCATGGGCAAGGTCACCTACACCGACACCTGGCTGTGGCACAAGTCCGGGCGCTTCCAGCTCGACACGCTGACCGAGGGCCAACTCTGAGCCGGGCCTGCGCCCCGGCCCGCCCGGCGGCCCGCGCTCAGGAGCCGCGGTAGGTGGAGTAGCTCCACGGGCTGACCAGCAGCGGCACGTGGTAGTGCTGGTCCGCTTGGGCCACGCCGAAATCGAGGCTCACCTGGTTCAGGAAGTTCGGCTCGGGCAGTTGCACCCCCCGGCTGCGGAAATAGCCCGCCACGTCGAACGTGAGGCGGTAGGTGCCCGCGCGCAGGCTGGCGTTGTCGAACAGCGGCGCATCGGTGCGGCCATCGGCGTTGAGCACCAGCCGCTGCAGCAGCGTGGCGGCCTCGCCATGGGTCGCATAGAGGGCCACGGCCATGCCCGCCGCGGGGCATCCGTGCATGGTGTCGAGAACGTGGGTGCTGAGGCCCATGGGCCATCTCCTTGGGGTGGATTGAAGGGATCGGAAACCGCCCCCGCCGGCAGCGCGGCGAGCGGACGACCCGCCGAGTATGCATGGCCGCCATGGCCCGCACGGCGCGCCTGCTTCATACCCCAGGCAGTTTGTCCGAATATCTTTCGGACATTTACAAAAATGCTTTTCGGCATACAAATCTCGGCGATTTTCCTGCCATGGCCTGGATATCATCGCCACGCTTGAATTTTCAAGCCGCGATATTCAAAACCATGAATGGAGGTTTTTCCAATGCAACGCCTTGCCGCCGTTTTGCTGGCTTCTTCGTTTTCCCTGATGGCCCTGCCGGCCAGCGCCAAGAGCCGGCTCGATAATCCGGCCGACATCCAGCAGGCGCTGGCCGCCGGGGACGCGGTGTCGGTCACCATCGACCTCTCGCTGTGCACCCCCAACTCCGCCAATGCCACCCCCAGCCGCACGCGCGGCGGCCTGCGCATCGAGGCCTACCGCATCGTCGAAGACGGCACGCTGTCCTTCAGCGACGCCCATTTCACCGTTGCCCGCGACGGCCTGCCGATCCAGCAGCTGCTGCGCTACCAGGTGCGCCCGGACGGCACCATCGATTTCACCATGTTCGTCTTCGACCTGCCCGGCTACCAGCAGCGCGCCGAACCGCTGGCCTACCGCTGCGCGATCAACCAGGGCCTGCGCTTTCACGCCGATTAATCCCAGCAAGGATTGACAAAGCACACCGCCCCGCCGATCCCAATGATCGGCGGGGCGGTGCAGGATGATTTTCAAACCGCTGCCGCCCCATATTCAGGGTGGCATTTTTTCGGATTATCGAAGCCGTTGAAGGCCCGCCGCGTCAGCGCGCCGCGCAGAAACCGAATTCCGCCTTCGCGCCGGGGGCCAGCGTCTTGTTCCAGTCCACGCCCGAAGCGTGGAGCGTGCTGCCCGATTGCGACCACACGGCGTTCCAGAGGTTGTTCACCGTGCCGGTGATGGTCAGGTTCAGGGCCCAGTCGCCCGCCGCGCCGCCGGTGTTGGTGACCTGCACGCGCTCGCAGTAGCCGGTGTTCCATTCGCTGTCCACGATGACCTGGGTGCTGAAGCTGGCGCCGCCCGTGGGAGGGGTGGTCGGCGGCGTGGTGGGCGGAGTCGTCGGGGGCGTGGTCGGAGGCGTGGTGGGCGGCGTCGTGGGAGGGGTGCTGGAGCCGTCGCCCCACAGGCGCTGGAGCAGCGTGACCTTGTCGGTCCGCACCGTCGTCCAGTCGTCGTTCAGGATGCCGCCCGTGTCGCCGCTGTTGGGGTTCCACGACCAGTAGAAGCCGCTGCGGATGCCCTTGCCGATGAGGTAATCCACCAGCTTGTTCTGCCAGGCCACGTCGCGGGCATCGCCCTGGCCGAACTTGCCGCCGAACTCGCCCAGCAGCACGGCGTGGCCGGCCTGCACGAAGCGGCCGAAGTGCTGCTCCCAGATGGCGGGCATGTTCTCGGGGAAATTGGAGGCGCCGAAATACGGCTGGCCGTACACGTCCGGACCGTAGGCGTGCGGGGCGAGCAGCAGGCGGTCGGCCGGAATGTTCAGCGGCGTGCACTCCAGCGGCTCCAGGCTGCCGCCCCACCAGTGGCCGCCGCTGCTGGAGCAGCTGGGGTTCTCCGCCACGCCTTCCACCACGATCAGCCAGCGGGGCGCCGCCTGCAGCACGGCGGCCGAGGCGCGCTCGGCCGCGCGGTTCCAGTCGGTGGCGGCATTGCCGGTGCCCCAGGTGGCGGCGCCGTGCGGCTCGTTCTTGAGGTCCAGGCCGATGACGCCGGGCACGCTGGCGTAGCGCTGCGCGACGAAGGTCAGGTCGGTGATCCACTGCTGCTCGCTGTACGAGCCGGTGTACCAGAGCTCGGAGATGCTCTGACAGTCGGGCGTGTGGTGGTCCAGCAGCACGTACATGCCGCGGCTGCTCAGCTCGTTCACCACCTTGTCCAGCACCTGCAGGGCGCTCAGGCCCTGCAGGTCGGCATTGCGGCCGTAGTCGATGCTGTTGGGCGGCGTGCCGCGCAGGGTCTGCGGGCAGAACGGCAGGCGCACGGCATTGAAGCCCTGGCCCTGCATCTGCGTGATCATGTCCTTCCAGTTGCGCGCCCACAGCCCGTGGACCACGTTGGTGTTGGTCTCGAAGCCGAACCAGTTCACGCCGCGCAGCTGCACGGCATTGCCGTTGTCGTCTACCACCTTGCCGGCATTGATCGCATAGCTCCAGGACAGGCTGCTGGCCGCCAGCAGGCAGCCGCCCAGCACGAGCTTCTTCAGTAAGGATTTCATCGCCATGTCGCACCTCCGTGGTTGAAAGGAAGGCCCGCCGGAGGGCCGTGACCACGGCCAATATTCTTCCTGGCGGAAACCGGGTGACATGCTAGGGCCAGAGTTCCCTGTCAAAGTGCAACTTTTCAACGCAGACGTTCGCAAATGCAAATGGGAGGTGCGCCGACAGGCGCTGCCGCAGGGAAGCGGCAGGCAACTTCTCTACACTCGCCACGGCGCCGCCGCTGGGCGTCCACCGATTCATAACGAGGAGAGAGCATGAACCCCATCCAACGCACGCTGCTGGCCAGCAGCCTGGCCCTTGCCCTGGCCAGCCTGGCCGCCTGCACCAACGTGCCCACGGCCGGCCCCGGCAGTGCCGAGGGAGCGCCCGCCGCCGCGCCGCAGGCCGTGCAGCAGACGGCCGCGGCCCGCGCCGCCAGCAATTCCTACGATTTCGACATGGATGTGTTCCATCCGGTGGTGGCGCGCAACGGCATGGTCTCCACCGAACAGGAACTGGCCTCGCGCGTGGGCCTGGACATCCTCAAGGCCGGTGGCAATGCGGTGGATGCGGCGGTGGGCATCGGCTTCGCGCTGGCCGTGGTGCTGCCCAATGCGGGCAACCTGGGCGGTGGCGGTTTCATGATGGTGCACGACGCCAAGACCGGCAAGGACGTGGCGCTCGACTTCCGCGAAGTGGCGCCGCAAAAGGCCACCCGCGACATGTACCTCGACGCCAGCGGCAACGTGGTGGACGGCAAGTCGCTGTACACGCCCTACGCCGTGGGCGTGCCGGGCACGGTGGCGGGCATGGAGCATGCGCTCAAGAACTGGGGCACGCTGCCGCTGTCGCGCGTGATCGCCCCGGCCATCGCGCTGGCGGACAAGGGCTTTCCCGTCAGCCTCACGCTGGCCAAGACGCTGCACCAGGAGAAGGCCAACATGGGCAAGTGGCCGGCGACGCGCCAGATCTTCTGGCGCGGCGACAGCCCGCTCAAGGTGGGCGACCGGCTGGTGCAAAAGGACCTGGCGCAGTCGCTGCGGCTCATCAGCCAGCAGGGCGCCAAGGCGTTCTACCAGGGCCCCATCGCGCGCCGCATCGCCGCCGAGATGGCGCCCCACCCCGGCGCCCTCACGCTGCAGGACCTGCGCGACTACAAGGTGGTGGAGCGCGAGCCGGTGCGCGGCACCTACCGCGGCTACCAGATCGTGACCATGCCGCCCCCGTCCTCCGGCGGCGCGCACCTGGTGCAGATGCTGAACATGCTGGAGCAGTGGCCGCTGTCGCAATGGGGGCAGAACAGCGCGCAGACCATTCACTACATGGCCGAGAGCATGAAGCTCGCCTACGCCGACCGCTCGGAGTACCTGGGTGATCCGGACTTCGTGAAAATCCCGCTCAAGGGCCTCACCTCCAAGGCCTACGCGCAGTCGCTGGCCAAGGGCATCAGCCCCACCACGGCGCGCCAGGCCAAGGACATCAAGCCCGGCCAGCCCCAGCCGTACGAGAGCGACCAGACCACCCACTACTCGGTGGTGGACAAGGCGGGCAACGCCGTGGCGGTGACCTACACGCTCAACACCAACTTCGGCAGCGGCATCGTCGCCAAGGGCACCGGCATCCTGCTGAACAACGAGATGGACGACTTCTCCGCCAAGCCCGGCGTGGCCAACACCTACGGCCTGGTCGGCGGCGACGCCAACGCGGTGGCGCCCAACAAGCGCCCGCTGTCGTCGATGACGCCCACCTTGGTGCTCAAGGACGGCAAGCCCATGCTCGTGACCGGCAGCCCCGGCGGCGCACGCATCATCACCACGGTGCTGCAGACCATCGTGAACACCATCGACTTCGGCATGAACCCGGCCGAGGCCGCCTCGGTGCCGCGCGTGCACCACCAGTGGACGCCCGACGAGCTGCGCGTGGAAAAGGGCCTCAGCACCGACACCCTGTCGCAACTGCAGGCCCGCGGCCACCACATCGCCGTGAAGCCTTCGATGGGCCGCACGCAGACCATCCAGTTCCACGACGGGCTGCTGTACGGCGCCTCCGATCCGCGCAACCCCGACGGCGAGACGCTGGGCTATTGACGCTGGGCTACCGACCCGCGGCGTTCCCCGCCCTGCCAGGCCGCGCTCCGCAAGGGGCGCGGCCTTTTTTCATGGGGGCGTGGGCCCGGGGGAAGCTTCAAGCCCAAAAGGCCCGCAGCACATATTCCACTAGGGCATTCCGCTATTGAATCAATAGCACCCTGAAATCATTCACATTGGTGTGCGTGGGCCCGGTGACCACCAGATCGCCCAGCGCCGAGAAGAACCCGTAGGCGTCGTTGCGGTCCAGGTGGCGGGCCACGGCCAGGTCGGCCGCCCGCGCCCGTGCCAGCGTGTCGGGCGTGACCATCGCGCCGGCGTTGTCCTCCACGCCGTCGATGCCGTCGGTGTCGGCCGCCAGCGCCCACACGCCGGGCTGCCCCTGCAGCGCCTGTGCCAGGCCCAGGCAGAACTCCCCCGCCCGGCCGCCCCGGCCCCGGGGCACGCCCTCGGTGCGCGGGCGCACGGTCACCGTGGTCTCGCCGCCCGACAGGATGACGCAGGGTCGCGCGAACGGCTGGCCGCGCTGCGCCACCGAGCGCGCCAGCGCCGCATGCACGCGGCCCACCTCGCGTGACTCGCCCTCCATCTCGTCGGACAGGATGTACGCCGCCACGCCGGCCGCGCGCGCCGCCGCCGCCGCCGCCTCCAGCGATTGCTGCGGCGCAGCGATCAGGTGGACCGCGTGGCCGGCGAAGGCCGCGTCGCCGGGCTTGGGGGTCTCCAGCGCGCCGGCCTGCAGCGCCGCATGCACCGGCGCGGGCAGGTCGATGCGGTAGCGCGCCAGGATGTCCAGCGCCTCGGCGCAGGTCGTGCCGTCGGGCACCGTGGGGCCGCTGGCGATCACGGCGGGGTCGTCGCCCGGCACGTCGCTGATGGCCAGAGTGACCACGCGGGCCGGCGCGCACGCGGCCGCCAGCCGCCCGCCCTTGATGCGCGACAGGTGCTTGCGCACGCAATTCATCTCGGCGATGCCGGCGCCGCTCTCCAGCAGCGCGCGGTGGATGCGCTGCTTTTCCGCCAGGGTCAGGCCCTCGGCCGGCAGGGTGAGCAGTGCGGAGCCGCCGCCCGAGATCAGGCACAGCACCAGGTCATCGGCCGTGAGCCCCTGCGTGAGCGCCAGCATGCGCTCGGCCGCCGCCAGGCCCGCCGCATCGGGCACGGGGTGCGCGGCCTCCACGATCTCCACGCGCTGCGGCAACCCGGGCGGCCGTTCGGGCACATGGCCGTAGCGGGTCACGACCAGGCCCGACAGCGGCGCATCGGCCGGCCACAGCGCCTCCAGCGCGTGCACCATCGAGCCGCCCGCCTTGCCCGCCCCGAGCACCAGCGTGCGCCCGCGCGGCGGCGGGGGCAGGTGCGCGGCCAGGCCATGGGCCGGCAACGCGGCGTGCACGGCCACGTCGTACAGATGGCAGAGGAACGCGGCCGGCTGGCTGGCCGGCGGCGACACGGGCAAGGCCGGCAGGCCGGCGGCGGCAGGGGTCTTGGGGGTGGTCATCCCCGGATTCTGGCCGAACGGGTCGGCGCCACATCGTCCACCAAAACTGTATACACATTGCTGGGCCACGGCTATCATGCGCCGATGGAAACCTCCACCACCAGTGCCATCGTCGGCGACCTGACGCGGGCCATCGTCGAACACCGGCTGCTGCCGGGCGCCAAGCTGGTGGAGCAGAAACTGGCCGACCATTTCGGCGTCTCGCGCACACTGGTGCGGCAGGCGCTGTTCCAGCTATCGCAAAAGCGGCTGGTGCGCCTGGCGCCCGCGCGCGGCGCCTTCGTGGCCGCGCCCTCCGCCGACGAGGCGCGGCAGGTGTTCGCCGTGCGCCGCATGCTGGAGGCCGAGATGACCCGCGCCTTCGTGCGGGAGGTCACCCCCGCCCGCATCCGCGCCCTGCGTGAGCACGTGGCCCGCGAGAAGGCAGCCGTGGACGGCGCCGATGTGCAGGACCGCACCGAACTGCTGGGCGACTTCCATGTGCGCATGGCCGAGCTGATGGGCAACCAGGTGCTGGCACAGATGCTGCAGGAGCTGATCTCGCGCTGTGCGCTGATCACGCTCATGTACCAGAGCGCCGACGAGGCCGCGCACTCGCACGACGAGCATGCCGAGATCGTCAAGGCCCTGGCCGCGCGCGACGAGGAGCGCGCCGTGCGCCTGATGGACGCGCACCTGCTGCATGTGCAGGACAGCCTGATGTTCGACCGCAAGCTGCCCCCCAACGACATCTCCATGGCTCTTTCGTGAGGACCCGATGACCGCCGCCCCGATCTACGACGCCACCCTGCCCTACCCCCGCGACCTCGTGGGCTACGGGCGCAATCCGCCGCACGCGCGCTGGCCGGGCAACGCCCGCATCGCCGTGCAGTTCGTGCTGAACTACGAGGAAGGCGGCGAGAACGCCGTGCTGCACGGCGATGCCGGCAGCGAGCAGTTCCTGTCGGAAATGTTCAACCCGGCCAGCTACCCCGACCGGCACATCAGCATGGAGGGGATCTACGAATACGGCTCGCGCGCCGGCGTGTGGCGCCTGCTGCGCGAGTTCGAAAAGCGCGGCCTGCCGCTCACCGTGTTCGGCGTGGCAACGGCCCTGCAGCGCCACCCCGACGTGACCGCCGCCTTCATGGAACTGGGCCACGAGATCGCCTGCCACGGGCTCAAGTGGATCCACTACCAGAACGTGCCCGAGGCCGTGGAGCGCGCCCACATGGCCAAGGCCCTGGCCATCTTCGAGGCGCTCACGGGCCAGCGGCACGGCGCGCCCGGCACGCTGCACGGCGCGGGCTGGTATACCGGCCGCGACAGCCCCAACACCCGCCGCCTGGTGGCCGACCACGGTGGCTTCGCCTACGACAGCGACTACTACGGCGACGACCTGCCCTTCTGGATGAAGGTCGGCCGCACCGACGGCAGCACGGCCCGGCAGCTCATCGTGCCCTACACGCTCGACTGCAACGACATGCGCTTCGCGCTGCCCCAGGGCTACTCGCACGCCGACCCGTTCTTCCAGTACATGAAGGACACGTTCGATGCGCTGTACGCCGAGGGCGACCCCGCCGGCGACGACCGCCCCAAGATGATGAGCATCGGCATGCACTGCCGGCTGCTCGGGCGCCCGGGCCGCATCACCGCGCTGCAGCGCTTCCTGGACCACGTGCAGCGGCACGACCACGTGTGGGTGTGCCGCCGCATCGACATCGCACGCCACTGGGCCGAGACCCATCCCTGCCCGGAGTGAACGCCATGCCCCTCACCCTCGAACAACTGAATGCCGCCGCCCCCGAAGAGGCCGCGCGCCTGCTGGACGGCCTGTACGAGCATTCGCCGTGGATCGCCGCGCAGGCGCTCGCCGCGCGGCCCTTCCGCTCGCTCGCGCAGTTCAAGCACGCGATGGTGCGCGTGCTGGCCCAGGCGCCGCGCGAGGCGCAGCTGGCCCTGGTGCGCGCCCACCCGGAACTGGCGGGCAAGGCCATGGTGGCGAACGCGCTCACCGCCGAGTCGGCCCGCGAGCAGGGCACGGCCGGCCTCACGCAGTGCACGCCCGAAGAGTTCGCGCGCATCCAGCAGCTCAACGCCGAGTACAACGCGCGCTTCGGCTTCCCGTTCATCCTCGCGGTGCGCGGCCCGCGCGGCACGGGGCTGCCCCGGCAGGACATCATCGACACCTTCGCGCGCCGGCTTTCCAACCCACCGGACTTCGAACTGGCCGAGGCGCTGCGCAACATCCACCGCATCGCCGAGATCCGCCTGAACGACCTGTTCGGCGTGGCGCCCGCACTGGGCAACGGCGTATGGGACTGGCAGGAAACCCTGGCGCAGCACAGCGACCCGGGTTTTGCTGAAAAAGGCCAGCTCACCGTCACCTACCTGACCGATGCGCACCGCGCCTGCGCGCAGCGCATCAGCCACTGGATGCGCGACTGCGGCTTCGACGAAGTGGCCGTGGACGCGGTGGGCAACGTGGTGGGCCGCTACCACGGCGCCACGCCCGATGCGCCCCTGCTCATGACCGGCAGCCACTACGACACCGTGCGCAACGGCGGCAAATACGACGGCCGGCTGGGCATCTTCGTGCCCATGGCCTGCGTGCGCGAGCTGCACCGCCAGGGCCGGCGCCTGCCCTTCGGCATCGAGGTGGTGGGCTTTTCGGAGGAGGAAGGCCAGCGCTACAAGGCAACGTTCCTGGGCTCGGGCGCGCTCATCGGCGACTTCGACCCGGCATGGCTCGACCAGAAGGACGCCGACGGAGTGACCCTGCGCGAGGCCATGCAGCATGCCGGCCTGTGCATCGACGACATTCCGAAGCTGCAGCGCGACCCGGGTCGCTACCTCGGCTTCGTCGAGGTGCACATTGAGCAGGGCCCGGTGCTCAACGAACTGGACCTGCCCCTGGGCGTGGTCACCTCGATCAACGGCAGCGTGCGCTTCGTGGGCGAGATGCACGGCATGGCCAGCCACGCCGGCACCACGCCCATGGACCGCCGCCGCGATGCGGCCGCGGCCGTGGCCGAACTCATCCTCGCGGTGGAGGCGCGTGCCGCGCGCGACGGCGACTCGGTGGGCACCGTGGGCCTGCTGAACGTGCCCGGCGGCTCCATCAACGTGGTGCCGGGCCGCTGCCAGTTCAGCCTGGACCTGCGCGCACCCACCGATCCCCAGCGCGATGCGCTGGTGGACGACGTGCAGGCCGCGCTGCAGTCCATCGCCGCGCGGCGCGGCCTGCACTACACGCTGGAAGAAACCATGCGCGCCGCCGCCGCGCCCAGCGCACCCGCGTGGCAGCAGCGCTGGGAACGCGCCGTGGACGCGCTGGGCGTGCCGGTGCACCGCATGCCCAGCGGCGCCGGGCACGACGCCATGAAGCTGCACGAAATCATGCCGCAGGCCATGCTGTTCGTGCGCGGCCTGAACAGCGGCATCAGCCACAACCCCCTGGAAAGCACGACCAGCGACGACATGCAGCTCGCCGTCGACGCCTTCTCCCACCTTCTGAACCAACTGGCCACCGAAACCCCATGAGCAGCACCTACCAATCACTGGACGCCTGGATCGACCAACATTTCGACGAAGAAGTGCGCTTTCTGCAGGCGCTGGTGCGCGTGCCCACCGACACGCCGCCCGGCAACAACGCCCCGCACGCCGAACGCACGGCCGAGCTGCTGCAGGCCTTCGGCTACGAGGCCGAGCGCCACCCCGTGCCCGAGGCCGAGGTCAAGGCCTACGGCATGGAATCCATCACCAACCTCATCGTGCGCCGGCCGTATGGCGAGGGCGCCACCGCCGCGGGTGGCCGCACCGTGGCGCTCAATGCCCACGGCGACGTGGTGCCGCCCGGCGAAGGCTGGACGCACGACCCCTACGGCGGCGAGATCGTGGACGGCAAAATCTACGGCCGCGCCACCGCGGTGAGCAAGAGCGATTTCGCCAGCTTCACCTTCGCCCTGCGCGCCCTGGAGGCCGTGGCGAAGCCGACCAAGGGCGCGGTGGAACTGCACTTCACCTACGACGAAGAGTTCGGCGGCGAACTGGGCCCGGGCTGGCTGCTGCGCCAGGGCCTGACCCGGCCCGATCTCCTGCTGGCCGCCGGCTTCAGCTACGAAGTCGTCACGGCGCACAACGGCTGCCTGCAGATGGAGGTGACCGTGCACGGCAAGATGGCCCATGCCGCCATTCCCCACACTGGCGTGGACGCGCTGCAGGGCGCGGTCGCGATCCTGAACGCGCTCTATGCGCAGAACGCCCGCTACCAGCAGATCACCTCGAAGGTGGACGGCATCGAGCACCCCTACCTGAACGTGGGCCGCATCGAAGGCGGCACCAACACCAACGTGGTCCCGGGCAAGGTCGTGTTCAAGCTCGACCGCCGCATGATCCCCGAGGAAAACCCCGCCGAGGTCGAGGCCGCCATCCGCCAGGTGATCGCCGAGGCGGCTGCGGGCTGCGCCGGCATCACCGTGGATATCAAGCGCCTGCTGCTGGCCAATGCCATGCAGCCCCTGCCCGGCAACGCCCCGCTGGTGGCCGCGCTGCAGAAGCACGGCGAGGCACTCTTCGGCCAGCCGATCCCGGCCATGGGCACGCCGCTGTACACGGATGTGCGCCTGTACGGCGAGGCCGGCATTCCCGGCGTGATCTACGGCGCCGGCCCGCGCACCGTGCTGGAGTCGCACGCCAAGCGCGCCGACGAACGCCTGGACCTGGAAGACCTGCGGCGCGCGACCAAGGTGGTGGCGCGGACGCTGCACGACCTGCTGGGGTGAAGGGAAGGACAGCTGTCCGCCTCTCAGGGCATGACGGCGGAGTCGGGCAACCGGGGGCAGTCAGTGCATTCGGGCGGGATGTTTTCGAACACCGCATCCCGCCCGACCTGCACCGCATTCACTGGTGGATTGAGCCACCAGTAAATCTCCCCGTTGAGCCAGAGATCCACCACCTCGCTTTCGCCCAACAGGGTTTCCGGCTGGATACGATACGGGCGGATGACATGCGGATAGTGCATATCCCAGTGCGCAAGTCGCTGCAGCCATGAGGCTTCGTAGTAATCCAGTCGATAAACATGCCGAGGGCTGAAGTGGCTGCGATCGTATCTTGGGGAAAGTGCATGCCAAAGGGCACATGACAGTAACAACACTGCCGCGATCCACAGGGTTTTCTTCAAGGGGCTAAAGCCCCTACAGGCACCGAATATGCAGTGCGCCAGCTCATGGTATCAACACTGCATCCGGCAACCGTGGACATTCCCGGCATTCGGGCGCGATGTTCTCGAACACGATGTTATTGCCGATCACCACCGAATTGACGGGATCATCGAACCACCAGTTCAGCGATCCATTCATCCAGAGCTCCACCACGTCGCTTTCTCCCAGCAAGGTCTCCGGTTGATTCCGATACAGCCGAACAAATGCCGGCATTTTGAAATTGAAGTGAACCAAGCTTTGAATGGGGGACGCCTCGTAATATTCCACACGGTAGACTTTTCTCGGGCTGATCGATGTATGAAACAACTTCGGTGTGAATGCGTACCAGACGGCCATCAAGACACCCACCAATAGCAGGAGAAAAACTGGGTTTTTAAAACGCTTCCACGCAATGCGCATAAAAATCACCATGCGATTTTTTGTGAAAAAGGAAGCTTGATGCGCAACGTGTTGGAAAGAACCATGAAATCTCCGCCTCTGTTATTGACCTCTCGCCACCTTCTGAAGTCCGCGTTCTGAACCAAGTACTTGCGACTCTGGACCGATGAAGGTGACTCGTTCACTGTCTGCGGTTCGATGGGCACACCCATTTTCGTGCCAAGACCACACTCCATTCCATTGAATCCCCAGCAGCCAAGGGGTTGGGATATAAAGAATCTGCCGTCGTTGAAATCGTAGGAATCGCGCAAATAAAAAGCCAACTCATCCACCTCGATACCGGCTTTTCCGCCTCCTTGTGGAGTGACCACCCCTGAAACAGCCACCTTGATTTGCGCCTCGCCCATTGCCCCATATAAATCATCGAGCGGATCGCTCAACTTTCCGAAAACCAAATAATTGACTTGGCAAGTCGAGTCCAACACTGCTGGCGATTGAGCCAAATTACCGAAGCGCCAGCAACTGTGATTTTGTCCCAGACTCGCCCTACCCACTCGGATCTTCAACTGCTGCATGCCAGCAGGGCTTGCCCATTTGGCTTGCAATTCTTGGACTGCGGCCCTGACACGTGCAAAACCCATCGCCCATTCCATGGTGACGGTGCTGTCGTCTAACTGAGAAGCAGGCAATTGATTCAAGCGGCTGCCTTCCAGACTGCCCTTGACTCCCTCGGTCATCTGGAAAGCCGCCCCGTTGAACCACCGCTCCATCAAGTTCGACGCCACCGGCCACCCCAGCCGGGAACGCATCACACCCGGAATGTCACGCAGCTGAAAAAGCCGTGTGGCGTACTTGGGCGCAATCTTGCGCGCCAGTTCAGCGCGCAGTGCCTCCTGCGGCACCGTCACGATGTCGTTCATGGTCATTCCTCCCGTTTTTATTCCTGTCTTCATTCGACAGGCGCGGATGATAGAAGCGCTTGAAGGACGAATGGCCCCTCAATAATTGATTAATAGTTACCAATCGCAAGCCAGCTTTGCTCCTGATCAAGCCGCAGCACCACCGCCGTGCCGCCACGCCACACGCGGGATAACCCCCAAACCAATGGCCCTGCTCAATGTCTACATTTCTTGTATGCAAGTTTGGTAAACCAACGTGATGACTGCCGGAGATCCCATGCAACGCTTCTTCCGTTCCCTGTTCGGCCGGGTGGTCCTGGCCCTGATCGCCGGCGTCATCGTCGGTCTGCTGTGGCCCCAGTGGGCGGTACAGCTCAAGCCCTTGGGCGACGGCTTCATCAAGCTCATCAAGATGCTGATCCCGCTCATCGTGTTCTGCGTGGTGGTGCATGGCATCGCGGGCACGGGGGATCTGAAGCGGGTGGGCCGCGTGGGGATCAAGTCGCTGATCTATTTCGAGGTGGTCACCAGCATCGCGCTGGTCCTGGGGCTGGTGCTGGCCTTCGTATTCGAGCCGGGCGTCGGCATGAACGTGGACCCGCGGGCGCTGGACGCCTCGGCCATGGGCGCCTATGCCGACAACGCCAACAAGCTGGCGGGCGGCGGCTTCAGCGACTTTTTGCTCAAGCTGATTCCCAACACGGCGATCAGCGCGTTCTCCACGGGCGACGTGCTGCAGGTGCTGCTGTTTTCCATCGTGTTCGGCTGTGCGCTGTCGCTGGTGGGCGAGCGCGGCGCGCGGGTGGTCTCGCTCATCGATGATTTTTCCGCCGTGCTGTTCAAGGCGATGGGTCTGATCATCCAGCTCGCGCCCCTGGGCGTGCTGGGGGCCATCGCGTTCACGGTGGGCAAGTACGGCATCGGCTCGCTCAAGCAGCTGGGCCTGCTGGTCGCGCTGTTCTATGCGGCGGTGTTTATCTTCGTGGCCGTGGTGCTGGGGCTGATCATGCGGTTTTCGGGCTTCAGCCTGTTCAAGCTGCTGCGCTACCTGCGCGAGGAGCTGGCCGTGGTGTTCGCCACCACGTCGTCCGACAGCGTGCTGCCGCAGGTCATGGCCAAGCTCAAGCACATGGGCATCCGCGACTCGACCGTGGGCCTGGTGATTCCCACAGGCTATTCGTTCAACCTGGACGCGTTCTCGATCTACATCACCCTGGCGGCGGTGTTCATCGCGCAGGCCACGAACACGCCGATTTCCATGGCGGACCTACTGACGATCCTGGCGATCTCGCTGGTGACCTCCAAGGGCGCGCACGGCGTGCCGGGCTCGGCCATCGTGGTGCTGGCGGCCACGCTGCATGCGATTCCGGCCATTCCCGCGATCGGCCTGGTGCTGGTGCTGTCGGTGGATTGGTTCATGGGCATCGCCCGCGCGGTGGGCAACCTGATCGGCAACTGCGTGGCCACCGTGGCCATCGCCTCGTGGGAAGGCGACATCGACCGGAACCGAGCACATGCCGTGCTGGATGGCAAGGCGCTGGATGCGCCCACGGACGTGTAGTGCGGCTTCCACACACATTCCAGGATGCTGTAAGCACTGGTAACGCAATTACGGTGTAATGCAGGACTTCCTTTTCCGAGGCCGCCATGATCCAGTCTCTGCGCTCCAAAATCCTCGTCATCAGCACCGCCACCGTCGTCTGTGCCCTGGCGGTGACCGGTGCCGCCACCTACTCCATCACCCGCACCAACACGTTCGAGACCATCGAGCAGGACCTGAACGCCATTACGGCGGGCAACACGATGGCCATCGACCAGTGGGTGTCCGCCAAGGCGGCCGCCGTGAACGCCACCGCGGCGGTCGTGGAACAGGGCGATCCGCAGGGCTACGTGGCCCTGATGGGCAAGGCCAACGGCTTTCCCATCACCACCGTGGGCTGGGAGGACAAGACCTTCAAGTCCACCACGCAGACCCCTGCGGGCTATGACCCGACGGCCCGCCCCTGGTACAAGGCCGCGGTGCAGGCCGGCAAGCTGGCCGTGACCAAGCCGTATGGCGACTCGACCACTGGCGTGCCTTACGTGGCTTTCGTCGCCCCGCTGCTGCGCAGCGGCGCGCTGCAGGGCGTGGTCAACGGCGCCGTGCCGCTGGAGGGCGTGCGCGAGGTGGTCGCCGCCATCCGCCCCACGCCGAGCAGCCTGGGCTTCGTGGTGAACAGCGACGGCCAGATCCTGGCCCACGCGGACGCCAAGCTCAGCCTCAAGCCGGTGACCGAACTCTCGCCCCTGCTCACCCCCGCCGCCATGGCCTCGCTCGCAAGCGCGACGCGGCCGATGGAGGTGGAGCTCAACGGCAGCGCCAAGCTGCTCAAGGCCCGCCCGGTGCAGGGCACCGACTGGTCGCTGATCGTGGCCCTGGACAAGGCCGAGGCCACCACCGGCCTGCGCAGCGTGCTGCAGACGCTGGCCGTGGCCATCGTGCTGCTGGCCGTGCTGGCGGCTGCGGTGGGCGCGATGCTCACCGCCAAGTCGTTCCGCCGCCTGTCGGAGGTGCGCGACGCCATGGACGAGATCGGCTCGGGCGGCGGCGACCTGACGCACCGCCTGCCCGTCTCCGGCAGCGACGAGGTGGCGCAGATCGCCTCGTCGTTCAATGCCTTCGTGGACAAGATCAGCACCGTGCTGCAGGACGTGCGCCACGGCGTCGAATCGATGAAGACGGCCACCGACGAAATCAAGGCCGGCAACCACGACCTGTCCAACCGCACCGAGACTTCGGCCAGCAACCTGCAGGAAACCTCGGCCTCGCTGTCGCAGCTCACCGTCACCGTCAAGCAGTCCGCCGATGCGGCGGCGCAGGCCACGCGCCTGGCCACCTCGGCCAGCGCGTCGGCCAGCAAGGGCGGTGAAGTGGTGGCCAGCGCGGTCAGCACCATGGACGAGATCTCCAAGGCCTCTTCCAAGATCGGCGAGATCATCGGCGTGATCGACTCCATCGCCTTCCAGACCAATATCCTGGCCCTGAACGCGGCCGTGGAAGCCGCCCGTGCCGGCGAGAACGGCCGGGGCTTCGCCGTGGTGGCGAGCGAGGTGCGCAGCCTGGCGCACCGCAGCGCCACGGCGGCCAAGGAGATCAAGACGCTCATCGATGCCTCGGGCGTGAGCGTGACGACCGGCACCCAGCGCGTGCGCGCGGCGGGCGAGACCATGGGCGAGATCGTGGACAGCATCCAGCGCGTCACGCAGATCATCGGCGAGATCAACAGCTCGATGACCGAGCAGAGCGCCGGCATCGGCCAGATCAACCAGGCTGTCGCCGAGATGGACCGCGCCACGCAGCAGAACGCCGCGCTGGTCGAAGAGTCCACCGCCGCCTCGGGCGTGCTCAACGAGCAGGCGCACAACCTCTCGCGCACCGTGGCCGGCTTCACGCTGGACAAGCACGCCGCAGCAGGCCACGGCGGCGCGACGCCCCTCGCCCTGCCGCGCTGAAAAGCGACGGCCGGCACCGCCCTTTGCTCACCATGAACGGTGCCAGCAGCCAGACCCAGATCGCCCAGCAGGTGGTGGAATCCATCCTGGCGCAAAAGCTCGCCCCCGGCGAGCGGCTGGGCGAGCAGGCGCTGGCCACCCTGTTCGGCGTGAGCCGCACCCTGGTGCGCGAGGCGCTCATGCAACTGCAGGCGCGCGGCTTCGTCGAGGTGCGGCCACGCCGGGGCTGGTACGTGGTGGAGCCTTCGGTGGAAGACGCCCGTGATGCCTTCTCGGCGCGGCGCATCGTGGAGTCCGGCATCCTGGCCGAAGCCGGGCGGCCGCTGCAGGCGGTGGTGCGCCGGCTGCGCCAGCACATCGCGCAGGAGCAGCAGGCCATCGACGATGCGGATGCCGCCACCCGGGCTTTTCTGCTGGCCGACTTCCATGTGTGCCTGGCCGAAGCGCTGGGCCACCGCAGCCTGAGCGGCATCCTGCGTGACCTCACCGCGCGCACCACGCTGGCCGCCTCGCTCTACCAGTCGCGCCACGAGGCCAGCCAGTCGTGCGCCGAGCACGCCGCCATCGTCGAGGCCCTCGAGCGCGGCGACACGGCCCTGGCGCGCGAGCGCATGCTGACGCACATCGGGCATGTGGAGCAAGCGCTCGATTCGCAGGCGCCCCGCTCGCACGACCGCCTGCGCGACTCGCTGGCGCCGCTGCCGGCGCGGGACGGCACGCGGGGCTGATTCGCGCACGCGAGCCCACCGGGCGGGCCACCGGTTCGCCATCCCATCTCCGTTTAGAGGCAGTTCCCCAGGCGGCATGGGCGGCGCGGGCGTAGCATTCGTGCCCCACAGCGACAGACACGACCCGCCACCATGCCCCCCACCGAAGGTCGTGCCCCGTCAGTCGGCCGATCCCCCCTCGGACGCCCCAGCGTCCAGCGCGCGCAGGAACTGCGCCAGATCATTGTCGGTGTGGCGTCTGCACTCATGCTGGAGCACGGCTACGCTGGCACCAGCATGGAAGCCATCGCCACTGCGGCAGGCGTGACGAAGCGGACCATCTACACCCGGTTCGAGTCGAAGGAAAACCTGTTGCGCGAGGTGCTGGCGACCGCCGCGCTGCCCGCATTGCAACTCGATTTTCAGTTCGCGCCCGGCCTGGCCCTGCAGGACAAGCTGGTGCGGATCGGCCTGGAAATGAATGCCACGCTGCTGCACCCAGGCATGCAGAACTGGCTTCGGTTCGCCATCCACGGCATCGCGCTGCACCCGGAGCTGGCCCCGCTGGTCCATGGATTGATCGAGCAATACCTGGCGCTTCTGGCACAGCATCTGGCGGCCCTGTTCGCCAGTGAAGCCATGGTGGTGGATGACCTGCCCACCCTGGCGAAGGTGTTCGCCAGCCTGATCTCATCGCCGGCGCAGAACCTGGCGGCCTTCGCGATGCCTCCCGGATCGCCCGAAGAGCAGGCGCATCTCATGCACCGGTCCGTGGCGGTCTTCCTGGCCGGCTGCCGCGCCACCTGATCGCCTGCGACCTGCCGCGGCAACCGCTGCGGCCTTTCCACGTGCACCTGTGCAGGGCGCACCAGGACTTCAACCGCTTCCGTTTGTTGCTCCGTGCTGACAGGCATCGCCATTAATGACACTAATCGGTTTCATTTCTGATAGGATTTGAAACTATTGGTTACGCAGGCATTGGCACGGTCCCGCGATGTGTCCCTGCAAGGCTTTGCCATCGGCTCCAACAACGACAAAAGACAAAAGCGGCTCTCGACCTTGCTTGCACGAGGCGCGTCACGGCGCCTCGTGAATCAACGCCCCTCCACCCAGTGCTCACGAGGCCTGGGCCATTCCTGCGGCAATCCAATGCGTCGCCAGCGCCACCGCTGGTCTTTGACAATCCCAACGGACTCCGAAAATGGAATGGTTTACACGAATGAAGGTCGGCACCAAGCTGACCGCTGGCTTTCTGGCAGTCGCGGCGATCGGCGCGTTGATCGGCACGACCGGCATCCTGCGATCCAGTGAGATCAATGACCTGGCCGACCTGATGTACGAGCGTGAGGTGGTCGGCCTGTCCCATGCGGCGGACGCCAATATCCAGCTCATCGCTGCAGGCCGGGCGATTCGCAATGCCCTGCTCGCATCGACGCAGGAGGAGCGGCGTACCCACACGGAATCGGTGCAGGCCCGCTTGAAGGCGATGCACGAATCGCTGAACAAGACAGGCAACTTCTCCGTGACGGAACAGGGCAAGGCCCTGGTGACCGAGAGCCAGAAAGCCGCCAAGGCCTACGACGATGGCATTCAATCCGTCCTCGCGCTGCTGCAGACGGAAGAATTGGCGAACACGCGCGCCTCGGTGACCAGAATCCATGAAGTCAGACAGCTCGCCGACAAGGCCGACGACCTGCTGGGACAGATCGTCGAACGCAAGCGCAGCAATGCCAAGAGCCTGAACGACAAGACGACCGAGATCTACCTCCAGGTGCGCCTCATCCTCATCTGCCTCACGATCGGCGGCGTGGTCCTGGGCATCCTGATCGGCGTCCTGCTCACGCGGGGGCTCACGCGCCAGCTGGGCGGCGAGCCCGCCGATGTGGCACGGGTGGCCGGTGCCATCGCGCAGGGAAATCTGACCTTCCCCATCGACACCTCCCGCGCCGCCCCGGGCAGCGTGGTGGCGGCCATGCAGACCATGCAAACCTCGCTGCGCGAGGTGGTCGGCACGGTGCGCGCCAGCAGCGGCAACATCGCCGTGGGCGCGACCCAGATCGCCACCGGCAACGCCGACCTGTCGCAACGCACCGAAGAGCAGGCGAGCAACCTGGAGGAGACCGCCGCCTCCATGGAGGAGCTGACCAGCACGGTGATGAGCAGCGCGGACACCGCCAAGCAGGCCGCGCAACTGGCCCAGTCCGCCAGCCAGGCCGCGCAAAAGGGTGGCGAAGTGGTCGGGCAGGTCGTATCGATGATGGGGGAGATCAACCACTCGTCCCAGCGGATTGCCGACATCATCGGCGTCATCGACGGCATCGCGTTCCAGACCAACATCCTGGCCCTCAATGCCGCCGTCGAGGCGGCCCGGGCCGGCGAGCAGGGCCGCGGTTTCGCGGTGGTGGCCAGCGAGGTCCGCAGCCTCGCCCAAAAGAGCGCCGAAGCCGCCAAGGAGATCAAGACGCTCATCAACGACAGCGTGGACAAGGTGGCCAACGGAAGCCAGCTCGTCAATGCCGCGGGCACCTCCATGGAGGACATCGTCGGGCAGGTCCAGCGCGTGAGCCACCTGATCCAGGAGATCACGTCGGCGACCCAGGAGCAGACCTCGGGCATCAGCCAGATCAACGAAGCCGTGATGCAGCTCGACCAGGTGACGCAGCAGAACGCGGCCCTGGTGGAGGAATCAGCGGCAGCGGCCGACAGCCTCGACCAGCAGGTCAAGCAGCTGGTGGCCGCCGTGGGCGTCTTCAAGCTCGACGAAGCCGCGCCCCTGCCTTCGTCCCCCCCGGCTGCGGCCAAGGCCCATGCCCCGCTCCTGCGCCCGCGCGAGGCGCCTGTGCATCGCAGCCAGCCGGCCCGCGCCCTCCCCCACGCCAGGGCGGCGGCACCACGGCCCGCGCCGGCACGGGCCGTGCCGCGCGCACTTCCCCCGAAAGGCAGCCAGGAAGAGTGGGAAAGCTTCTGAAGCCGTGCGATGGCGGCGCGATGTCGACACCATGGCGGCGCCATCGCGCGGGCCTTGCGAACGCGTTGCACGCCATGCGCAATCCGCATTGGCAGGGAGGATTTCCGCGCCCCGCTTGGAGTAAGCTCCCTGCGCATTTCTCCCTAGGATCTCCATCCATGACACAACACACACTGTCCGCAGCCGAGCAGGCCCTGCGCGAAGCCGCGCTCGAATACCACCGCAACCCCAGCCGCGGCAAGATTTCGGTCACGCCGACCAAGCCGCTGTCCAACCAGCGCGACCTGTCCCTGGCCTATTCGCCGGGCGTGGCCTACCCCTGCCTGGACATCCAGGCCGACCCGTCGCTGGCGTTCGACTACACGGCGCGCGGCAACCTGGTGGGTGTGATCACCAACGGCACGGCCGTGCTGGGCCTGGGCGACATCGGTCCGCTGGCCGGCAAGCCGGTGATGGAGGGCAAGGGCTGCCTGTTCAAGAAGTTCGCGGGCGTGGACGTGTTCGACATCGAGCTGGCCGAGCGCGATCCCGACAAGCTGGTGGAGATCATCGCGTCGCTGGAGCCCACGCTGGGCGGCATCAACCTGGAAGACATCAAGGCGCCCGAGTGCTTCTACATCGAGCGCGAACTCTCCAAGCGCCTGAACATCCCGGTGTTCCACGATGACCAGCACGGCACGGCCATCATCTCCAGCGCCGCGCTGCTGAACGGCCTGGAACTGGTGGGCAAGGAGATCGGCGCGGTGAAGGTGGCCGTGTCGGGCGCAGGCGCCGCCGCCATCGCCTGCCTGGACGTGATGGTGGGCCTGGGCGTGAAGCGCGAGCACATCTTCGTGGTGGACTCCAAGGGCGTGATCCACGACGGCCGGACCCACCTCGACGAATCCAAGGCCCGCTACGCGCAAAAGACCGAGGCCCGCACGCTGGCCGACGTGGTCAACGGCGCCGACGTGTTCCTGGGCTGCTCGGCCCCCGGCGTGCTGACGGCCGAGATGGTCAAGACCATGGCCGACAAGCCGATCATCCTGGCCCTGGCCAACCCCGAGCCGGAGATCCGCCCCGAACTGGCCAAGGCCGTGCGCCCCGACTGCATCATCGCCACGGGCCGTTCGGACTATCCGAACCAGGTCAACAACGTGCTGTGCTTTCCGTACATCTTCCGCGGCGCGCTCGACTGCGGCGCGACCAAGATCACGCAGGAGATGAAGCTGGCCTGCGTGCGCGAGATCGCCGACCTCGCCAAGGCCGAGATGAGCGACGAGGTGGCCGCGGCCTATGCGGGCCAGGAGCTGTCGTTCGGCCCCAACTACCTCATCCCCACGCCCTTCGACGTGCGCCTGATCCTGCGCATCGCCCCGGCCGTGGCCAAGGCGGCCGAGGCCTCGGGCGTGGCCACGCGGCCCATCCAGGACTACGCGGCCTACCGCGAAAGCCTCACCCGCTTCGTCTACCAGACCAGCATGTTCATGCGCCCGGTCTTCACCGCCGCCAAGGCCGCACCCCAGCGCGTGGCCTATGCCGAGGGCGAGGACGACCGCGTGCTGCGCGCGGCGCAGGTGGCCGTCGACGAAGGCCTGGCGCGCCCGATCCTGATCGGCCGCCCCGCCGTCATCGCCACGCGCATCGCCAAGGCCGGCTTGCGCCTGCAGCCGGGCAAGGACGTGGAGATCTGCAATCCCGAGGACGATCCGCGCTTTCGCCAGTACTGGGAGGCCTACCACCAACTCATGGGCCGCGACGGCATCACGCCCGAGGCCGCCAAGGCCGCAGTGCGCCGCTCCAACACGCTGATCGGCGCGCTCATGGTGCGCCTGGGCGACGCCGACGCGCTGCTGTGCGGGCTGGTGGGCCGCTTCGACCACCATCTGGAGCATGTGCGCCAGGTGATCGGCCTGAAGGAAGGCACGCCGGACTTCGCCACGGTGAACGCGCTCACGCTGGACCAGCACACGCTGTTCATCGCCGACACGTACATCAACGAGGCGCCCGATGCCGAGCAACTGGCCGCGATCGCGCTGATGGCGGCCGAGGAAGTGCAGCGCTTCGGCCTGCCGCCGAAGGTGGCGTTCCTGTCGCACTCCAACTACGGCTCGTCCACGCGCCCCTCGGCCCGCAAGATGCGCGCGGCACGCGACCTGTTCGTGAAGGCGGCGCCCCACATCGAGTGCGACGGCGAGCTGCACGGCGACTCGGCCCTGTCGGAAAAAATCCGCCACAACGCGCTGCTGGAAGGCACGCTGTCGGGCTCGGCCAACGTGCTGATCTGCCCCAACCTGGACGCGGCGAACATTCTGTTCAACGTGCTCAAGACCACCGGCAGCCACGGCACGACCATCGGTCCGATCCTGCTGGGCGCCGCGGCATCGGCCCATGTGCTGACGCCTTCGTCCACCGTGCGCCGCGTGGTCAACATGACCGCGCTGGCCGCAGCGAACGCGGCAGCGGCCAAGAGCCGCTAAAAAAAGTCCACCTCGCCAGACCGGCCCCCACCCCGGGGCCGGCCTGGCGAGGTGGCAGCCGATGCCTGCACAAGGCATGGCGCAAACCACGGCCCGCCCGGGCCGTTTGCCGCCCCGGCCGAACCGTGTGCCCCACGCTTTCAGGCCCGGCGTGGCCTTTGGGCCGGCACGTCCAGGCGGTTGTCGATGTGCGAGGCCTCGGCCGTCTCCACGCTCGCCAACTGAACCACCACTTCCACGCCCTGCGTCTTCTGCACCATGTTGCGCTCGTACGAGCGCAGCGAATAGGGCTGCTTGGCCGCCGGGTCCTTCCACTGCGCTTCAACCGTTTCGGCCAGCGCGGAGACCGCCTGCGGCAAGCCGCTCGGGTGCTTCGCGCACAGCTGCATGGACGAACGGTAGGCATCGTCCCGCGCGCGGGCCTCGGGCGTCACGATGTGGCGTGCCGCGAAGCTGTGGGTGGGCGCCGCATCGCTGCTCATGTCGTTCAGCAGGCCATCGAGGCGCGCAGGGTCGGCACCAGCGTCCACCCACGCGTCCCTCTGCGGCTTCATCGACTCCATGAAGGCATCGACTTTCTGGTATTCCGTCTCTTCGAACGACAGCGGATGCAGGCGGCCGTCCTCGTACACGGCCTCCCGCCGGTGGGACACGCCCGAGAGAATGTGTTCCGCGCCCACGCCGAATTGCACCGCGGCGAGCGACCCATCGACCTTGCCAGAAAACGAGGTGTCCGACGCGACGGTGGCGGACGGGCCAGCCGACACCTTGGCACCAACCCCGGCGCGCAGGTTGTTTCCCTGGATCGATCGTTCCACGCGCATGCGCCCGGTGGCGTCGGCGTAGTGCTTGGTGACATCGCGCTGGGCCTCGACGAAGCCGCCGACACCGGCACTGACCTTGGCATACCACTTCCCGATCGATCCCATCAGGTCCGCGCCCAGCCCATGCCGGCGGCGGCCATCGACGGCCAAGCCGACACGGTTGACCGTGAGGTCAGGAAACTCCTGCAGCAGCCGCTGCAGGAGATCAGTGGGGTCATCCGCCCGCGCCCCGCCTTCGCTGCCGTCGAGCAGCGCGTCCACCAGCGCCGAGAACTCGGCCCGCAGCTCCGGCACCGGCCGGCCGACCCGCGGCAGGCGCAGGGAGATGCCCTGCATCTCGGCGTCCTCCCTTCCGTACAGCACCGTATCGACGTTCACCCCCGCCTTCGCCACGCCGATGTCCGGACCGACGAACGCGCCGACCCCCACCTGTTTGGCCACCTGGCGCTGCGATCCCAGCAACAGCTCCATATCGTAGGGCGGCATGGCGATTTCGAACACCGCCTGGCGGCCGCGCTGCGCCCGGCCATCGATCCGTCCCCGCAGGAAAAAGGCGCTCGCCACCGCGCTGATCGACGACGTGATCTGCCGCAGCCCCACGCCGACCAGCCCGCCGCTGCTCAGCCGCAGCCGCGACGAGCCCTCGATGTTGGCGACGATGTCCTTCAATGCCGAACGCACGGTCTCGCGGGTGATCACCGGCACCCGGGTGTCGCGGCCTTGCACCTCTTTCTCGGCCCGCGCCAGGGCCTTGGAGATGGCCTGCACCCAGTGCACGTTTTCTCGCTCCAGCGCCTGGACATTGCCGGTCGCCTCGCGGGCCTCGGAAAACCATTGGCCCATCGCCTCGGCATCCAGGCGCAGGTCGGCCAGCGCCAGCAACTGCGGCGATTGCGCCAACTGGCGCGCCAGGCCCGGCCTGGGGTCCCGCGACAGCAGGAGCGCCAGGCGGTCCGCGATGTCGGCACAGGCCGCCTCGTCGAAGCCCGCCCGTTCGAACGACTGCGGTACCGGCGTCTCCAGGCAATGCCGCAGCACCGCCGCGCGCAGCAACGCTTCGGGCACCCGGCCGGGGCCCGGCGAGCGCAGGTACGGTGCGGCGTCGATCAGTTGGTCCTGCAAAGCAGCGGCGGCCTCGCGCAGCGCCGTCTCGCGCGCCAGCCGGTGGCGCGTGACGGCCGGGCCCCGCTCCACCTTCTGCGTTCCGTGGCGCAGGGCCCGGAAAGGCGACTTGCCGAAGATCGGGTTGCGCAGCAGGCGCCCGCGCTCCGGCGTGGCGCGCTCGATCCAGCGCCCGGTCTTCATCAGGCGGGCGTTGATCGCGGCAAAGTCCGTCCCCGGCCCAGTCTCGAACAGGTCGTTGCGCACGGCGGTCAGCGCCCACTGGTGGGGCAAGGCCGCGGCCACATCACCCACCATCCGCGCCGCGGCGCAAGCGACGGCCTTGCCCGTCAGCGTGTCCAGGGCCGGCGCGCTGGCCAGGATGGCGGCAGGGTCGCCCCGCTCCGCGCGCCCGGGCGGCATTCCCGATGCGGCCTTGAGCAGCAGCGCGAAGTCCCGGCTGTGCGCCGCATCCACAGGGCGTGCCACGACGGCCTGGAGTACGTCCAGGCCCATGGGCGTGTCGGCCAGGGCGGCTGCCACCTGCCACACCGCACGCCGCGCCGCCAGGGTGGCATCGCTCGGCAGGCCCGCATCGGAGCGCCGCGGCGAGCCCGGCAGCGACCGGTCAGGGCCGCCATCCAGCGAAGCCGAGGGCGTGTGATAGACCGAACCCCCTTCCATCGACGAGGCCGATGGCGAGCGCGAGACTGCGGGCGAGACCGGGGGCGACAAGGGAGCCGGCTCGTCGTCGACCCCATGCAAGGAGCCTGCGGGCGTGTAGAAGACCGAGGCCGCGTCGTCGTCCGGCGCACCGGCCCGCTGCTGCCAGGCCGCGGCGATTTCCTGCTGCGGATCAAACTCCTGCAGGAGTTCCAGCGCGCCCAGTGCCAGTTGTGCGTCGCCGCCCGTCGCGGCGGCCAGGGCTTCGGCCAGGATCACGGTGGGCGCGCCAGGAAGCCCCGGAATCGGTACCATGCGCGAAAAATCCATCTCGGTCAGCGCGAGTGCGAGATCTGCCGCCACGCCGAAACGCTGCCCACCCGGCCCGAACAGCGCCTTCGTCAACGCGGAGCCGTCGGGCTCGGCCTGTGCCATGGCATCGAGCAGCACATGGGTGGCTTGGGGCTGGGCGGCAGCGGCCTGCGCGGCCGCCGGGACGTTGGCGTGGTCAGCGGCCTCATTCCTGTCCGGCAAAGCGCCACGCGGCGGCAGGGTCGATGCTGCGGCGCTGGAGCGGCGAGGCGCCGGGCCGTCCAGGGGCGGCCGCACCGCGGCACTGGGGATCGATGGGGTCCGCTGTGTCTGGCCCATGGGCGTATCAACGCTGAAGCGGGCCAGACCGAAGCGGTTCGAGAGTTTGGAGGGCAATGACATGCGAGTCATCGTCTTGCCCCGCCTGCCGGCTTTTTTCGGAAGTCCCGAAGCCCCCGCCCGGGAAACGAATCCCTCCCTGGTGAAGAACCGCATTTCGATATACGGAAAACGTTGGCAATCCACGCCCGGCCGCCTTTCAGACGGACTTGTCCTGCGTTTTCCCAGGCGTCGCAGCCGATACCGATACCGCCACGTCGCCGTGGCCATCCGTGGTGAAGCCGTGGTAGCTGGGGCGCTGCGTGAGCCCTTGTTCGGCTCGAATCGTGTTTTCCGTGGGCTCGGCGCCGGCATGGGCGCCAACGCCGACCGTGCGCAGTTCTGCGGGCAGCAGTGAACGGGGGATCGGCGATTTCGTGACAGGATGCTGGTAACGGGTTTCGTCGGCCGTGCGCGCGGGATGGATGCCGTGCAGGCTGTCGCGGGCATGAATCAACTCATGCGCCAGCGTGGCGACGTAATCCGCAGGACTGGGTTCGCCTTCGCCGGACTCGGGCGTGGGATACCGGTATGCAACTTCGGGGTCTGTATAGACCCACGCTTCATCGGCACCGGGTGTTTCAAGACCGGGCAAAGGGGCCGCCGCCACAACCGGCATGAAGGCACTGGGCGCGCGCCGCTCGCTCAGGTAGGCGTCGATGTCCTCCAATTTGTTCAAGCCGATACGTTCCTGCGTGGCGTCGTCGCGCCGGAACGAGCGCACATGGACCTCACCATTCTGGGCAGGGGTCAGGACCACCCGCTTGCGCGGAGCCATTGCGGTGATGGCCTCGATCTGCCGCAGCAGCGCACGGCCCGAATCCCGCGAGGCCAGTTGCTGCAGCGCGGATTCGTTGCGCCGCACGAACTCGGCGCCCTGCAGCGCGGGGCCGCTTCCATCTTGGGTCGCCCTCGTCGAGGTGCGGATGAATATGCCAGGAAAGGCACTCGGCTGGATGGGCATGGCTCCTCTCGCTCGAAAAAGGAAAATTAAAACGCCACGGGGTGATCCCGGTCACCGCCGATGCGAACGCGCCGCCGGAATGCCGAACCCGGCTCTGCCCGCCTTCCTCCCGCCCTGCGACCGTGCCGGCAGGGGCTCCGACCGCCAGGCACCACTGTGGAGACCCTCCCGCAGCATGCACCGCATTGGTTCATGCCCGCACCGCCCCGCCGGGGGCAGAGCCTGGAACCGGGCATCGATCTTGCTGATCGGGATGCCATCGACCGACACGACCGGAGACCCCATGCACAAACGTTCCCTCCTGAAAGCCGTGGTGGCCCTGGCCGCCGCCAGCGCGTTCACCCTGGCCCAGGCCCAGACCTTGACGCCCATCAAGTTCCAGCTCGACTGGCGCTTCGAAGGGCCGGCCGCGTTCTTCCTGCTGCCCACGGCCAAGGGCTACTTCAAGGAGGCCGGGCTGAACGTGACGGTGGACGCGGGCAACGGCTCCGGCGGCGCCGTGCAGCGCGTGGCCTCGGGCACCTACGACATGGGCTTCGCCGACCTGGCCGCGGTGATGGAATTCCACGCCAACAACCCCGACGCGCAGAACAAGCCCGTGGCCGTGATGATGGTCTACAACAACACGCCGGCCTCGGTCATGGCGCTCAAGAAGAGCGGCATCGCCAAGCCCGCCGACCTGGCCGGCAAGAAGCTGGGCGCCCCGGTGTTCGACGCCGGCCGCCGCGCCTTCCCCATCTTTGCCAAGGCCAACGGCATCGGCAACGTGCAATGGACCGCCATGGACCCGCCGCTGCGCGAGACCATGCTGGTGCGCGGCGATGTGGACGCCATCACCGGCTTCACCTTCACCTCGCTGCTGAACCTGGAAGCGCGCGGCGCCAAGGCCAGCGACGTGGTGGTGCTGCCCTATGCCGACTTCGGCGTGAAGCTGTACGGCAACGTGATCATCGCCAGCCCCAAGCTGGTCAAGGAGAACCCCGAGGCGATCCGCGCCTTCCTCAAGGCCTTCACCCAAGGCGCGAAAGAGGTCATGGCCAACCCGGCCGCCGCCATCGCCTCCGTGAAGGAGCGCGACGGCATCGTGAACGTGGCCCTGGAAACCCGCCGCCTGCAACTGGCCATCGACACCGTGGTCAACAGCGCCGACGCGCGGGCCGAAGGCTTCGGCCAGGCGAAGCCGCAGCGCCTGGCGCTGATGGCCTCGCAGGTGTCCGACGCGTTCGCCACCAAGTCCCGCGTGAACGCCGAGACGGTGTGGAACGGCAGCTTCCTGCCGCCAGCGGCCGAGCTGAACATCCTGCCCAGGAAGTGACGGCACCGGGGGCCGGCCCATGGGGGTCAGCCCCCCGGCCCTCCCGAGCCCGCCACGCGCCACTCGGCAATTGCTACAAATTTAATAGCAATATGCCCTAGTACTGATTGTGCTGGCGGCCCTTTTCACTCCAAACCCTTCTTTCATCCCATGCAGGCCGACGACACCTATTTCGTGGATTTTCGCGATGTCTGGCTCGCCTACAACGAAGAGTTGCTGCGCGCCAACCACTTTGCGGTCGAAGCCATCGACCTGCAGGTGCGCCGCGGCGAGTTCATCGCCATCGTGGGGCCCTCGGGCTGCGGCAAGTCCACCTTCATGAAGCTGGCCACCGGGCTGCGCATGCCCTCGATGGGCAAGATCCGCATCGACGGCCAGCCCGTGACCGGCCCCCTCAAGATCTCGGGCATGGCCTTCCAGGCCCCGTCGCTGCTGCCTTGGCGCACCACCGTCGCCAACGTGCTGCTGCCGCTGGAGATCGTCGAGCCGCACCGCAGCCAGTTCAAGGCCCGCCGCAAGGAATACGAGGCCCGCGCGCGTGCCCTGCTGCAGAAGGTGGGCCTGGCCGGCTACGAAGACAAGTTCCCCTGGCAGCTGTCGGGCGGCATGCAGCAGCGCGCCAGCATCTGCCGCGCCCTCATCCACGAGCCCAAGATGCTGCTGCTGGACGAGCCCTTCGGCGCGCTCGACGCCTTCACGCGCGAGGAGCTGTGGTGCATCCTGCGCGACCTGCAGGCCGAGCAGCAGTTCAACGTCATCCTCGTCACGCACGACCTGCGCGAGAGCGTGTTCCTCGCCGACACCGTGTACGTGATGAGCAAGAGCCCCGGCCGCTTCGTGGTCAAGCGCGACATCGAGTTGCCGCGCCCGCGCGAGCTGGAACTGACCTACACCAAGGAATTCACCGACATCGTGCTGGAGCTGCGCGGCCACATCGGCGCCCTGCGCAAGACCGGCGGGGAGATCACGCAATGAACGCGCTGCACAAGAAACGGGTGGAGCGCTGGTCGCCCTGGGTTTTGCTGTTCACGGTACTCGTGCTGTGGCAGGTGATCTGCTCGGGCCTGGGCGTGTCGGAGTTCATCTTCCCCAGCCCCTGGGCGATCTGGACGCAGTTCGTGGAGTTCAAGTGGATCATCGCGGGCCACGCCTGGCGCACCTTCTGGGTCACCATGGCCGGCTTTGGCATTGCCATCGTGGTCGGGGTGCTGCTGGGCTTCGTCATCGGCTCGTCGCGGCTGGCGTATGCCGCCGTCTACCCGCTGATGACCGCCTTCAACGCCCTGCCCAAGGCGGCCTTCGTGCCCATCCTCGTCGTGTGGTTCGGCATCGGCGTGGGGCCGGCCATCCTCACGGCTTTTCTCATCAGCTTCTTTCCGATCATGGTCAACATCGCCACGGGCCTGGCCACGCTGGAGCCCGAGCTGGAAGACGTGCTGCGCGTGCTGGGCGCCAAGCGCTGGGACGTGCTCACCAAGGTCGGCCTGCCGCGCTCCCTGCCGTACTTCTACGGCTCGCTCAAGGTGGCGATCACCCTCGCCTTCGTGGGCACCACCGTGTCGGAGATGACCGCTGCCAACGAGGGCATCGGCTACCTGCTGATCTCGGCCGGCTCGTCCATGCAGATGGGGCTGGCATTCGCCGGCCTGATGGTGGTGGGCGCCATGGCGATGGTGATGTACGAGCTGTTCAGCGTGCTGGAAAAGCACACCACGGGCTGGGCGCACCGGGGGTCGCAAGGGGAGTGAGGCCCCGGAGCAGCACCGAGCCGGCCGCAGGGAGCGATGTGCATCGCTCTGCGCAGGCCAATGAAACCCGTCTGCCTACGCGTTGGCCCTGGCGTTGACCATCTGGGCAAAGACGGCATTGGTACGCCTCCATTGCTCTGCGCTCAATCCGCTGTTCTGGATCGCGGAATCGATCTGCAGCAACAACTGCTCACGGTCAGGATGGTTTTGAAGAGGTTGAACCGCGTGCCGCGCAGCCACCAGCAGCCTGCCCCGGTCGGTCCATCCCGGATGATTTTGTGCGGCCTGGATAGCACGGCCAATGGCCAATGAAACTTCATCGTTTGGCGTGCCTGGATTGATACCCAGCAGGGCATGGACCCCCTCGATGGAATGCATGACGTCGCGTTCGCCACGGGGCAACGCCTGATGGAGGGTTTGCGAAGCCTGACGAAGCGCCGAACGCCCCGTCCTGGGCAGCAAGCTGCCGATGTGGTGCTGCAGATCGCCAGGCAAACGGTTGAAAGGCCCGCTTTCCTCACTACCGCCACTGCTGCTGCGCCTGGGACTGATGGGCAATGGGGTTGCATTGGCGTGGCTGCTGCTGCGCCGCGGCTCCTCAGCAGAAGGCCGAACCGATTCGGCGGAAGAGTTCTGGCGGCTGATCCGGCCACTGCCAGATACCGTAGGCGTGCAGCATGCGTTTCCCATTTCGATTCCTCAAAGCAAAGGGAATACCTTAGGGAACCTCTCAAAACTTCCGAATTTGCAAGGCTTGAACGCCGTAACTCGTGATTTGTAAGCGCGCCAAGTGGCTGAGACAGGGGTTTTGAGAGGTTCCCCTTATCCAAGCCCTCATCTTGGACATGGGCAAAGGCGAACCATTCGCACGCCATCCGAAACCGGGAGGGGCGAGGTATCCGCTGGCCCCGACAATCTGCAGCTTTCCAGCTTAATTCGGAATATCCATGCACAACCGGATGCCCGCCAAAGAATCGGCCATATTTTGCAGGGGGATTTGAAGTTCCGTAGAAAGCATCGCCCATTGCGCTGGACCTTGGAATGGATAGAAACCGGAAGCACCACCCCTCACCATCACGCCATTGCGGCCCTCCACTTTGGTCATCGCTGCCAAACCGAGCCCTGCGATTCCAAAAAAATTGGAGGCTTTCTTATTCTTCGAAGCACTCCCGAAAGACGTCAGGCAGACATTTTTTGAAAGATCGCCCCGGGGCAACTTATCTCCGCCAATGAAAATATTCGACCGCAGCTCTTTTGCCACATATTCCCACTCATGGTCCCACGGTAAGCGGTAGCCGCTTTTGCTCAAGAATTTTTCAGCCTCGCGGGTTGACAAATAGATGGGGTAAGGCCCCTCCTCCGTCGAAAAATCAGGCCGTTCCAAATCGCCAGACAAATCGATATTTTCTTCCGCCACCCATTCAAAAAGCGGAAACCTGCTCATCAGAAATGGGCGTACGGCTTTCTCCTCTGGTGAGGTACGGCCTTCCACCAAGGGTTTCAGCATGTGCCATTCATCGGGAGAGCACAAGGCCTGAATGGCTTTTTTTATGCGCATCGCTCATGCCGTAATCAAACACCCCACCAAAGATCAGGCTCAAGGGGGTTTCGTATTCCTCGTCATAGAAGCACGGAATGTCCACTTTCGATTGCGTTCGATGATCAATGGCATGAAAAGACCCGGCCCGCTGGAAACGATCAGGGAGTTTTTCCAGGATTTCTTCACAAATAGATTCCTGTCGCTTCAGATCTTGCGCCACCCATGCCGTCAAGGACTCTATTTCTGGAAATTGGTGTCCAGCCGCCATTCAAACCCCTTCCAAGATACCGGCCTTACGGCTCCTGGCCAGCGCGCACAAACGCAGAGGGGTCGTACCAGACATCCTCGTAGCCCTCATCGTCCACAATGAATTTATACCCAGGGGGTAAGGCAAGATATTTACCCAATTCTGGCAGCCGCTCCAAGACATGAGAGCCATGCACTGACTGGAAAAAGTCATCATCATCAGAATATTCGCCTCCCCAGAAATACCATCCTGATGCATCAATCGTCGGCTGAATTCGAACGCCATAGATCGGTTGCTGGTTCAACGAAGCAAGATGGACCCCGACATGCAAGGCCGGATTGAATGCCAACGGGCTGCCATTGTACTTTTCACAAATTGCAGCTTGTTCATTATCAACAGCACTTTCCATTGCAGCACTCACTCAATCAATAATTCAATTCACCGCCGGCGACCATAGATAAACATTACTTTTCTCAGGTTCGTACAGGTAATCGCTGACCTGACTGCCCCGCATCACCCCGGCCAGCTCCACCAGGTTGAGGCTTTGGACCTCTCCGCTGGCCGCCAATGCCAGCGGTCTTTCATTGGCCGTGAACACCGCCGCTTCCCCATCGGTGCCCGTCCCCGTGCGCAGCATCTGCAGCGCCTGCGTCTGCCCCCACACCTTGTAGCTGGCCGCCCACACGATCCGCCCCGCCTCGTCCGTCAGTTCCTGCGGCGCCCCGATCTGGTCGCACTGGTAGTAGTAGATGGCGAAGTCTTTGTCTTCGGCTTTCTCATTTACTACATCTTTTGTAGCAACATGCCCTAGTGGTATTTGCGCTGGAGCCTGTTTCGCCTCCGACTCCAGTTTGGCCAGCGGCACGAAGCTGTCCGGCTCGTACAGGTATTCGCTGACTTTGCTGCCCCGTATTTCTCCCGCGAGCAGGTCGCCGTCATACACGAACCGGGTCTTGCCGAAGGCGTCCGTCTTGTCGATGCGCCGCCCCAGCGCGTCGTACCGGTAACGCGTGGTCTGCACGGTCGCGGGCGGCTCGGTCTGGACTTGCCCAGCCTGCACGGCTTTCGGCATCGGCCGCTCCCGGTAGCGCGTGACGGTGGCCTCCACGATCTGGTGCTCCGCGCTGTAGCGATAGTTCTGCACCGTGTGCCAGCCCACCAGCCGTTGCACGACGTTGCCGTGCAGGTCGTAGGTGAACCGCAGGTCCTGGTACACGGTGAGTCGGTTGGTGGGCACTTTTTCCCGCTCGTGGCTCACGCCGCCTGCGCTTTGCTCGCCGCCCCGGTTCGGGTTGAGCAGGTTGCCGGCCGGGTCGAACGTGAATTGCTCGCGCTCTTCCCCCTGCTGCGTGCCCTGCGCCGTGCTTCGCGTGCCCTTGTGCGCCGACAGGATGCGGCCCAGCGCGTCGTAGCGGTATTCGCTGGCCCCCCGCAGGCTGTCCTGCGTGGCCGTGAGGTTGCCGCCCCGGTCGTACTGGTAGTGCCGCGCGATGCGATGGCCTGATGGCAGGTGCGGCAGGCGGGCCAGCAGGTCGGACAGGCCCGGTGGGCCGGACATGGCGGTTGGTGGGTCCCGGTCCCGCAGCGACGCTTCCGTAGCCGCGCCGGGCAGCGTTTTCAGGGCGGCTTCCCGGCTCACTTTGTGCGCCACCAGCCGGCCCATGGGATCGAGGCCGTAGCGGCTGGTCAACGCCCCTTGGGTGCGCGATATCTCTTGGTGCAGCGCGTCGCGCTCCATGTCGCTGACCGTGTGGCCATCCACCCGGATCTGGTGCAGGTGCCCGGAGCCGTAGTACAGCCATTGCACGTTCTTGCCGCTGGGCAGCACGCTCTCTGTTCGGTTGCCCAGCGCGTCGTAGGCGTTCTTCCAGACGTGGCACAGAGCGTCGGTGATGTCGGTGGGCAGGTTAGGCGCGTTGTAGCGCAGCCGCGTGGATCGCCCTGCGGTCGTTGACATTCACACATGGGCAGGCCGCGGAGTCACGGGACGATAACCGGCAAGCATCTGTTGGCGTCCGTGATGGTGCTTCCTCGGGTTTTTAGGGAAGCGATCGCCATGGCCAGCAGGTCGTGGTGGTAAGTCAAGGTGGTCAGGTAATTGCGCATCACCATCCCGCCCAAGACGATACCCACCAGTGCGGCCAAGCCGCAGGCTATGGGGAAGGCGATCCAATGATCAAAATCGGTGAGCTTGCTTTCAAGATTGGCAAGGGTCAACTCTTTCCAAACTGTGGATGCCAACCCGAGGACCGCAAAAAGCACCGCTTTATCAGGGGAGCCGAAGAACAGGGACAGTCTGGCTTTGATCCGTTCGATTTGAATGCCTTTCCATTGCTGAGCCAGCACCAGGATTTCCTGGGGATGGGCTTTCAAGGATTCGACGTGCTTCAAATCGTTCTTGGCATCCAACAGCAGCATTGCCTCGAATTCTTTTTTGAACGAAATTATTAATGGCAAGCCAGATAGAATTTGGAGCAGCAGACCCGAAAAAACCGGCACCATACAGATTATGTACAGAATACCTGCCGTTGTTTGAACGGCGACTCGAAACTTGATCTCTGGAAGTAACCAAGCCATGGTGGACAATAATAAAAGAAGAATGAAGAAAATGCATGCAACACCCATCATGAAGTTGGAGAGCTTTAGCATTCGGGATTCAAAGGTGCTTCTTTTTTCCTTGGAGGACAAGGGGAGCAACTGATTCAAATGATCCAGGATTTTTATTATTTCCGTCATTGGTTTTCAAACCTCCCACTCCAGAACATCGCTCTGCAGTCTTTGCATCTTTCACCTTATTTTCAACAAGAGATGCAATGCCACTTATAATATTTTTCAGCACCAGCCAATCTCATAACCCTTGGTCTGCGCACAAAATTGCAAAGAATATGGCAGACATACCAAAATCATTATTCAAATTGAAATTTGATTTTTTCATCATCCGGCAGATCTTTTATCTGTAATGCAATGGAAGCTCGCGACCGCATCGCCACAACCGCCTCAGCAGCATACAAATTTTCAACTTCAAACTCACCTCCAAAAACAAATGGCATTTTAGGTACCAAGCGAAATTTATCAGGCAACGGGCCATTTATTCTTTGCCACTCATTTGCGAGAGAGTGTCCAGTATAAAAATCATAGTCATCCAAGACTTCTTTAGCCCACCCATCAACCGTCTTTGAAATCAACTCCAATTCACCGGTTTCGGGATCAAAAGAAGACACTCCTTCCTCAGATGCTACAAATTGGATTCCAAACAAATCTTCTGCAAAAACCAAACCTTTGGGATTTAGGGATTTATAAAAATCTCTCCAGAGCAAAGGATCATTCCACTCCGTAATTGACCAGTCAGCTCTTTGCAATCCGGAACCCATAATATGCAAAGCCGATTCAAACGCATATCCCCCATTAATTTTGCTTAATAAATAACTCAACTCCTTAACCATTTCCCCTGGAATTTCAAAATCCTTCATAAATTCCAAATCGCATGAAGCGCTAGAGCTGGAGGTGCTAATTTTAACGAGTTTTTCGACATTCTTAAATTGCATCATTTCACCTTTATTTTCACCTTTGTTCCATCCGGATATTTCTTACACTGGTGGCCCATGCATGAGCCCGCGCCCCTGTTATCACAGGGATCAATATGCTTGACATCAGCCCCGGCCCCACCCTCCTTAAACATTGCCGGAGGATATTCGTCACGATCTTTATTAACTTTTGTTTTTATTCCTTTAAGAGACGCTTTACGTCGCGCCTTTGCGCCTGGGCGATCAATTGTCACTTCATCTGGATGACCTGCCGCTATCGCGTCTTTAACGTGCTGGGCTGTTTCTGGATATTTACTACTGTCAATCGTAATGCAAGGGAGAGAACAACCACAGGTTTTTGTTGTGCTTCTCTTTCTCTTTCTTTGCAGCCCTACAGGATCAATCCATTCCAGAGGATTATTCGCATATAAAAAGCTATTGAGGCCGCCTTCCAGATCAATAGGATCCTGATGAATGAACCGCCCCGTCACCGGATCGTAATACCGGAAGCGGTTGTAATGCAGCCCCGTTTCCCCGTCGAAGTACTGCCCCTGGAACCGGAGCGGCTGCTCCACCAGGTTGAGGCTTTGGACCTCTCCGCTGGCCGCCAATGCCAGCGGTCTTTCATTGGCCGTGAACACCGCCGCTTCCCCATCGGTGCCCGTCCCCGTGCGCAGCATCTGCAGCGCCTGCGTCTGCCCCCACACCTTGTAGCTGGCCGCCCACACGATCCGCCCCGCCTCGTCCGTCAGTTCCTGCGGCGCCCCGATCTGGTCGCACTGGTAGTAGTAGATGGCGAAGTCTTTGTCTTCGGCTTTCTCATTTACTACATCTTTTGTAGCAACATGCCCTAGTGGTATTTGCGCTGGAGCCTGTTTCGCCTCCGACTCCAGTTTGGCCAGCGGCACGAAGCTGTCCGGCTCGTACAGGTATTCGCTGACTTTGCTGCCCCGTATTTCTCCCGCGAGCAGGTCGCCGTCATACACGAACCGGGTCTTGCCGAAGGCGTCCGTCTTGTCGATGCGCCGCCCCAGCGCGTCGTACCGGTAACGCGTGGTCTGCACGGTCGCGGGCGGCTCGGTCTGGACTTGCCCAGCCTGCACGGCTTTCGGCATCGGCCGCTCCCGGTAGCGCGTGACGGTGGCCTCCACGATCTGGTGCTCCGCGCTGTAGCGATAGTTCTGCACCGTGTGCCAGCCCACCAGCCGTTGCACGACGTTGCCGTGCAGGTCGTAGGTGAACCGCAGGTCCTGGTACACGGTGAGTCGGTTGGTGGGCACTTTTTCCCGCTCGTGGCTCACGCCGCCTGCGCTTTGCTCGCCGCCCCGGTTCGGGTTGAGCAGGTTGCCGGCCGGGTCGAACGTGAATTGCTCGCGCTCTTCCCCCTGCTGCGTGCCCTGCGCCGTGCTTCGCGTGCCCTTGTGCGCCGACAGGATGCGGCCCAGCGCGTCGTAGCGGTATTCGCTGGCCCCCCGCAGGCTGTCCTGCGTGGCCGTGAGGTTGCCGCCCCGGTCGTACTGGTAGTGCCGCGCGATGCGATGGCCTGATGGCAGGTGCGGCAGGCGGGCCAGCAGGTCGGACAGGCCCGGTGGGCCGGACATGGCGGTTGGTGGGTCCCGGTCCCGCAGCGACGCTTCCGTAGCCGCGCCGGGCAGCGTTTTCAGGGCGGCTTCCCGGCTCACTTTGTGCGCCACCAGCCGGCCCATGGGATCGAGGCCGTAGCGGCTGGTCAACGCCCCTTGGGTGCGCGATATCTCTTGGTGCAGCGCGTCGCGCTCCATGTCGCTGACCGTGTGGCCATCCACCCGGATCTGGTGCAGGTGCCCGGAGCCGTAGTACAGCCATTGCACGTTCTTGCCGCTGGGCAACACGCTGGCGATTCGGTTGCCCAGCGCGTCGTAGGCGTGGCGGAAGGTGAAGTGCCGATCCGCCTGGGCCTGCGCGCTGTCTGCCTGGGCATCGCCCAGATGCACCTGCGTTTCCTCGACCAGTTGCGAGAGTGCGTCGTAGGCGAACCGGACCTGGGCCTGCGCGTTGGCGCAGCCGACCATGCGCCCGAGCAGGTCGTAGGTGTAGCTGGCCGTCTCTCCGTTCGTGTGGGCCTTGGCAAGCAGCCGGCCCAGCAGGTCGCGCTGGAAGTGCGTGCGCTTGGGCAATGGCGCATCGGGTGCCATGTCGTACGGCGTGTCCGGCGGCTCGGCCGCATCGCGTTCGTGCAGCTCGGTCAGCTCGCCCACCGCGTTGTACCGGTAGCGCTGGATTCGGCCATCGAAGCCGATCTCCTGCACCAGGTTGTCAGCCGCGTCGTAGTGAAACTGGTACCAGGCGCCGTTCTCGTTTTGCAGCGCCACGAGCCGCCCCACCGCGTCGTAGCGGTAGCGCAGGCTTTGGCCCTGCGGGTCCTGGCGCTCCACGGGCTGGTCCAGGCCGTTGTACGCGTAGCGGGTGATGGCACCTTTGGGGTCGGTGTAGGCGGTCAGATTGCCTTGCGCGTCGTGGTCGTAGCGGTGCTCCGCCCCGTCGGCTTCGGTGACGATGCGCAACTGGCCCAGCGCGTCGTGCTGGTAGCGCGTGGTCTGGCCCAGGGCATCGATGCTGGCGGCCAGGTTGCCCAGGATGTCGTACTGGTAGCGGGTGTTGCGGCCCGAGCAGTCGGTGTAGGCCACCAGTTGGCCGGCCGCATCCCATTGCAGATGCCGGGTCTTGCCGTGGGCATCCTCGATGGCAACGGGCAGGCCGCGCGGGTCGTATTGGTAGCGGGTGGCGTGGCCCAGGGCGTCGGTGTGCTCGCGCAGGTCGCCGCGCGCGTCGTAGTCGTTGCGCCACACATGGCCCAGGGCGTCAGTGATCTCGGTCGGCAAATTCTGCGCGTTGTAGCGCAGCCGCGTGGTGGCGCCGGCCGCGTCGGTGACGGCGGTCAGGTTGCCACGGGCGTCCCATTGCCAGCGGGTGCTGCGGCCCAGGGCGTCGGTGCTGGCCTCGGGGTTGCCTGCGCGGTCCATCTGCGTCTCGGTGCGCACGGGCTGGCCGTCCGGTCCAACTTCCGTGACGGCGACGACTTCGTTGTGTGCGTTGTAGTGGTAGCTGGTGCGCCGGCCCAGGGCATCGGTGACATGGGTGGTGCGCGACCCCAGGTCGTATTCGAAGCGGGTGTCCCGCAGGCCGGGAGTATCGGTCCAAGTGCGCACCACGCGCCCCCCTGCGTCCAGCCGGCTCCACTGTTGGTGGTGGGTGAAGCCGTTCTTGGTGGTGTAGGCCACCATGAGGTGATTTTCATAGCGGTACGCCTTGGTGCCGCCCTGCGCATCGGTGGCACTGCAGAGATTGGCGTGCGTATCGCCCTGCAGGTTGCCCGCGTTGTCGTAGGCATAACGCACCAGCACCCCGCCCTGGTGTTCCACGCCATCGAGGGTGCGGGGCGCGAGGCGCACCTCGGCCAGCAGGCCGGCGTCGGTCCAGCCGAAGCGAAGCTCACGGCCGGCGCTGTCGGTCAGGCCGGTGGGGCGCGGCGCGATGCCGTCCACGCCGGTTTCGTCATAGGCGGGGTAGTGCAGCGTGATGGCATTGCCGTGGCGATCGCGCAGCCGCGCCAAGGGCAGGCGCCACTGGCCGGGCACGGGCTTGGCGAACTCGTGCCGCAGGCCGTCGGTGGCCTCGACGCTGTAGTGCCCGTCTTCGTGGCGCTGCAGCGTGATCTTTTCTCGCTCGTCGAAGTGGCTCTGCCCGGGCGAGAGCGGCGGCAGCTGCACCCTGCGGCCCCGGGCATCGTAGTAATGCACATGGCTGTGGACCAGGGCCAGCTCGATACTCAAGGGCGTGCTCCACCCCCAGCCCAGCCAGCCGGGGCGCCGGTCGGCCGAGCGGTAAAAGCGCCGCCATTCCAGCGGCAGCAGGCCGGGCAAGGCAAAGTCGGTTTCCGACAGGATCTTGACGCCGGTGGCGAAGATGACCGGGTGGCAGGTGCCGAGTTCGCAATTGGCGCCGCCCGGTGCGCCGACGTGCACGTCATCGACGATCTTGGCCTGCGTGTTGGGGTTGACCTGGTTGTTCTGCCGGCTGGCAACCGCATTGATCCTGGACTTGGCGCGCTTCACGATCTTGCCGAGCACGAAGCCGATGGTGATGGCCGCCACGCCATTGGCGATCACATCGGCGATCTGGTCGATCTTCTCGTCGGTCAGGGGCGGCGTGAGCAGGTCCTGCACCTCCTGGGCCAGCTCCGCGATCTGCATGGCGGATTCGGCCATGGCGGCACCGCCCACCACCAGATTGACGCCGGGAATGAGCTTGCCCACCAGCTTGAGCGCGGGGCCGATCAGCACGCTCGGGTCGGTGAGCGACTCGCCCAGGGCGCTCAACTGGTCACCGAAGGCGCCGGGGAGCTTTTCGATGACTTTCTGGGCCAGTTGGTCGTAGGGGCCGGGCAGCGCCTTCATGGCCAGGCGCATGGCCCAGCCGGGGTTGATGACGAGGGCGTTGGATTTCGTCGTGTCGAACGAGCGGACGCTGCCCTTGCCTTCGAACTTGGTGTCGCTGCTGTAGCTGGTGGGCTCGGCCGCGCCGCCCACGACGGTGGAGCGCACGCCGGCGATGCCGCCCAGCCGATCGGGCGTGGCGGGGATGGATTCGAACCGGCTGCCGGCCACGGAGACGGGCTTGCCGTCGATCTTGAGGGTGGCCGTGCCGTTCTTGAGGCCCGGCCCGTGGGCCATGTTGAGGATCGGAACCGGCGGTCCGTTGGGCTTGGGGAAGACGGGGTTGATGGGCCCGGGAATCATGGCCGGGCTGCGCCCCTCATGGATCGCCCGGCGGTCGTTGACGTAAGTGGCCATGGGTCAGGCAGCTTCGCGGTTGCGGGTGGATGGGGATGGCATCGGTGCGCGGGTGTGATTCCAGGTGGCGACCCAGGCGGCCACGCGGGTGGAGAGGCCGGTCACGCTCTGCAGGCCTGCATGGCCGCTCAGCGCCACGGGCCTGTGCGGGTGGTGCAAGTCCTGCCGCATCTCGTGCAGCAGACACAGCAGCAAAGGCACCCAGGCCGCGCCCATTTCGCCGAGGAACGCAGCCGGATCGTGCATGGCGGGATGGCCGTTCTGCGCAGCCAGATGGGCGCTGAGGTTCATGAGTTCGCTGCCTCGCCACGGGCTTCCGTCCATGTCGCTCCAGTAGGACTGCAGCGCCTGGGCGGGGATGTCCGCGGCCTTCAAGGCCTGGGCCGCCGCACCGATGAGCGCAGTGCCGTCCAGGATGGCTTCGCTGCCGACCCGGGAGGCCGGCTCCTGCGCGAACGCGGGCGGGAACACGGTGACGTAGTTCGCCGCACAGGGCTTGCGGGCGAGCCGCACGAATGCGGCCCCTTCGGAGGCGATGAACCCCTCCGTGTGGCCTTTCACCCGGAGCCAGCGCCGTTGGTGGAAGACATCGATGGTGGCGGGGTCCACCCCGCTGTCCACGCCGCCGAAAACCACCTCCTGGACGCTGGGGTGTTCCTGCATGAAACGGTACGCCGCGGCCAGGGCATCCGCTCCGGCGACCGCCCCGCCCGTGTAGAGCATGAGCGGCAGGAACTCGGGTGCCACGTCGAGCGCGCGCGGCAGCTCCAGCGCGAATCGCTGGGCGTCGATGGCACCGCGCAGCTCAGGCAGCGGCTCGGGCAGGGCGATGAAGACCGGAATGGGCCGGACCATCGGCCATGCCGCGGTGGGTGCGGTGGTGGGGCCTTGCAGCGCCTCGTGCAGGGCCGGCGCGGCCAGCCGGATCAGCCGATCGATGCCGGTGCAGTCGGCCTCGATGGCCTGCACGCGCGACACCGTGGCCTGGTGATCGATGTGGCCGGTGATGGGCTGGCGGGTGAAGGCCGCAAAGCGGCTGGCCACGGCGCTGCGGGTCTGCCAGGCCCGCGTGCCGATGGGCGTGCAGGCGCCGGTGGCCGCAATGGTGAGCGGCGTCATGGCGCACTCCCGGCAAAGACGGCCCGCTCGAACACGGAGGCCGTCTGAAGCGCCAGCGCCTGCACGCCGGCCAGGTCATCGGCCTCGATCCACAGCGCGCCGCTCATGCGGGAGACATGTTCGATGTACAGCAGGCGGCGCAGCGGTGCACCCACGCATGCGGCGGCCTCTTCCAGCACGACCGATGGCCGCGGTTTGCCGATTCGCAGGGGCGGGCCGGCGCTGGGCAGCGCCGCCAGGGCCGCGTCCGCCCACTGGGCGCGGTCGCCGGCCGGGCGGGCGCGGTCGAACAGCCCATCGCAGGGAACGCCCGCCAGCAATGCCACGCTGTCGGCCAGTGCCCGGCATGCGAGTTCATCGTCCCACAGCGTGTGCGCCGCAAGCTGGCGCAGCAAGGGGCCGTCGCCGACCAGGGCGGCGGCATACAGCTGCTGCGTCCAGGCCATGGCGGGAAAGCGGCCCTCGCGCAAGGCAACGGCCAGATCGTGCCCTGCGCGCGCCGCGCAAAGGGCCAGCGCCACTGGGGAGTCGGGCCATCGCGCCAGCATCGCCTTGGCGGCCGTGGTCTCCTGCGGGCTGCCCATGAGCGCCAGGGAGATCAACCCTGCTTCGGCGTCCTCGCCTTGCTCCACGGCCCGCAGCGCCTTGGCCTCGTCGGCACGGGCCACGCAACGCCAATGGCAGAGATTCGCCAAGCCGCCGGGCAGGGGCTCGGCCATGGCGGCCATGGCATCGGCATACGCATCGGACACCGCGGGCCGCGCAATGGCGAGCCGCATCAGAAGGCGCACCAGCGACAGGTGCTGCTGCTGAACCGCCTGGCTTGCGCGCGGCGCGAGATAGCTGGCCACGGCGTCATCGAAAGCGAATCGCAAGGCATGGAAGACCGCGGCGGGGTGGGCTTGCAGATGGCCGTTCCAAAGGTCGGGGGCCACATCGGCGGGCCGGCCCAGCTGCAGCTTGAGGACCTCGATGCAGGCGTGGGCAAAAACGGCGGGGCCTTCCTGCTGCAATTCGTGCCCTGCTGCGGCGATTTCCGCATGAAAATCCGATTCCATCGCGGGCGCATGGGACAGATGCAGCTTGAGCGAGGCCAGGCACTGGACGATGCTGTCGTCGAACACCGCCAGGGCCTCCAGCCGGTGTGCGGGCAGCGTGAGCATGTGGGTGCGGCGCCAGTACTGCGTGACCAGCGAACGCGCCATGCGCAGGGGCAATGCGCGCATGACCGGGATGTCGATGGCGCGCGCCAGGGGAAGACGGGTGACACTCACGCAGACCCCCTCAGGGCTGGCGCATGGCAAGGCCGAAAGCAAAAAGGATGCATACGATGCTGGAAAATTTGACGCCCTTCGCCGCGGAAATCCTTCCGGGCTACGGGCCAGATGGCGGGCTGCAAAAGACCGTGGTCGTCAAAGCCACGCTGGACTTTCGCAATCGGGTGGCGCCGCACGGCACGGGCTTGCCGATCCTGCGTGGCGACCAGTTCTTCGATGCACCGGGCATGGAGGGCGTGGTGCGCTTCGAAAGCGACCTGGTGCCCTTCAAGCCGCGGGTGGATGTCATCGTCAACGCGGTGGCCTACGCGCCCGGCGGCAAACCCGTCGCCGCGTTCGATGCGGGCGTGACGGTGGGACGCGAGGCGCGCGTGGTGCGAGTCTTCGGCGAGCGCGTGTGGCGCAAGCGACTGGGCTTGTTTCCGGTGGCGGTGGAGCAGGCACCCGCGCTGCAGGTGCCCGTGGCCTATCACCTGGCCTACGGTGGGCAGGACCCTGCCGATGCACAGGCCTTCGCCCCCGCCAACCCCACGGGCCAGGGCTTCAGCGCCGGGCTGCCGCCCGATGGTTTGCCGCTGCCCCGGATCGAATGGCCGGACGAGTTGATCCACGCAGCGAGCGATACGCCCTCGCCCGCGGGGTTCGGGTGTTTCGGCCGCACCTGGCTGCCACGGCGCAAGCTGCTGGGCAGCTATGGGCCGGCGGAGTGGCAGGTGCCCGGCATCGTGGGACGGATGCCCCGATCGTTCGACCCGGCGGCCTGGAACTGCGCGCATCCACGGATGCAGTTTTCTTTCGATCAGGTGACATCCGGCACATCGATCCAGTGGCTCCACTTGAGTGCCCAGGGCCCGTCGCAGATCACCCTGCCCGATATCCGGCCCCACGTTTCCTGGACGGCCGGCGGCAAACGACATGCCGCGTCTCCGCATTTCGACACCGTGACCATCGAGCCCGAGCATGGCCACTTCGCACTGACCTGGCGCCACACGCTGTCGCAGGAAATCCATGGCCAAGTGGAGGCGGTGCAGGTCCATCTCTGAAACGGACGGCGGCCGCCGTTCAGTTGATCCGGACTTCGGCGGCGTCGATGTCCACCAGGTCGCGCGCGTCGTGCTCGATGGTGAGGGCCACGATGCGGGCCAGCCCCTCGGCCGTCAGCCGCAGCGTCGCGGCGCCGGACGAGAGCGTGATGGAGTCATGCGACTGCAAACGGATGGACCGGTCGCTCCATGGCACGGCGGCACAAGGCACCAGTACGGCGGTGATGACGGCGTGGCCTGCACCGGTGCGTGCCAGCAGCACCTCGTCGCCAGGCACGAGCCCAGGCAGCAGCACGCCCACGATGGCATCCAACGTCTCCGCGCCGCACGCCACGCTGTAGGCGCCCTGCCCGGCTTGCGCGCGCACCGTGGCCTGGCACATCGTGACGGATGGGGTCGCGCCTGCACCATCGCCGTGAGACGGCGAAGAAGAAAGCGAAGCATCGACGGAGGACGGTTGTGCGAGCGCCATGCGGACTCCGGTCAGGTGGGATTGACGTTGGTGTTGGGCGACGCCACGGTCACGCTGGAGCTGCCGGCCACGTTGATGGTCTGCCCGTTGATCTGCACGGTGCCGTCGCTGGTCATGCGCAGCACCGCCTTGCCGCATTTGATCTCGATGGCGTCGCCCACGGTCACGGACATTTCCTTGCCGACCGACAGCGTGCGCACCTCGCCGATCGTCGTGGCCGCGTTCTTGCCCACGCTCTCGGTGTAGTTGTCGGAGGTGCTGTCGGTGCGGTCCTTGCCCACCTTGCTGGTCTGGCTCTGCCCCACGGTGACCGAGCGGCTCATCAGCACGTTGGTGCTCTGCGTCAGCCCCACGTTGACCACCATGGCCGCGCCCACGTTCACGTTGTAGGCCGCGCCGATGTTCATCATCTTGGCCAGCCCCACGTTCTGCAGGTAGGCCAGGCCGACGGTCTCGGTCTTGAAGCTTCCGACCTTGATCGACCAGTTGTTGCCGATCTTGTCCTTTTCGTTGCGGCCGATGGTCTTGCTGCGGTTGTTGCCGATGCTCACCGTCTCGTCGATGCCGACGTCTTCGCTTCGGTTGTCGCCGATGCTGATCTTCTCGTTGTGGTCCACCCGCTCGGTGCGGTTGTTGTGCACGGTGATGGTTTCATCGCGGTCCACGGTCTCGGTGCGGTCGCGGTGGATGACGTTGGTCTCGTCCCGGTCGACGGTCTTGCGCCGGTCGTTCCCGACCCACTTGTCCTCGTCGTTCTCCACTTCGGTGAGCTGGTCCTTTTGCGCATGCAGCCACAGCTGCTCGGCCCCGGCCTTGTCCTCAAAGCGGATGGCATTGGCATCGCCCGCGCCGTTCTTCAGTCCGTCGCCGAAGGCCCCGCCCTTGCTCGACTTGGTCTTGATGCCCGACTGCGTGGCGTTGGCCGGCAGCGCCCACGGCGGCATGTTGTCGGCGTTGTACACGCAGCCGGTGATGAGGGGGTAGTCCGGGTCGCCATTGAGGAAGTCGACCACGACTTCCATGTTGATGCGGGGAATGAACAGGGCCCCGAAGCCGGAGCCTGCCCAGCTGCTGGAGACCCGCACCCAGCAACTGGAGTTCTCGTTCATGGCACCCACCCGGTCCCAGTGGAACTGCACCTTCACCCGGCCGTACTGGTCGGGCCAGATCTCCTCGCCCGGCGGGCCGACGACCACGGCGGTCTGCGGGCCGGTGGTCCTGGGCTTCGGGGTGGTGCGCGCGGGGGTGTAGGGCACGCTGGTGGGCTGGGCCAGCAGGGTGAACCGCTGGAACGAGCCTTCTTCCTGCGCCGTGCCCTTGGGGCCCGGCGCAGCAGCGCTGACCTGGGGGTTTTCCTTGAAGTGGTATTCGAGACCGGTGAGCAGGTAGGCCTGGTTCTGGTCCTCACGCGGGTAGTTCTCCAGCGTGAAGGTGTAGCCCGGGGCCAGCGCCCGGTGGCGCGACTGGCCCCGCACGGTGCTGCGCCCGGTGAGGCTTTCCTGCAGCCGCACCCGGGCATAGGCTTCGCCGTCGCCGAATTCGGTGTAGCCGCCCGGCCATTCGTAGATTTCGTGGGCGTCGTGCGCGTGCCCCGGCGGGGTCTGGCGCATGTTGGACAGGTCCGCGCGCGGCTTCTTGAAGTCGTAGTCGTCGTTGTAGTGCCGCCCCGAATGGATGGCCTGGTGCAGCTCCCAGGCGTGGATGTTCTCCTTGTCGGCGACGGCGGCCTTCTCGGGCGGGTAGAACGGGATGACGGCGGCCCCGGGCAGCGGGCTGTGCGAGGCGACGATGTCGTCGGCCAGGGTCAGGATGTGCTGGCCGGCGCTGTGCTGGTGGTAGTAGTAGATGCCCTCATGCTCCATCAGGCGCGAGACGAAGGCGCAGTCGGTCTCGCCGTACTGCACGCAGTAGTCCCAGCTGCGATACGCCCGGGTGAGCCGCTTTTGCAGGGGGTGGCCGTATTTGCCGAGCACCTCTTCGATGATGTCGGGCACGGTCTTGTTCTGGAAGATCTTGAAGTCGCTCTTGCGCGTGGCCAGCCACAGCCAGGGCTGCAGACGCAGGCGATAAGAGTAATACCGGTGGTCTTCGCCCTGCAGGCCGAAGCGGGTGACGATGCCGTCCAGGTAGCGCCGGCCGCCGCCTTCAGTCTCCACCTCCACCGTGGCGTGCTTGCCCAGCAACGCCTTGGGGTCGAGGGATTTGCTCTCGCTCAGCAGGTCCACATCCAACGCAAACAGCTCGCTCAAGGATTCCTTGCCCTGCAGGCGGCGAAACTGCAGCTGTTCTCCCAATGGCGTTTGGATCGTGACGCGGCGTGTCATGTGAGCAAGCCCCTATCGGCGTAATCGCTGTGATTAAAGGCCGCGATCATAGCCAGCAATAATGACAATCCATCGATTAAACAAGGCCAGCTCAAGGGCATTGCACGACACGCATCTCAAAGAGGCATCAGAACACACCGCATCCCCTGCATGCAATGCGGCCGGCATGCCAAGCCACCGTCTTGGCGCCAAGCCCAATATTGCCCTGGTGGTCCAGGAAGCCGCCCTGTGGAGCCGACCAGCCGCACCACCGCACGTTCGACTGCGGCGCCTCCTTCGAGTCTTCTTCTGGTGGCGCACTTGCGCCGTCGCTTGCTGCTCGTCCTTCTCAAACAGCGGGGCCGCGGCCCGATACGGCATTGACCGCCCTAGGCGCATCGGCCGATTGATGCTCCAAGCCACCACCCGCTACAGCGCCAGCGCCGTCTCGGTGCGCTGGACTTCGCCCAGTGGCATGGATTCGGTCCGACAGCCTTTCTTCAAGCAGACGGGGAACCTCTCAAAACTTCCGAATTTGCAAGGCTTGAACGCCGTAACTCGTGATTTGTAAGCGCGCCAAGTGGCTGAGACAGGGGTTTTGAGAGGTTCCCGACGGGCTGGACACGGAAGCGCTGTCAGGACAAGGAATTGCCAAGCCTTTTCGAGAGGCTCCCCTTCGATGCGGGATTGACGGCAACGCCAATTTTCTGGGCGGTATTTTGGTTGATTTTATTGGTTTCAATCACTGGCACTCCATTTTTATTGACTGGAACACCCGCCGCGTTGATAGAAATCTTGTTTCTATAGGCGTATTCTGGATACATGACCTTTTCCACCGAAAAAACACGAGAACCACCTTCCAGTCCATACCTTTTCTGCAAGGCAGACAATTTGGTGGACGGATAAAGTAGATTATTTGTTTCGGAGGTGCATCGATTGATCACATCCAGACCCCGGGAAGAAATATTGTTCAAGGCGGCTGCCTTGACTTCGCTGGGCAGTGCGGCGGCGAATATAAGGATATCGCTCTGCAATTCCGATACCTCTGCATTGTCCGACGAGGCACCTGCCCTGTCTTCGGCAGCTTGCACTCCAACATCGTCCGTCGATTTTCGAACATATCTGATTTTACTGGCGTCACCCTGCGCGACAGAGAAATCACTGCGATCAATGATATTGGCTTCGGCGCAGATATCCAAAAAAGCCTCGGCCCTTTCGCAAGCACCTTGATCAATATCAACCAACTGGATTTTGGCGCCCGAATGAATATGGTACATCATGGCGGAAAGCGGAAAACCGGCACCGACGAATGAAATGGTCTTGCCCTTCAGATCAGGAATTGAACTGTCTTTCGTCAACAAGCGCAGCTCATTCTCCGCCATCTTGTCGTAATTATCGAGGTATGGAAAAGAGAACTGATGGCTTTCCTGCACGCCGGCAATCTTTTTGCTGCTCGGAACATCGAACACGATCTTTTTCAAATGTGCGGTTTTATCGTCTTTATTATTCAAACCGGCATCCAGCACAGGAATGCTTGTATTTTTAAAAACAGTGAAAATGTAGTCCAAAGCAATTCTTTCCATCTCCCCTTCTGAAAGATTGGAAATTTCTTGCAGATCTGAGGCGATGTCGTTCAGATTTTTTTGTATGGCCCGGGACTGTTCGGCAGAATAATCCTCGTTGCATGTCGTCACCAGTGAATTCAGACATTCATTAACCTCATCGCAAGGCTCGAGCCCGTTGGCTATGTACGCTTGCGTGCGATTTTGATCATTCTTCACATGCTCTTTGTGCGCATCGAGCCGAGGCTTCATCTTTGCGTGAATCAACCTGATTTTTCTGACGGTTTCCTCCACACGCTCTTTATTGGCCTGACTCGCAGTTGGCAACTGCTGGATATCTGCATTTCGAGGCGCCGCGATCTTCGAACTTTTGCTGGAGGCCCCGCTTCGGATGGTTGGAAGGCCAATGGCACGTGCGGCCGTCGATAGCAGTTTCCCCGCTTTCGAACAGCCCCCAGGTTGCGTGCGCTGCAGATCTGGCTGGGAGTCCTTGTCCTTCGGAGGCAAGACGCATTTGAGTAGTCCGCGATGGGCGTCAATCTTCATGATTCTCAATTTCATTTAAAAAAGGAATGCGCATAATCGACAGGGACGACGCTGCCCCAGTCCAGGCATGCGAAGATCTGTCGCTTTTTGCGAAGTCGCCGATGTGTCCGCTGATGTGCTCGGTTGGTACCGGGTCGTCGGCGCCCTGTGGATGGGCACGTACCCGTGTGTAATGAATGACGTCGAGGGCATTGCATTGCGGATCCAGGCCACAAAACACATCGGAGTATTCATTCCATGCCCTTGCCGTGTCCGACACCCGATCAACGTTTCGTTAAATCATTTCAAAGAAATGGCAATCCAGTCAGCACGTGACGACGACGTGTGAGCGGCGCTCTCAAATCTCTCGACGAGCCCCCTCGCAGCGGTCGCCTCAGCGCCAGAAAATCGCAGCCATCGCCTGCTCCCGAAAGCCGACTCGCATGCCCCGCTTTGCCGCCAACCTGTCCCTGCTCTACCCGGAGTTCGATTTCCTCGACCGTTTCGCCGCTGCTTCACGCGACGGCTTTCGTGGGGTGGAATTTCTCTTTCCCTACGCCCACCCGCCCGCCGAACTGGCGGCGCGCCTACAGGCCCATGGCCTCGAACAGGTGCTGTTCAATGCGCCACCGGGCCAATGGGACGCGGGCGAGCGCGGCACGGCCTGCCTGCCGGGGCGGGAGGCGGAGTTTCGCGCCGGCATGGTGCAGGCGATCGATTACGCGCAAGCGCTGCAGTCGCCGCGCATCCACGTGATGGCGGGGCTGCTGCCGGCCGGCCGCACGCGGGGCGAGGTGCGCGCCACCTATGTGGCCAACTTGCGCGTGGCGGCCGCGATGGCCGCGCCGCACGGGCTGCAGATCCTCATCGAACCCATCAACGGACGGGACATGCCCGGCTACTTTTTGAACCGCCAGGACGAGGCCCATGCGCTGCTGGCCGAGATCGGCGCGCCGAACGTTCAGGTGCAGATGGACCTGTACCACTGCCAGATCGTCGAAGGCGACCTGGCCACCCAGATCCGCCAGTACGTGCCCACGGGCCGGGTAGGCCACATCCAGATCGCGGGCGTGCCCGAGCGGCACGAGCCGGATGTGGGCGAGGTCCACTACCCCTACTTGTTCCAGTTGCTGGACGAACTGGGCTACCCGGGCTGGATCGGCTGCGAATACCGGCCCGCGCGCGGCGCGGTACCCGGGGGCACCAGCGCGGGACTCGGCGGGTTGCGGCCCTTCTGGTGAGGGACGGCGGCCCGCACACCTGCCGGGCCATGGCCCCCTTGCGCCATTGGCTGACACGGCCGGCAGGCCAACGGGGATGAAATGGCACATCGCCCGGCGCCCCTCCGGCCGGCCTTTCCTTCATCCCCCACCGAGCATTTCCCCATGCCACGCCTTTCCCAGAAAACCGCCCTCGTCACCGGCAGCACCCAAGGCATCGGCGCCGCGATCGCGCTGCGCTTCGCTCGCGAGGGCGCCGACGTCGTGCTCAACGGCCGCAAGCCCGACGGCGGGCCGCGCGAACTCATCGAACAGATCCAGGCGCTGGGCCGCCGCGCGGTCTATGTAGCGGCCGACATCGGCACCGCCAGCGCGGCCACCCAGCTGGTCGAGCGTGCGGTCGAGGCGCTGGGCGGCCTGGACATTCTGGTCAACAACGCGGGCGTGGAGCGCCATGCCGACTTCTGGGACGTGACCGAAGAAGACTACGACCTGGTGATGGACACGAACGTGAAGGGCCTGTTCTTCGCCACCCAGGCTTTCGTGCGCCACCGCAAGGCGCTGCAGCGCGGCGGCGCCGTGGTGAACATCAGCTCGGTGCATGAGGAGATCGCATTCCCGCACTTCGCCTCGTACTGCGCGAGCAAGGGCGCGCTGCGCATGCTGGCGCGCAACCTGGCGAGCGAGCTGGCGCCGCTGTCGATCCGCATCAACAACGTGGCGCCCGGCGCGATCGCCACGCCCATCAACGAAAAGCTGCTGAACGACCCCGCCAAGCTCAAGGCCCTGCAAGCGCAGATTCCGATGGGCCGGCTGGGAGTGCCGGAGGACGTGGCGGGGCTGGTGTCGTTCCTAGCGAGCGACGATGCGGGCTACATCACGGGTGGCACGCACTCGGTGGATGGCGGGCTGACCTACCACTACACGGAGCAGTGACCGGGCGGGCGGCGCCCATTCGATGCAAAAGCCGCCAGGCCGGTCCGTCGCAAGGCCCGCACAGGCCAAGCATCAAAAAGGCCTTCACCGCAATAACCACTAGGGCGTATAGCTATACTTTTTATAGCAAACGCTTCTGAGCCTGCTTTCCGAGCCTGCTGAGCCTTCTGAGCCTTCTGAGCGCCGGCACCCTCGCCGGGCGCAAGGGGCTGCCGTCAAGCCCCGTCGTTCAGTTCCTGCCGCGTGGGCAGCCCGTCCGAGTCGCCCGGGAACTGCACCACCAGCGCGCCGATGGCGTTGCCGCGCGCCGCGGCGCGGGCCAGGTCCAGCCCTTCGAGCAGGCCGCTGACCACGCCCACCGCGAAGCCGTCACCAGCGCCGACCGTGTCCACCACGCGAGCCACCGGGCACCCGGGCGCGGTGCCCCGCGCACCGCCCTGCTGGGCGTAGAAGGCGCCTTCCGGCCCGAGCTTGACGACCACCTGCCGCGCGCCCTGGGCGAGGTAGAAGTCAGCCACGGCCCCGGGGGTATCGCGCCCTGTGAGGGTGTGGCCTTCGCCCAGGCCCGGCAGCACGGTGTCGCACAGCGCCGCCAGGGCGTTGATGCATTCGGCCATGGCCTCGGGCGAGGGCCACAGCCGGGGCCGCAGGTTGGGGTCGAACGAAATCGTGGCGCCCGCCGCGCGCGCCTGCCGCGCGAGGTGAAAGGCCAGTTCGCGCGTGCTGGGCGACAGCGCCGGCGTGATGCCGGTCAGGTGCAGATGGCGCGCCGGGAACGCGCCTTGCGGCGCATCGGCCAGGCCCAGGTGGCTCGCGGCCGAGCCCTTGCGGAAATATTCGATCTGCGGGTCGCTGCCGTCCTCGGCCCGCGTCTTGAGCATGAAGCCCGTGGGGTGCGCGGCATCGGTGGCGACGTGGCGGCGGTCGATGCCTTCGCGCTCCATCTCGCCCTGCAGGAAGCGGCCGAACGAGTCCGCGCCAAGCCGCGTGATGTAGCCGGTGCGCAGGCCCAGCCGGGCCAGGCCGGTGGCCACGTTCAGCTCGGCACCGGCCGCCGCGCGGCGGTAGTCGGCCACGGCATGCAGCTCGCCCGAGGCGGTGGCCATGAAAAGCGCCATGGGCTCGCCCACGGTCAGAACATCGAGCGCAAGGGAGTCGGGTTGCATCGGGGCGTCGTCCATCCAGGGGGTCATCGGTCCTTCGTCACATCACGGCGCCGAGCTGCCAGGGCAGGAATTCGTTGTCGCCCAGGCCGTTGTCCTCGCTCTTGCTGCGCTGCCCCGAGGCCGTGGCGATCATGAGGCGAAACAGCGCCTCGCCGGCCTCGGCGATGCTCTGGCGCCCCTCCACGATGCCGCCGCAGTCGAAGTCCATGTCGAGCGCCATGCGCTGGAACATGGGCGTGTTGGTGGCCAGCTTGAGCGAGGGCGTGGGCTTGCAGCCGTAGGTCGAGCCCCGGCCGGTGGTGAAGCAGATCAGGTTGGCGCCGCCGGCCACCTGGCCGGTGGCGGACACGGGGTCGTAGCCGGGCGTGTCCATGAAGACCAGGCCCTGCGTGCGCACGGGCTCGGCATAGCCCACCACGTCCATCAGCCCGGTGGAGCCGGCCTTGGCGACCGCGCCCAGCGACTTCTCCAGGATGGTGGTGATGCCGCCGGCCTTGTTGCCGGGCGAGGGGTTATTGTTCAGGTCGCCGCCGTGCAGCGCCGCGTAGCGCTCCCACCAGGCCAGGCGATCCAGCAGCTTGGCGGCGACCTCGGGCGTGGCGGCGCGGTGCGTGAGCAGGTGCTCGGCGCCGTAGATCTCGGGCGTCTCCGACAGGATGGCGGTGCCGCCATGGCGCACCAGCAGGTCCACCGCCGCGCCCAGCGCCGGGTTGGCGCTGATGCCCGAGTAGCCGTCCGATCCACCGCACTGCAGGCCCACCGCCAGGTGCCGCAGCGGCACCGGCTCGCGCCGCGCTGCGTTGGCCTGCACGAGCATGTCACCGAGGATGGCCTTGCCATGCGCGATGGTCTCGCGCGTGCCGCCCTCGTCCTGGATGGTGAGCGTGGCGAACAGGCCGGGCGCGCGCGCCATCAGCGTTTCCACCAGCGGCGCGATCTGGTTGACCTCGCAGCCCAGGCCAATGACCAGCACGCCCGCGAAGTTGGGGTGGTTGGCGTAGCCGCGCAGCGTGCGCTGCAGCAGCTCCAGCCCCTCGCCATTGCCACCCATGCCGCAGCCGCTGCCGTGGGTGATGGCGACCACGCCGTCCACCTGCGGGTAAGCGGTCAGCGCCTCGCCCTTGAAGGCGTCGGCGATGTGGCGGCACACGGTGGCCGAGCAGTTCACGCTGGCGATCACGCCCAGGTAGTTGCGCGTGGCCACGCGGCCGTCGGCGCGCACGAAGCCGTCGAAGGTCAGCGTTTCTTGCAACGCGCCCGTGGGCCGGTAGCCCACGCCCGCGCTGTGGCCGTGGCTCGATGCCGCCATGCCCACGTTGTGCACGTGCACGTGGTCGCCGGCCGCGATGTCGGCCGTGGCGACGCCGATGCCCTGGCCGTACTTGAGCACGGCCGCGCCGCGCGGGATGGGCACGAGCGCCACCTTGTGGCCCGAGGCAATGGGCTCGCGGACCTGCACGGCGTGCCCGCCGATGGCCAGGCGCGTGCCGGCCTCCAGCGCCTGGCGCGCCACGGCCACGTTGTCGGCAGCGCCCAGCTGAAGGGCCAGGGGCGGGGTGGACTGCAGGTCGGTGTTCATCGTCGGGGCTGCGCGGCAGGGCGGTGGCAAACAGGGAATGAAAGGGTCAGGCGGCGGCGAGAGCCGCCTTCAGGCGCGGCTGGGCCAGGTGCGGGGCATGCTCGGCCGCCAGCGCCACCAGGGGGCCGAAGCGGCGCTGCTTCTTCTGCGCGTGGTTCTGCGCGATGTCGGCGATGCGGTGGTCCAGGAACGGGTTTTCGAAGCGCTCGCGCACATCGACGAGGTAGGCCTCGGCCTGCGCGCGCGCGCCCAGGGCGCCGAACACGGGCAGGATCTCCTCGGCCCACAGCGCCTCCAGCCCGGCACGCAGCGCGGCATCGGCCATGGCCTCACGCACGGTCTCGCCGGCGGCGCGGCCTTCCTGCTGCCAGCGCTCGGCCAGGTATGTATGGCCGGCGTTGAGCAGCAGCAGCTTGAGCCGCTCGTAGAACGCCAGGTCGTCGGTGAGCACGATGGCCGGGTGCGTGCACGGCAGCGTGAGGCGCGGGTGGCGCTCGACCACCCAGACGGCATAGGGTTCGGCCACCGCGCCCACGGGCTCGATGGCCTCGGACACGATGCGGTCCACGAGCGAGTTGGCCCACACGCAGTGCGCCGTGAGCCACTCGATGCATTCGGCCGGCAGCGCCCATTGGCGGGCCAGGCCCGCGACCACATCGCGTAGCACGTCGCCGTTGTGCTCGACCAGTTCGCACGGCAGCAGCGTGATGGGCGCCTGCGGCGCGGCCTGCCAGCGGCCGTGCAGCAGCACCAGCAGCTTGGCGGGAAAGCTGTGCGGCGGCGCGCTGCCCGGGCGCAGCGCGGCGGGGCCGTCGCGGTCGTCGAGCAGGTAGCCGCGGTCTGCGGTGTTGGAGACGATCACGCGCACCGGTCCGGCCACGGCGGCGCGCAGCTCGGGCCAGTGCGTGGCGGCCTGCCAGGCCTCGCGCACCGCCGTGCATTGCACGGTGCGGTCCACGCGCTCGCCGCCGGCGAGACCCCGGATGCGCACGGGGTAGCCCTCGCCGCGCGCCAGCGCCGCGATGCGGGCCGCGCCGTCGGGGCGGTCGGTGGTCTGCACCACGGTGATGCCGCCCAGCGCATCGCCCGCGCCGGGAGCGCCCGCGAGCGCCTCGGACACGAACAGATCGACGTGCGCCTGCAGGAACCGGCTGGTGCCGAACTGGAGGATGGGTTGGACCATGGCCGCGCGTTCCTCAGACTTCCACCAGGGCCTTGACCACGCCCTGGGCGGGGTCCAGCAGCCGCGCGAAATCGGCCGGCACGTCGGCCAGGGCCATGCGGTGCGTGTTGAGCGCCGCCGTGGGCACCTGGCCCGCGCGCATGGCGGCGAGCACGGTCTCGAAGTCTTCGGTGGTGGCGTTGCGGCTGCCCAGCAGCGTGGTCTCGCGCTTGTGGAATTCGGGGTCGGAGAAGGTGATGGTGTCGCGCACCACCGAGATCAGCACGTACTTACCGCCGTGCGCCACGAAGCCAAAGCCGCGCTCGATGGCCTTGGCATTGCCCGTGGCGTCGAACACCTGGTCGTAGAAATCGCCGCCCGTGGCGGCGGACAGCTGCGCCTCGTCGCCCTCGCCCAGCGCCACGGCATGGGCTACGCCCAGTTCGCGCTGGCAAAACGCCACGCGGTCCTGGCGGCCGTCGATGGCCGTCACCTCGGCGCCGCGCAGCTTCGCGAAGATCATGGCGGCCATGCCGATCGGGCCGGCTCCCACCACCAGCACGCGCTGGCCGGGCTGCACGTCGCCCCGGCGCACGGCGTGCGCGCCGATGGCGAGGAACTCGATCATCGCGGCCTGGTCCAGCGTGGCGCCCTCGGCGCGGTGCACGAAGGCCTCGGGCAGCGAAAGCACCTCGGTGAACGCGCCGTCGCGGTGCACGCCCAGCACCTGGATGTTGACGCAGCAATTGGTCTTGCCCTGCCGACAGGCCACGCAGGTGCCGCACGACAGGTAGGGCATGACATAGACCACGTCGCCCACCGCCAGCCGCCCGCCGGGCACGGCCTCTTCCACCACACCCGACAGTTCGTGCCCCATCACCCGCGGGTACTGCAGGAACGGCTGGTTGCCCGTGTAGATGTGCAGGTCGGTGCCGCACACGCCCACGCGCTTGACGCGCAGCAGCACTTCGCCCTCTCCGCGCACGGGGCGTTCGCGCTCCACGGCGCGCAGGGTGCCAGGGGTTTCACAGATGACGGTCAGCATGGGGGGCTCGCAATGCAGGAAAAAGAGGGGTGGGTGGGTCGGTGGCCTGAGCCGCTGGCTCAGTTGCCGCCGTGGTACTTCTTGTAGATCGCCACGAGCTTGCCGTTCTCGGTGTTCTTGGCGATCCAGTCGTTGATCCAGGCCTTCAGCTCGGGCTCGTTCTTGCGCAGGCCGACGCCGAGCGGCACCTTCTGCATGACGAACTTCTGCACCAGGTCCTTCTGCGGAGATTTCGCCAGGACCGTGTTCACGATGGCGGGCGAGGTGGCGATGATGTCCGCCTGCCCGCTCACTGCGGCGGTGACCAGCGTGGCGTCGTCGTCGAAGCGCACGATCTGCGCGCCCTTGGCGCCTTGCGTGACGACCTTGTCGTTGTTGGAGCCGCGCGTGGTGGCCACGCGCTTGCCCTGCAGGTCTTCGAAGCCCTTGATGTCCGCGGCCTTGGGGGCGGCGACCACGGCGAGGATCTGCGCGTAGGGCACCGAAAAGTCGATGACCTTCTCGCGCTCGGGTGTGACCGACAGCGAGGCGACCACGATGTCGGCCTTGCCCGTCTGCAGGAACGGGATGCGGTTGGGGCTGGTGGTCTGCACCATCTCCAGGGCCACGCCCAGGTCCTGCGCCAGCAGCTGCGCGGTCTCCACGTCGGAGCCCACGGGCTTCATCGCGTCGTCCACGAAACCGTAGGGCGGCGATCCGGTGTCGAGGGCGATGCGGATCTTCTTGGCCTCGCGGATGTCCTTGAGCAGATCGGCATGGGCGCTGCCGGCGCCGAAGGCCATCAGGGCGGCCGAGGCCAGCAGGGTGCGCAGCAGGAAGGAACGCGGTGTTGTCATGGGGCTTTGTCTCCGTGTGAAAAGGAAGGGTTGGGGGTCGGCCCCGTCTGGCGCGGGGCTCGGGAATCACCGGGGCAGCGCTACAGGCCGTTGCCGACGAAATCGCGCAGCTCGGTGGTGGCTGGCGCATCGAGGATCGAGGCCGGACCGTGCTCCCACACGCGGCCCCGGTGCATGAAGATGACCTCGTCGGCCACCTTGCGCGCAAAGCCCATCTCATGCGTGACGAGGATCATGGTCATGCCGCCTTCGGCCAGCTTTTCCATCACGCGCAGCACCTCGCCGGTCAGTTGCGGGTCCAGCGCCGAGGTCACCTCGTCGAACAGCATCAGCTGCGGCTGCATGGCCAGCGAGCGGGCGATGGCCACGCGCTGCTGCTGGCCGCCCGACAGCTGCGAGGGGTAGCAGTCGGCCTTGTCGGACAGGCCCACCTGCGCCAGCACGGCCTGGGCGCGATCGCGCACCTCGGCCTTGGCGGCCTTTTGCACCAGGCGCGGGGCCAGCATGATGTTCTCCAGCACGGTGAGGTGCGGGAACAGGTTGTAGCTCTGGAACACGATGCCCACGTCGCGGCGCAGCTGGTGCAGGTTGAGCCCCGGCGCGGTCACCTCGTGGCCGCACACGCGGATGCGGCCGGCATCCACCGTTTCCAGCCGGTCGATGCAGCGCAGCGCCGTGCTCTTGCCCGATCCGCTCTGGCCGATGATGGCGACCACCGAGCCCTTGTTCACCGTGAACGACACGCCTTCCAGCACGCGGGTGGCGCCGAAGCACTTGGAGATGTTCTCGATCTCAACGATGGGCGACATGAAAGCTCCTCTCCAGGCGCCGGCTCAGCACCGACAGCGGGTAACACAGGGCGAAATACAGGGCCGCCACGATCACGAAGATTACGAAAGGCTCGAAGGTGGAGTTGTTGATGATCTGGCCCGCCCGCGCCAGCTCCACGAAGCCGATGGCCGAGGCCAGCGAGGTGTTCTTGACGATCTGCACCATGAAGCCCACGGTGGGCGGCGTGGCGATCTTCACGGCCTGCGGCAGGATCACGTGCCACACGCGCTGGTGCCAGCGCAGGGCCAGGCATTCCGCGGCCTCGGCCTGCGTGCGCGGCACCGACTCGATGCAGCCACGCCAGATCTCGCCCAGGTAGGCCGACACGTAGATCGACAGCGCCAGCGCCGCTGCCGTGAGCGGCGCCACGTTGAACCCGAGCGAGGGCAGGCCGAAATACGCCAGCGGCAGCAGCACCAACAGCGGCGTGCCCTGGATCAGCTTGATGTAGAGGGACACGGCCACGCGCGACCAGCGCGGCCCGTACGAGCTGCCCAGCGCCACGGCAAAGCCGAGCAGCCCGCCGCCGGCGAACGCCAGCAGCGAAAGCCCCATGGTCCACAGCAGGCCGTCGAACAGGAAATGAAGGTGCGATGCGTTGAGAAAGCCCATGGTGCGTGCCTGCGGCTTTCAAAGGGGGGTGCCCAGGCGCCGGCGGCGCGGGAAGGCGACCATGGCCACCAGCCACAGCGCGCCGCGCATCACCAGCGACATGGCCAGGTACGCCGCGGCCACGATGAGATAGGTCTCTACCGAGCGGAAAGTGTCCGACTGGATGCGGTTGGCCACCGCCGTCAACTCCTCGGCCGAAATCTGCGAGCAGATCGACGAGGCCAGCATCAGCAGCACGTACTGGCTGGACAGCGCCGGGTACACGCGCTCGATGGCCGGCGGCAGCACCACATGGCGCAGCGTCTGCCAGCGCGACAGGCCCATGCACTCGGCCGCCTCCAGCTGGCTTTTGGGAATCGACTCGATACCGGCCCGCACGATCTCGCTGGTGTAGGCCCCCACGTTCACCACCAGCGCCACGATGGCCGCGGTGAACGCGCCCACCTGCAGGCCCAGCGAGGCCAGCCCGAAGTACACGATGAACACCTGCACCAGCAGCGGCGTGTTGCGGATGACCTCGATGTATACCCCCGCCAGCCGGGCCAGCCAGCGCGAGCGGCCCGTGTTGGCCAGGGCGCAGAACACGCCCACCAGGAAGCCGAAGAAGGTCGATGCCAGCGACAGCGACAGCGTGGTCCACGCCCCTGCCAGGAGGTCGGGCCAGTAGGCCAGCGGCGCGGAGAAGTCGAAAGCGTAGTTCAAGGCAGTGTCGGCGTGCGGACCGCTCGGCGGCCCATCGCAGGGGTTTCTGGTAAGGCCAATTTGAGCGCCAAATTCAAATTGGCCTTACCGGGTTAACCCCAGCCGCAGGGTTTTCAGCGATCCAATGCTTGGAATCTAGTGATTTCACCCTCTACACTGCGCGCAGCCCCTCGTTTGGTCAGGCCATATGGTCTGGCCAATTTCATGTACACGCTCGATGAACGACTCCACCAAAGCCCTCGAATCCCGCCGCCTGTACCAGCAGATCGCGGACAAGGTGCGCCTGCTGATCCAGCAGGGCGATTACCGGGAAGGCAGCCGCCTGCCGCCCGAGCGCGATCTGGCGCAGCAACTGGGCGTGTCACGCCCCTCGCTGCGCGAGGCGCTGATCGCGCTGGAGATCGAAGGCAGCGTGGAAATCCGCATGGGCTCGGGCGTGTATGTGTGCAGCCGCGCGCTGCGGCGCTCCGCCCTGCCCCCGTCCATGGGCGAGAGCCCGGCCGAACTGATGCAGGCGCGGGGCGCGGTGGAGGGAGCAGTCATTGTGCTGGCGTGCGTGCACGCCACGCCGGACGGCCTGGTCCGTGTGCAGGCGAGCATCGACGCCATGCGCGCCGACATCGCGGCCGGGCGCGATGTGCTGGAGCACGACCGAGAGTTCCACGTGCGCATCGCGGAGATGACCGGCAACTCGGTGCTGGTGCGGCTGGTGGGCAGCCTGTTCGACGAGCGCCGCGGGCCGCTGGCCAGCCACATGCGCGAGCGGCTGGAAGGCCAGCCGACCTGGCACGCGGCCCTGGCCGAGCATGAGCAGATCTACCGCTGCCTCGCGGCGCGCGACCCCTTGCTGGCGGAGTCGGCCATGCGCTCGCACATCCGGGCGGCGGCGGACCGCTGGGTGATGCCCTGAGGCGTGCGGACGGGTCCTGAACGTCAGGGCGCCAGGTGGTCCCGCAGCGCCTTCCAGCCGGCCACGGCGGCCGGCACATCTTCGGCGATGGCGGCCTCTTCGAGGCGGCTGGCCACCCGGTGGCCTTCGCTGCGGCCCAGCGTGAGCAGCACGGTGCGCAGGTTGTGCGCCAGCCGGCGCAGCGCGGCCAGGTCGGCCGCCGCCGCGGCCCGGTCGCCCTCTTCGCCATCCCTGGCGAACTGAACAAAGCAACGCTCGCGGTAGGCCTCGAACAGGGGGCGGTTGTTGGCGAAGTGCGTGGCGACCGCCAGGGCTTCGTGGTCCGCCAGACCCGACTCGGCGGCGGGAGCCGCCGGCGCGGAGACGGCCGGCGGCGCGGCCTCCGGGTTCTGGCCGGACAACTGCAGGGCATCCTGCACGCAGCCTTGCAGATCGCCCACCGAGGCCGGCTTGGCCAGCGTGCGCCAGATGTTCATCGACGCCAGCTGCTCGCGCACCTTGGTGTTCAAACCCGCGCTGAACACCACGACCTTGGCGTCCGCGGCGAGGGAGCGGTCGGCGGCCATGCGCTGGATCAGCCCCATGCCGGACTCCCCGGGCATCATCAGATCGGTGATGACCAGCTGGACACGGTGCTCCGCCAGGAACTGCAGCGCCTGCTCCACGCTGCTGCAGACCTGCAGCCGCACCGGCAGGTCGTCGAGCACCATGCCGACGAAGCGGGACACCAGGGCATCGTCTTCCACCAGGAGGACGACGGGTTCATCCATGGCGCAGCGTTTCCAGGCAGGCCTGCAGCGCCCCGGGCAGTTCGGCGACCAGCCGGGGCTTGTGGATGACGGCCACGCCCTGCAGGGCGAAGGCATAGGGCGCGCGTTGCGATTCGTCGAGCGAGGTCACCACGATCAGCTCGATGCGCGCGAACTGGGGATGGGACCGCAGCGTGGTGATCAGGGTCGCGCCATCCAGGCCGGGCAGCAGGATGTCCACGATGAGGATGTCCGGCTGCAGCTGCCCGTACAGGGCCAGCCCGGCGATGCCGTCGTCGGCCACCTGCAGCCCCAGTTCCGGAAACTGCTGCTGCACGATGAGCTGGATGAGGTTCTGGAAGTGCGTCGAATCCTCGATGAGCAGCAACAGGGGCTTTTTCGGCGCGCCGGCCTCGGTTCCGGCCCCGGTCCGGGCGTCGTCCGCCCGGCGGTTGTGCGGCTGCGCTGGGGCGGCCTTGTTGCCCTGCAGCCATTGCTGCACGGATGCGCGGGAAATGCGCCGGTGCCCGCCGGGCGTCTTCCAGGCTTGAAGCTCCCCGCGATCCACCATGAGTTGAACGGATCGAACGGCCATACCGAGCAGCTTGGCCACCTCCAGGGTGGTGCAGTGATCGGTCACGTCGGAGATCTCAGGAGCAGATGTTGCCATGCGTGAATTGTGCCGCTGTTGGGTTCAAAACAAACAAATTTAAAGATGATAAAAATGATTTTTCTGATTAAAATAAGACAACGACGCTGTTTTTTATTTCTATCATTTTCTCACCATCCGATCCCATGGCCTTCACCGCTCGTCGTCCCTGCTCAAGCGTCTGGCAAAAAGCCGGCGCCGCGCTGCCATGGGGCGAGCCTGGCCTGACGCGCCCTCCCCGGAACCCTGAGATCGGTCAAGGTAAAGGCACAGGCCGACACGGGCGACCGGGCACCGGCCCCTATGATGCGCTGACACCCCAGGCCGCCTTCCCGGCGGGCCTGCATCCCGAGGACATCGCGCGCCCCCTTTCCTGCAGGGCGCAGCCCTGAAGAAATGGATGGCATGAAGCGGATCGTCCTTTCCCTCTCGCTGCTTTCCGGGGCCTGCCTGGCCGCATGGCCGGCGGTGCAGGCCGGGCCGGTGTCCGATCGGGTGCGCTCGACCGGGGTCTTGCGGGTCTGCATCTGGCCCGACTACTACGGCGTGACCTACCGCCATCCCCGCACGCGCGAGCTGAAGGGCATCGACATCGACCTGTCGACCGAACTCGCGAAAGACCTGGGCGCGCGCCTGGAGTACGTGGATTCGTCCTTTCCATCCCTCGTGGCCGACCTCACCAGCCGCCGGTGCGACGTGGCCATGTCCGCCATCGCCGTGACCCCGCAGCGCCAGCAGGTGCTGGATTTCACGCAGCCCTACCTGCACAGCGACGTGTACGCCATCACCACCAAGAACAATGCCGTGGTCACGCAATGGTCCGACATCGACCAGCCCGGCGTGCGGGTCGGCGTGCAGCAAGGCACCCTGACGGGGCCGATCATGGCGGCGCAGTTGCAGCATGCGCGGGTGGTGCCGGTCGATGCGCCCGCCACGCGCGAGCAGGAGCTCATCTCCGGCCGCGTGGATGTGTTCATGACCAACTACTTCTACAGCCGCCAGTTGCTGGACAACGCCAACTGGGCCAAGCTCCTCGTGCCGGCGCATTCGATCCGGGTCGTGCCCTACGCCTACGCGGTGCGGCCCGGCGATGGTGCCTGGCTCCGGCAGATGGAGGATTTCGTGGTCCGCATCAAGCGCGACGGCCGGCTCAAGGCCGCCGCGGAAAAGAACGGCCTCGGCCAGGTGATCGAGCCCTGACATGACGATGAAGCGCCGCGCTCCCTCCCCACCCTCCCTCGCGGCGGAACCGGCGCTGCGCTTTCGCGGGCTGCCTGCCAGCGGCCTCGTGCTGGCCGCCGGCGTGGCGGCCGCGCTGCTGGCGGCGGCCGCGATGGCCCTGCTCGCCGTGAACGACATGCGTGCGACGATGACCGCCAGCCAGGTGCAGGCGCAGCTGCTGGCCCGCATCATCGAAGACCAGGCCGCCCGCACGTTCGATGCCGGCGACATGGCGCTGGGCGTGCTCGCGCATTCGCAGGCACTGACCGATACCCCCACCAGCACCCAGGCGATGGAGGTCGCGATGCGGCAGGTGCTGGCCGGGCTGCCCTTCATGCGCGGCGTGGCGGTGGTGGACACCAAGGGCCTGGTGGTCGCCAGCACCGTCACCGGCGAGGCCGGCACCTTCATCGACGTCACGGGCCTGGGGCCCTGGGTGGAGGAAGAACGCCAGCGCATCGGCCCGCTGGTGCCGGGCCGCAGCCTGGGCAGCCTGCGCCGCACCACGCCCCCCGACGTGGCCCCGGCGGGCATGTCGTTCATTCCGCTGCTGCGCGGTTTTCGCACCAACGGCGGCCGGGACCTGATGCTCGTGGGGCTGGTCAATCCCGGTGCGCTGTCGAACTTCCAGTACCTCACCCTGGAATCCCTGAGCTACGACGCGGTGATCGCCAGCGACGACGGCCAGGTGCTGGCCAGCTCCGCGCCCGCCGCTGCCCTCGTCGGCCGGCGGATCGACAACCTGCCCGTCTTCCACAGCTACCTGCCCCACCGCGACTTCGCCAGCTACATCGGCCAGGGCGTGCTGGGCAGCGACCGCATCCTGGCCTTTCGCGCCTCGCGCGACAAGCCGCTGGTGGCGATCGTGGAGGAGCCCTACGCGATGGCGCAGGACCGGTGGCTGCAGGAGGCCCAGAGCATGCTCGGCATCGGCCTGGCCGCCGTGCTGCTCGCCCTCGGATTGACCGCGACCGCCTGGCGCGGCCTGCGCGCGCGAGAGGCCGCGCAGCGCTCGATGAACCTCGCGCAGCGAAAGATCGCGCAGAGCCAGCACGATCTGGCGGTGCTCATCAGCAGCGTGCAGGAGCTGATCTTCCGCACCGATGCGCACGGCGTCATCACCTATGCCAACGCGCGGTGGGACACGATCAGCGGGCGCAGCCCCTCGCATGCCGTGGGGCAGACGCTGCCGGACATCGTGGACTCGGTCAGCCGCAACGAGGTCGTGGCCATGCTCGACACCGAATCCACGGCGCAGGCGCGCACCTGTCAGGCGCTGATCCGCAGCGCCGATGGCCGCCACCTGCTGTTCGAACTGGCGGTGGTCCCGCTCATCAGCGAAGGGCGCATCGCCGGCTTCGCCGGCAGCGCGGTGGACGTGACCGGGCGCTGGGAGGCGCAGCTCAAGCTGCAGGCCCAGCTGGCCTTCCAGAACCTGCTGCTCGAAACCACGCCCCTGCCCATGTCCCTGACCGACAAGGACCACTGCGTGGTGCTCGTGAACCGCGCCTGGGAGGAATACAAGGGCCGGGGCCGCGCGCTGGTGATCGGCGAGCGGCTGCATGCCTTCCTGCCGCCGGACGAAGCCAACGTCGTGGTGGAGGCCAACCAGCGCCTGCTGATGCAGGGCGGCAAGATGACGCTGGAGACCCGGCTGCTGCACGGCGACGGCACCCACCGCGACGCCCGCGTCTTCAAGGCAGCGCTGACCGACGAGATGGGCCATGCCACCGGCGTGCTGAGCATCCTGATGGACGTGACCGACTTCCGCATGGCCGAGCGCGCCATCCAGGAGGCGCGCACTGCAGCCGAAGAGGCCTCGCGCACCAAGTCCGAGTTCGTGGCCAACATGAGCCACGAGCTGCGCACGCCGCTGCAGTCGATCATCGGGTTCGCCGAGCTGGGCGCGCTGCGCAGCCCGGCCGATGCGCGGCTGGCCGGCATGTTCACCGACATCCACTCCTCAGGGCAGCGCATGCTCACGCTGGTCAACGACCTGCTGGACGTGGCCAAGATCGAAAGCACGGTGGGTACCTTCCACTTGGAGCGCACCGACCTGCGCGGGCTCATCCGCTCGGTCGCGCGGGAGTTCGACCCCCTGCTCGCCCGGCACCGGCTGTACCTGCATCTGGAGCTGCCGGATCTGCCGCTGGTCGCCAAGGCCGATCCGCTGCGGTTCCAGCAGGTCGTGCGCAACGTGCTGGCAAACGCGGTCAAGTTCTCGCCCGGGGGCTCGACCATCGAACTGCGCGGCTTCATGGACGGCCTGGGGCAGATCCACATCGAGATCGAAGACAGCGGCCCGGGCGTGCCCGAGGAAGAGCTCGAGCGCATCTTCGAGGCCTTCATGCAGTCGAGCAAGACGCGCGACGGCTCCGGCGGCACCGGCCTGGGCTTGGCCATCTGCCGCAAGATCGTCGAGGCCTTCGGCGGGCGCATCCATGCGAGCAACACGGCCCAGGGCAGCGTGTTTCACATCGTCCTGCCGGCACGCGGCGCTTCCGAAACCACGCCGGCGCCGCTGACCTCCACGGTGTAGCGCCTGGGCACTGCGGCGTGCGGGCAGCGCACGCGCCCGGTCCTTCAGCGCACGCCGGCGCGCTCAGTACTTCGCGAAATTCGCCGTGATGCGCTGGCGCAGGTAGTCGCCCGCGGTGATCGGCGGGTACTTGCGGCCCGGGCCTTCCACCACGGCATCCTCGTTCGCCTGGCAGAAGAACGCCAGGCTGTAGCGCGCGCCCTGGTATTCGTGCGGCAGCGGATTGCGCACGCGGTGGAAGTTGCTGGGCAACTGGTCGTCGCTCCAGCGCGTCAGCATGTCGCCGATGTTGCAGGTGATGACGCCTTCGGCCGGCTCCACGCTGGTCCACTGGCGGCTCTCCATCTCCTTGCCGGGCAGCACCTGCAGCCCGCCTTGGCCCGGGCGCTGGAACAGCAGCGTGAGGCAGTCGAAGTCCGTGTGCGCGCCCGCGCGCCACAGGCCCAGCTCGTCCTTGAGCGCCGGGTCCACGGCGAAGTAATGGAGCATGCGCAGGGTGCTCTGGTAAGCCGCGCTCGACGGGTCGTGCGCGCGGGTGAAGAAGTCCGGATCGAACCCCAGCCGGTCCGCAAAGCACGACAGCAGTTGCATGCCCATGTGCCAGCACTGCGCCTCGAAGCGCAAGGTGGCTTCCTGGAACCCCGGCAGCTCAGCCTCGCTGGGCCACAGGCCCGCCATGCGCGGCCGGGTGACCTGGTAGGACTCCTTCTGGTCGGGCGTGCGCGTGGACGGGCGCACCTGCGCCTTGTGCTCCCAGCCGGCATTGCGTGCCAGCGGCCACTGCGCCTTGGTCTCGCGCGGCAGGTCGAAGAACGCCTCGGCGCGCGCGAAGGCGTTGCGGATGTCCTCCACGGCAATGCCGTGGCCGGTGACCTGGAAGAAGCCGATCTCGACCGAGGCGCTCCACAACTGCTCGGCGATCTCGGCCTTGCGGTGCTCGAAGTCGGACAGGTCGATGCGCCGGATTTCTCGGGCGCTGGTTTCCGCGCCCATGCCGCCCATGCGGGCTTCCTTTTCCAGTTCGCCGCGCACATCGGCGGTGGCGTCTGCGGGGTCGGCAGGGGAGATGGCGGGGAGGTTGGCGGTGCTCTGCTGCATGGCGGGTTTCCTCTTTGGATGAACCAAGGCCCATGGCGGACACGGCCAGGCAGGCACGCGCCACGGGGCTCTTGAAGGGGACAAAGGCGGCGACCGTCGGCACGCATTCGCCAGGACGGCAACGGCGCGCCGGCGGCCACCACCGGCTTCAAGAGCAATGACCCGCCGATGGCCCGCGCGGTGCGGGCCATCGGGCTGAACGCTTCTACTCTTGCGGGGCGTGCAAGCAAATCGCAGGCCAATCCGTGTGCAGCGGGTGGGCAGGTGCCATGGCGCAGCGGCTGCACGCGCCGCGCCGCCGCGCCTCACCGCAACGGGGACGGCCATGCACCAGCCGCGTGCCTGCCCCGCCGGGAATGCACCAGCGGCGACACGCCTCGGCCATGCCTCACCCAACCCACCCCGATGGGGCTCGAACTGCGTTGTGCAGGCACGCTTCATGCAACGCCGCCTCCGAGTAGAAGCGTTCAGCCCGGCCCGTTCCCCACAGCGCCGTTGCCCGGAAATTGCTCAGTTCGCACCGATGCACGGCGCAGATGCGCCGTGGCCGGTCGTTACCCCGAACCTGGAGCCACCGCCATGCAACGCCGCCGATTCCTCGCCACCTCCGCCACCACCCTCCTGTCCGCCACCCTGGCCGCGCCCGCCGTGCACGCCCAGGGCAAGGCCACCACACCGCTCAAGTTCACGCTCGACTTCCGCGTGACCAGCCAGACCGCGCCGTTCTTCCTGGCCGCCGCCAACGGCTACTACAAGGACGAGGGGCTGGACGTGGCCATCGACGTGGGCTCGGGCTCCGTGGCCTCGATCACGCGCGTGGCCAGCGGGGCCTACGACCTGGGGCTGGGCGACATCAGCGCGCTGGCGGAGTTCCACGCGCAGAACGCCGATGCGCCGGTACAGGCCATCTACCAGTACTACAACCGCGCGCCCTTCGTCATCATCGGCCGCAAGGACCGCGGCGTGACCACCGACTTCCAGTCGCTCAAGGGCAAGCGCGTGGCCGCCGCCGCCGTGGAATCCACGCGCCGCAGCTGGCCCATGGTGGCGCGCCAGCTCAACACCAGCCCCGACCTGTTCCAGTGGGTGACCACCGACTTCAGCGCGCGCGACAACGTGATGGTGCGCGGCGACGTGGACGCGGCCACCTACTTCCACGACTCGGCGGTATCCCTGTTCGCCCGCATGCCGCCACAGGACCTGGCCGTGCTCGAGTACGGCAAGACCGGGCTCAACCTCTACGGCAACGCCATCCTGGCCGGCCGGCTGCTGCAGGAGCGGCCCGACGTGGCGCGGGCCTTCCTGCGCGCCACGAACCGGGCGCTGCGCGAGACGCTCTCCAACCCCGACGCGGCGATGGCCGCCATCAAGGCGCGCGAGCCCATCCTGAACATGGACATGGAACGCGCCCGCTGGGCCATTACCCGGCAGTACCTCGCCACGCCCGAGACGCAGGCCATCGGTCTGGGCGGGGTGCAGGCGGACGTGCTGGCGCGGCAGATCGACGAGATCGCCACCACCTTCGGCCTGGCCCGCAAGCCGGCAGCCGAGCGCGTGTTCAACCCGGCGTTCCTGCCCCCTGCGGCCGACCGCAAGGTGCCGGCCTGACAGCGGAGACCGCCCGATGAACATGCCTGCCTCCCCCACTTGCGAACTGCCCGAGGAAGTCCCCCTCGCCCCGCGCGACGGCCTGTACCTGCGCCGCGCCATCGCCCTCGCCGACCAGGCCCGCGCGCGCGGCAACCGCCCGTTCGGCGCCGTCATCGTGGGTGCGGACGACCGCATCCTGGCCGAGGCCTGGAACGCCAACGGCGAGACCGGCGACTGCACGGCGCATGCCGAGACCTCGGCCGTGCGGCTGGCCAGCCCGCACCATCCGCGCGAGGCCTTCGCGCAGGCCACGCTGTATTCGTCCGGCGAGCCCTGCGTGATGTGCGCGGGCGCGATCTTCTGGGCCAACATCGGGCGCGTGGTGTACGGCATCGACGCCGTGCGGCTGCGCGCCTTTCGCGGCGAGCGGCTGGACCAGCGCGACGCCGAGCTGTCGTGCCGCGACGTGTTCGCGGCCTCGTCCCATGCCATCGAATGCATCGGCCCGGCGCTGATCGAGGAGTCCTCGGCCTCGCACCGGGGCGCGTGGAAAGCCTGAAGCCCATCCCCTGTGCCCGGTCGGCATCGAATCGGCCCGATGCCGGCGGATATCATGCCGGTCTAGCTCACGATTTGATAGCAACCGCATGACCTGGCACGCCCACCTGCAACTGGACTACCGCCGCGAGGCCGAGCGCACGGTGGCGCGCTTCGAACACGGCGGCCCGCTGCGCATCCTGCAAAGCCTGTACCCCGAAGGCGACGCGGTGTGCCACAACGTGCTGGTGCACCCGCCCGGCGGGTTGGTGGGGGGCGACACGCTGGACATCCGCACCACCGTCGCGGCCGGCGCGCACGGCCTGGTCACCACCCCCGGCGCCACGCGCTTTTACCGATCCACCGGTGCCCCTGCCTTGCAGCGCGCGCACGCCGTGCTGGCGCCCGGCGCGCGGCTCGAATGGCTGCCGCTCGAAGCCCTTTGCTACAACGCCTGCCAGGCCGAGAACCGGCTCACGCTGGAGGTGTCCCCGGGCGCCGAATGCCTGGGCTGGGACGTCACCGCGCTCGGGCTGCCCCACGCAGGTCAACCCTTCGAATCGGGCCGTTTCACCCAGCACATCGAGGTGCCGGGCGTGTGGCTGGAGCGCGGCCGCATCGACGCGGCGGACCGGCTGCTGCTCGACGGCCCGCTGGGCCTGGCGGGGCACCGCTGCATGGCGTCGGTCTTCTTCATCGCCGGCGAAGCCCTGACGCGCGAGCGGCGCGAAGGCGCGCTGGACGCCGCCCGCGCCGCCATCGACGGGCACCCGTTGGCCGCCACGGCCGGCGCCACCAGCCCCCATCCGAACGTGGTGGTGGTGCGGGTGCTCGCGCCCGTGGTGGAGCCCGCCATGGGCCTGCTGCAGGCCGTTTGGGCGGCGTGGCGCGCACAGTGCTGGGGCATGGCGGCGCAGCGGCCGCGCACCTGGTCGGTGTAGCGCGCCAGAGGGCGCGCGTTCAGCGTGCGGCGTGCGGCGTGCGATACGTCCCGACACCCGGCATTACAAAAACGCACGGGCCACGGCAGAGCCCCCTCCTAGAATCGGCCGGCCGCGCTGAACCGCCCGGGCGCCCTGCCCGTTGCGCATGCCCCTTTGCGCGGCGCCAACCCTTTCACCCTGCCATGTCCGATCCCTACGCCCTGGAGCGCAGCCGACCCCACGCCCCCGGATGCCTGCAATCGAAAATCGCACTGCAATTCGACGGAAAAGTCCTGCGCGGCACGGGCACGCAATCCGTCCTCGCGCTGCCCGCTGTTTCCGGCAAACCCAAGAACGGCCAATTCGACTACTCCACCGAATGGCAGAAGACCCGAAACGCCGGGCCCATCCCCGAAGGGGACTACTGGATCCAGCCGTCCGAGATGTGGGCCAACAACTGGCTCAAGAACCTGTACCGCTCGCCGCGCGCGGCCTGGGGCAATTTCCGGCTGACCATCCACCCCTATCCCGGCACAGAAACCTACGGGCGCGGCGGCTTCTTCATCCACGGCGGCTCGACGCCAGGCAGCGCCGGCTGCATCGACCTGACCGTGCACATCGACAAGTTCGTCGAAAAGCTCAAGAGCGAACTGGGAGGCCTTCCCGAATGCTACATACCGCTCACCGTCCGCTACCCGCCCCAATGAAGGCCCGAAGCACCACCGCGCTCCTGGCCTTGGCTCTGGCCCTGGCACCGGGGCTGGCCATGGCCGAAGTCAGCGACAAGACGCCGGCTCTCTGGCACATCTGGGCCGTGGCCCTGGGCGCCTCGGCCGTGTGCATGGCGGGCATGGCCTGGCGGCGGTGGCTGGGCGCGGCGCTGGCGGTGGTGCCCGCGCTGTGGTTCGCCGGGCTGCTGCTGGAGATCCACTCCACCGACGTCGGCCCCTACCTGTATGCCGAGCAGGGCTGGAGCTACTACCTGCAGGCGTACCTGGCGCTCGCGGTGTTCCTCGCCAGCCTGGTGCTCGGCCTGCGCCTGGGCGAGCGGCGGCGAAGGGCATCCGGCGCGGCGGCCGGGGCCCAGTCGCGGACTTGAAGAGGCCGCCGCCCCCAAGGCGGCCCTCTTCGCGTCAGAACGTGCCCGGAAACGCCCCGCCGTCGGCCAGGACGTTCTGCCCCGTCAGGTAGCCCGCCTGCACGCTGCACAGGAACGCGCAGATCGCCCCGAATTCCTGCGGCGTGCCGTAGCGGCCCGCCGGAATGGCCGCCTGGTGCGCGCGGCGGACATCGTCTTCGCTCTTGCCGGTCTTCTGGACGGTCGCCTGGATGTTGGCCGACAGGCGATCGGTGTCGAACTTGCCCGGCAGCAGGTTGTTGATCGTCACGCCCTTCGCCGCAATGGAACTGCGCGAGGCGCCCGCCACGAAGCCCGTGAGGCCGCTGCGCGCGCCGTTGGACAGGCCCAGGATGTCGATGGGCGCCTTCACCGCGCTCGACGTGATGTTGACGATGCGCCCGAAGCCCCGTGCCGCCATGCCGTCCACCGTGGCCTTGATCAGCTCGATCGGCGTGAGCATGTTGGCATCCACCGCCTTGATCCAGGCATCGCGGTCCCAGTCGCGGAAATCGCCCGGCGGCGGGCCGCCCGCGTTGGTGACCACGATGTCGAACGCCGCCCCGGGCCCGCCCGCCACCGACAGCGCGGCGGCCCGGCCCTCGGGCGTGGTGATGTCCGCCGCCACGGCCAGCACGATCGGCTGCGGGTGCTTGTGCGCCAGCGTGGCCGACTCGTTGGCCGCCGCGGCCAGCAACTGCGCCGCGGCCTGGTCCAGCGCCTCGGCGTTGCGGGCGTTGATCACCACGTTCACGCCCTCGCGCACCAGCGCCTCGGCGCAGCCATACCCCAATCCCTTGCTGGCGCCGCACACCAACGCCCATTTACCGGCAATACCCAGGTCCATAGTCTCCTTTCACGGCCGGTCGTCCGGCCCGTTGCGAATCACACCAAGAGGCACCGAAGGCGCCCTGCTTCCGGTGCGCCAGCGATCAAAGGACCATGATACGAAGCGCGACGCGCCAGCGCCGGGCAAGGGGAATGCGCGGCGCCAGGCACTGGCTCCGCAGGACGTCAGCCCGCGGGCTTGCGCGCCGCCATGCGGGTGAAGACGAAGATGCCCGTGAGCACCAGCGCCGTGCCCGACGCCACCCACAGCGTGAACGGCTCGTCCAGCAGCCACACCCCCATCAGGATCGTGGACAGGGGCCCCACCATGCCGGCCTGCGCGGCCAGGCCCGCGCCCACGCGCTCGATGGCCATCATCACCAGCAGCACCGGCACCGCCGTGCACAGCGTGGCGTTCAGCAACGACAGCCACAGCACCTCGGGCGCCACCACCGCCGCGCCCAGCGGCCGCAGCACCGCGAACTGCAGCAGGCAGCACACGCACGCCACCGTGGTCGCCAGGCCCACCAGGCGCAGCGAGCCGATGCGCTTGACCATCTCGCCGCTGTACACCAGATAGACCGCGTAGCTCACGGCCGACAGGAACACCAGCAGCACCCCCCAGGCCACGTACGCGCCCTGCAGGCCCGCCTCGTGCCCGAACACCAGCACCACGCCGCAGTAACTGATCGCCATGCCCAGCATCTGCCCCCAGCGGATGCTGCGGCGATACAGCACCCAGCCCAGCACCACCACCAAGGTCGGGTTGAGGTACAGGATCAGCCGCTCCAGGCTGGCGCTGATGTAGGCCAGCCCGGCGAAGTCGAGAAAGCTCGCCAGGTAGTAGCCCGTGAACCCCAGCCACGCCACGCCCGCCCAGTCGCGGCGCGTGAGCGGCGCCTTGCCCCGGCTGGCCCACCACGCCATGGCCGCGAAGATCGGCAGCGCGAACAGCATGCGGTACATGATGAGCGTGACCGCGTCCACGCCGTGGCGATAGGCCAGCTTGACGATGATGGCCTTGCCGCTGAAGGCGATGGCGCCGACCAGGGCGAGCGCCATGCCGGCCGCCACGCCGGCATTCGGCGCAGGCAAAGGCCCCGAGGGCTGCACTGGAACGGAAGCGGACGCATCGACGGCAGGGGCCGTGGAGCGCGCGGTATCGGGGGGTGTGGACTGCTGCATGGATTCGGCGGGTTGGGCAGCCCGGTGCGTTGGCCGGGTGCGCATTCATTCAGTGTCGCACGCAGGCGACGGCACAGCCATCGGCCCTGTGCGCGGCCCGCCCCGCGATCGGCGATACCGGCGAAGTCGCGGTGCTTTGCGGCGGCATTGCGGGCGGTGCGGGATGGCTCCGCGAAGCACCACGATCATTTGCTGAACGGTTACGCCCTGCAACCAATCCATACAGCGACGACCGGGGAATCAAGCCATTTCTTCGCCATAATCCGCCCCGTTCACGCAAGCCTCAGCGTGACTGAAAAACAAAGGGAGTCAGGGTCAATGGTCGATCTTCTGAAGGCGCCGCAGGAAGCCCTGCGGTCCGTGCTCGGGCGCAAGAATGCGCCGCAATATGCCACCCGCCTGTTCCAGTTGCGGGACATTCCATCGGTGATGCGCTCGCGCTTGGGGTGGCCGGTGGCGGCGGCGTTGATGGAGCGGTGGTTCAGCAGTGCGGCATACCAGATGACCCCGCAAGTCAAAGGCAGCGTGGCAGGTCAGCGTTTGAGTTATTTGCCCTCGACGCAACTTGACGAGAATACCGTCTCCATGGCGTGGGCTTTAAGCTTTGCGCGTGTGCAGGCTGCAATGGCCCGTTTGCAAGCGAAATGGGCGAGCCCGGCAGGAATTGCGCAATTGAAAGACCGTGTAAAACAGGAGAGTCGTGGACGCAGTCACCAATGCTGGCGTTTTGGCAACTTGGCCCAGCCCGCCAAAATACTCGAAGACACCTGTCAGGTGAATTACCTGGCTTTCGGCCAGTGGAGCGATCCCATGGATGACTTCTATGGTGCCATGGGCGAAGCGCAGATCAACGTGGCAGCGTCTGGAATGGTGACCCCTCAAGGCATGGGCAGAGCGACCATCGAAATCAATGAACTGGGCTTCTATCTGCGCGATGCCTACGATTTCAACGATGGCCAATCGTTCATTTCACAACCGCTGGGCTGCTGGGGCTTCAATGGCGTGGAATGTGGCGTTCGTACCCAGTGGAACGTGCCGCTTGGAGAAGTGCTGGTGGACGAATCCCCTGCTGCCGTTCAGGGCTACAAGTACGTCGTTCAAAACAAGGACTTTCGCGAGTGGCGGGCCAAGCACCAAAGGGGAGGCGACTTCATGGTGTTGTCGGACGTGCGCCGGGTGCAGCTGCCATTCCCGCAAAAAATTTCATGGTGACTGGACTGCCAATGGCTTGGAAATATCGAAAAAAATGGCTCTGGCTTTTGATCGTTCCGTTGGGTTGCGGTCTTTGGTACGGCTCCCAACCCAAACTGTTCCACAGTGCGATCAGCCCACGCAACGTCTATCGTTTGGAATACTACGAAGCCTCGTTACTGCAAAGCCTCATTCACCCTAATTTCAAGATGCCGTCATTCGTGCGTCTGTATCGGATCGCACCCGAAACGCTGCTCGGGGAAAGCGATGTAGTGGACCTCTGGATCAACGGCCAGTTGTATTGGTACCTCAACCCGCCCATGAACAAGGTGCGCGTAGGACGCGACGTGGTGTTCGAGAACATTCCGCCGGAGTGCGTTGACTGTCCGCCGCTGACCGATGCCGAAATCATGCCCTGAGAAGAAAAAATACCGGGTTCTTCTAAAACGGGCTGCTCTCGCGATTGCCTTGATCGTCGGGGGCTGGTACTTCGTTACTCCGACCTACGATCGAAGTCACTACAGCCCCCGCCGTGTGTACCGGTTGGACTACTACGAAGCCTCCTGTCTTCAACGTTTAACGCACATGGACATGCGTTATCCCCACGTGATTCGGCTTTATCGCGTAGAGCCGGGGACACTGTTGGGCACCAGCGATGTAGTGGACCTCTGGATCAACGGCCAGTTGTATTGGTACCTCAACCCGCCCATGTACAAGGTGCGTGTAGGGCGCGACGTGGTGTTCGAGAACATTCCGCCGGAGTGCGCTGACTGTCCACCGCTGACCGATGCCGAAATCATGCCCTGAGCCTCGCACCCTCCTCCCGACCGGCCCCAAAGAAAAACGGCACCCGAAGGTGCCGTCGTTCTCAATCGTGAGAGGGTACCCAGCCGGGACGTCAGTCCTCGACGAAGGCTTCCTCGCGCTTGTTTTTCACAGCTGGCAGCAGCACGGCAGCCAGCCAGCCAGCCAGCTTGACGATGATGGCCTTGCCGCTGAAGGCAATAGCGCCGACCAAGGCGAGCGCCATGCCGGCGGCCACGCCCGTGGCGGGTGCGGACGCAGGTAGGGGCGCAGAGTGCCCGGAACCGGCGTCGGCAAGCCGGTGGCCAAGGGAGCCGAAGGGGAAGGACCGGGGGTGGGGGAGCAATGCTGGCGACTGGGCAACTTGGCCCTTCCGGCAAAGGTTCTCGAAAATACCTGTCAGGTGAACTACCTGGTATTTGGCCGATGGAGTGATCCCATGGACGATTTCTGTGGGGCGATGGGTGAAGCGCAGATCAAAGTAGCCGCAACCGGGATCGTTACCCCATTAGGAAACGGCAAGGCTGTCGTGCAAATTGATGAACTGGGGTTCTATTTGCGCGATGCCTACGATTTCAATGATGGCAGGTCCTTTATTTCCCAGCCCCTCGGCTGCTGGGGCTTCAACGGGATGGAATGTGGCATCCGCACGCAGTTGAATGTGCCGATTGAAGAAGTCGCAGTGGATGAGCCCCCTGCATCGGTGCAAGGCTACAAATACATCGTGCAAAACCAAGACTTCCGCCGATGGCGGGACCGGCATCAAAGGGGTGGTGATTCATCCCTCCGGAATGCACGGACTGCCCGCCCTTGCCGGACTCTGCGGTGATGCCTTGACCATGCATGCCGTGGGTATCGTGCACCTCGGTGCTGACGACCTCACGCGACGCCGTTCCACATCGCCTTTCGCCGTGATCAGTGAACATCCGCAGCCTATTGAAGCTCTGCCCCTAGCGCCTTTTTTTTTGAATGAAGCACGCCATTCACCCACTTCTCGTTGTTGGGCGGGACAAAGCCTTCTGGTGGACAGCCAATCAGCTTGCCAGCATCCTGCCACTTCTTCATCTTCTGCTCGAACTGTTTAGGATAGTCCCTGGCACTGCATGCGATGTTGGCCCAGGGATCGCAGACATACACGTCTGGATGCCACTCCGTCATGTCCACAGGCAAGGGATTTGAAGCAGGCCCAATGATGGCGACTTCATGCAGTGCATCTCCTTCTTCATCTTCGCCAAGCGATAGACATTGGGCTTGGATATGTCGCTTTTGCAGATGATGTATGGCCAGATCCGTCAATTCTCCGCATTGGTGGGCTTTCCCCGCCATGGCGGCGGCGACGGGATCGTCCTGCTTCCGAATCCGTATGACTTCTTGCGTTGCCATTTTTTGACGGCGCAACTCGTCGTCTCCACCTTCTCCCTTTACTTTGTTGCCCGATTTCATATTGGGCTTGTAGTAGGTTTCACGCACAAATTTCAGGACATCGGTCACTACCGCCTGCCCTGGAGAAGGGAGCGATTGCCGTACCGGCTGTAGGGCTGCAACGCCGGTGCTGGATGTCCCAGGTCGATTGCGGCCCAACGCACCTAAGTGACTCAGGTGACTATTGCTCTGAATGCCAGAACGTCTGGATGATGGCTGATCACGTGGCGTTGGCAAGCTTGCGCCAGCTACTTCACGGCCCGGTCCGCTGGAGCGCCCACTTGGTTTGGAAGAGCTCACGCCCATGGTGTTTACCTCAGTGTTTCAATGGCCGGAAGCGTGGCGGCCAGCGCGACCTGCATGACATCACAGCCCGAAACAACCGCTCCCTGTGCGAAACCCAAAAATACAAATTACCAGATGCAAAACGCCATCAAGCGCCTTCAGTTCAACACCTTCACCTCCTCGGGAATCGACTGGTTCACCTGATAAGCAGATGGCGCGCCGGTAGCCGTTCGGTCGCCGCGTACCAGCGTGTCTTTCATCTCGCTGGCTAGCGAAACCCGGGCATGGGCTTGTATCCGTTTGTCAAACCGGATCAGGTCGCCTGGTCGTGCAACTCCATAGGCGCCCGAGACACCCAAGAAAAACGGCACCCGAAGGTGCCGTCGTTCTCAATCGTGAGAGGGTACCCAGCCGGGACGTCAGTCCTCGACGAAGGCTTCCTCGCGCTTGTTCTTCACGGCCGGCAGCAGCACGATGATGAGCAGCAGCACGGCGGCAGCCAGCAGGCCAGCGGAGATGGGGCGCGTGACGAACACGCTCCAGTCGCCGCGCGACAGCAGCAGGGCGCGGCGCAGGTTTTCTTCCATCATCGGGCCCAGGATGAACCCGAGCAGCAGCGGCGCGGGTTCGGTGCCCAGCTTGTGGAACAGGTAGCCGATGAAGCCGAAGATGCCGACCAGCCACACGTCGAACGTGTTGTTGTTCGTGCCGTATACACCCACCGCGCAGAACAGCACGATGGAGGGGAACAGCCAGCGGTAAGGCACGGTCAGCAGCTTGATCCACAGGCCGATCAGCGGCAGGTTCAGGATGATCAGCATCGCGTTGCCGAGCCACATCGAGGCGATCAGGCCCCAGAAGAGTTCGGGGTTGCTCGTCATCACCTGGGGGCCAGGCTGGATGTTGTGGATCGTCATGGCACCCACCATCAGCGCCATCACGGCGTTGGGCGGAATGCCCAGCGTCAGCAGCGGGATGAAGGAGGTCTGCGCGCCGGCGTTGTTGGCCGACTCGGGGGCCGCCACACCGCGGATGTTGCCCTTGCCGAAAGGAACTTCGCCGGGTTGCAGCTTGGTCTTCTTTTCGATGGTGTAGGCCGCGAAGGCCGCCAGCAGCGCGCCGCCGCCGGGCAGGATGCCCAGGGCCGAGCCGAGGGCCGTGCCGCGCAGCACGGCGGGGATCATGCGCTTGAAGTCTTCCTTGGTCGGCAGGAGGCCGTGCACCTTGGCGGTGAACACCTCGCGGTCGTCTTCGGGCTTGGACAGGTTGGCGATGATTTCGCCGTAGCCGAACACGCCCATGGCGATCACGACGAAGTTGATGCCGTCGGTCAGTTCAGGGATGTCGAAGCTGTAGCGGGCGACGCCCGAGTTCACGTCGGTGCCAACCAGGCCCAGCAGCAGGCCCAGCACGATCATGGCGACCGCCTTGAGCAGCGAGCCCGAGGCCAGCACCACGGCGCCGATCAGGCCCAGCACCATCAGCGAGAAGTATTCGGCGGGGCCGAACTTGAAGGCGACTTCGGTCAGCGGCGGCGCGAAGGCGGCCAGGATCAGCGTGCCCACGCAGCCGGCGAAGAACGAGCCCAGGCCGGCGGCTGCCAGCGCGGGACCCGCACGGCCTTTGCGCGCCATCTGGTAGCCGTCGATCACGGTCACCACCGAGGACGATTCGCCCGGCAGGTTCACCAGGATGGCCGTGGTCGATCCGCCGTATTGCGCGCCGTAGTAGATGCCGGCCAGCATGATCAGCGCGGCCACCGGGGGCAGCGCATACGTGGCGGGCAGCAGCATGGCGATGGTGGCCACGGGCCCGATGCCCGGCAGCACGCCGATCAGCGTGCCCAGCAGGCAGCCGACGAAGCAGTAGATGAGGTTCTGAAACGTGAAGGCGACGCCGAAGCCGGTCGCCAGGTTGTCAAACAATTCCATGGTCTTCGATGCTCCTGCTCAACCCGAAATGAAACTGGGCCACACAGGGAACTGCAGCTTCAGCGCCCACACGAAAGCCACGTAGCTGCCCACCGCGAGGACGGTGGCCAGAATAAACACTTCCTTGGCGTTGAAGGTGTCGCCGGCCAGGCCGGCGATGAACACCAGCGCATAGATCGCGACGATCAGCCCCATGGCCGGCACGCCGAACGAGGGCAGCCCCGCCAGCAGCACGCCGAACGCGAAGTTCGAGGCCAGGATGAAGAACAGCTGCTTCCACGCCCACTTGCCGACCTTGTCGCCATCCACGCTCTCCACCACCGTGGCGTAGAACGTGATCGCCACGCCAAGAATGGCGAGCAGGATGCCCAGGATCAGGGGGAAGTAGCCGGGGCCCATGCGGGCGCCGTTGCCGATGTTGTAGTTGGAGGCACCGACCGCGAAGGCCACGCCCACACCCATGAACATGAGGCCCGAAAAGAAATCTTTCTGGCTCTTGATTTTCACGAAAACGTCTCCTTACAAGAACTTGACGGGCGATTGTGCAGTCCGGTCCACTCGGGATCGATGTGGATTCCACCTATCCAGCGCCTAGGGAAAACCGCAGGGTGGCGCCTCGGAAAAAGCCGCGCCGGAGCACTACGGCAGAGCGTCCGCAGGCGGTGGATGAAGGGCCCGGCACGGCTCGGACAACACGCGCGCAGCCGCCCCCCCGGAGCGCCGCGCGCGGCGACACGGCCTACTCCATCGGCGGCGTGGCCGCCATCACTTCTTCCAGCGTGGTGATGCCTTCGGCCACGCGCAGCGCGCCGGCCAGGCGCAGCGGGCGCATGCCATCCTGCACAGCCTGGCGGCGCAGCACGTCGATGGAGGGCGCCTGGTTGATGCGGTCCTTGAGCGCCTCGCTCACGGTGAGCAGCTCGTACAGGCCCATGCGGCCATGGAAGCCCGTCATGCGGCAGTCCACGCAGCCCACGGGCTTGTACGGGTGGTACCCGCCATTGAGCTTCCACGGCTTGACCACGGCGGCCAGCGCCTCGGCCGAGGCCGCCTCGTCCTTTTGCTTGCACTGCTTGCACAGCGTGCGCACCAGCCGCTGCGCCAGGATGCCCAGCAGCGTGGCGTTGATGAGGTAGGGTGGCACGCCCAGCTCCATGAGCCGCGTGACGGCGCTGGGCGCATCGTTGGTGTGCAGCGTGCTGAACACGAGGTGGCCGGTGAGCGCGGCCTGCACGGCCATGTCGGCGGTGGCGAGGTCGCGGATCTCGCCCACCATGATGATGTCCGGGTCCTGCCGCATCAGCGCGCGCAGGCCTTCGGCGAAGTTGAAGTCGAGCTGCGGCTGCACCTGGGTCTGGTTGAAGCTGGGCTCGATCATTTCGATCGGGTCTTCCACCGTGCTCACGTTGACCTCTTCGGTCGCCACGCGCTTGAGCGTGGAGTACAGCGTGGTGGTCTTGCCCGAGCCCGTGGGCCCGGTCACCAGGATGATGCCGTGCGGGCGCTTGACCAGCGCCTCCCAGCGCGTGGCATCGTGCTGCGCGAAGCCCAGCGCGTCCAGGTCCTTGACGGCGTTGTCGGGGTCGAAGATGCGCATCACCATCTTCTCGCCGAAGGCCGTGGGCAGCGTGGACAGGCGCATTTCCACCTCGTCGCCGCGCGGGTTGCGGGTCTTGATGCGGCCGTCCTGCGGGCGGCGCTTTTCCACCACGTCCATGCGCCCGAGCAGCTTCACGCGCGAGACCATCGCGTTGAGCACGCCCATGGGCATCTGGTAGACCGGGTGCAGCACGCCGTCGATGCGAAAGCGGATCACGCCCTGCTCGCGGCGCGGCTCCAGGTGGATGTCGCTCGCGCGCTGGTCGAAGGCGTACTGCCACAGCCAGTCCACCACCTTGACCACACCCTGGTCGTTGGCATCGAGCTGCTTGTTGCTCTTGCCCAGTTCCACTAGTTGCTCGAAGCTGCTGCCCGCCGAGGCCCCGCCGGCCTTCTGCGCGGCGCGCACCGACTTGGCCAGCGCGAAGAACTCGGCGGTGAAGCGCTGGATGTCCTGCGGGTTGGCGACCACGCGGCGCACCGAGCGGCGCGCCTGGCGCTCCACCTCGGCCACCCAGTCGTCGATGAAGGGTTCGGCCGTGGCGATCACCACCTCCTTGGGCGTGACCTGCACGGGCAGCACCTTGTGGCGCTCGGCGTAGCTGGCGCTCATGGTGTCGGCCACGCGGCCCACGTCCACCTTGAGCGGGTCGATGCGCAGGTAGGCCAGGCCGCTGCGCTGCGCCAGGTACTGCGTGAGCGCCTCGGCATCGAGCGGGCGGCCATCGCTCGCGCGGGCCATGGCCACGTTGGCCAGGCGCACCAGCGGGTGCTGGCGGCTTTCGGCCTGCGAGCAGCGGGCGATGGTGCGGGCGGCCTCCTCGGCCGAGATCACGCCATCGGCCCGCAGCCAGTCCACCAGCCGGCGCCACTCCAGCGGCCCGGTATAGGCAGGGGGCTTCCTCGGGGTGTCGGTGGGGGTGGCGGTGCTCATGGGCGGGCCTCGTTCAAAGGAGAGGAAGGGCGAGCGCAGCGGTGCGGCGGCTGCAGCAGCACGCACCACGGCGGAAGGCCGAAGCGGCCCGCGTCATGCGGCCACCGGCTTGAAAACGCGCGCCCACTTGGTGGCCGGCAGGTCCCAGCGGGCCTGCACGGCCTCGGCGCGCGCGAGCAGGTCGGCGCGCTTGGGCCGCGTGGGCGTGCGCTGCGCCAGCACCACGGTGTTGCCTTCGCGCGTGGGCTTGAAGGCCCACAGCGCGTCGGCGCCGAAGGCCTCGGCCATCTTGCCCAGGCTGCGCTCGTAGCTGGAGGCGCGGCCGAACAGGTTGACGGTCATGGCGCCGTCCTCGGACAGCAGCGCCCGGCAGTCGGCATAGAAGGCGGCGCTGTCGAGCACGGGCGCGGCGGCGTCGTGGTCGTACAGGTCCACCTGCAGGGCATCCACCGTGCCCAGCCACATCGGGTCGCGGATCTCCGCGGCGGCATCGCCCAGGATCACGCGCAGCTTGGGGCCGTCGGGCGGCAGCTTGAACCAGGCGCGGCACACGGCCAGCACCTGAGGGTTGAGCTCGATGGCGGTGGCGCACATGCGCAGTTTCTTGTGGCAGAACTTGGTGAGGGCGCCGGCCCCCAGGCCCAGCTGCATTGCGTGGCGCTTGGTGACGCTGGCGGGCTCGACGAAGAGCAGCCAGGCCATCATGCGCTGCACGTATTCCAGCTCGAGCTCGAACGGCTCGGCCACGCGCATGGAGCCCTGGATCCACGGCGTGCCCAGGTGCAGGTGGCGCACCTCGCCATCGTCGGAGACGCTCACCTCGGGCAGGGCTTCGCTGTCGTTTTTCTTGCGGGTCAAATCGTCACACCAATCCATAAGGGGCCAGGGCGGCAGCCCAGGCGTTAAGTTTCTTGTCAAAGCTCCACGAGGCGTTGGCCGGGCTGGTGGAAGGCAGCCGCAGGGACTGCACGCCGCCCTCCCGCAGCGCGGGCGGCAGCCCCAGGTGGGCGCGCACGGCCTTGGCGTGCCGGAAGCTCTCCCCGCCATTGTGGGCGATGGCGGCCAGGCGGGGGCACTGCGCCCGCAGCGCCCGGAAATCGTTCACCACGGCGTTGCGGATGTCGGTGTCCAGGCTGCCCTCGCGCTCGCAGGCGGCGTACACGTCCCACAGGCCCAGGCCCCGGTCCAGCAGCCAGGCGCAGCGACCGGCGTAGTCGTCCCGCCCGGGCAGCACGGGTTGCGGCCATAGCGCCTGCAGGATGCGCCAGAAGTGGTTCTGCGGGTGCCCGTAGTACTGCCCTGCCCGCAGCGAGGCCGCGCCAGGAAAGCTGCCGAGCACCAGCACCACGGTGCGCGGCGAGACGACCGGCGCCAGCCCGACCAGGCGCGGGGCTGCCGGCACCGGATCGGAAGGCGGGGGGAACCAGGGCTCAGGCGGATCGGAGGCGGAATCCATGGCGGCCATCATCGGGGGGCATTGGGGAGAAAAAGAGGGGAACGGGGAATCGGCGGGCCCAGCCGGGTCGCGAGACCGGGCCGAGGCGCACGGCGGAGCATCGGCTTACTATCAATATCATAGCAACATGCCCTAGTACCAATTGCACTGGCGGCCCAAAAGGCTCAGATCGCCAGCAGCGCCCCCAGACGCGGCAGCGCCGCACAGGCGTTGGCCCGCGTGGCCTGTGCCAGCTCCGCCACCGGCATGCCGCGCAGCCCGGCCACCACCTCGGCGATGCGGGGCAGCTCGCCCGGCGCATTGCGCGCGGGCGGTGCGCCGGCGGCCCGCTGGGCGGCGGTCACGTAGAGCCAATGCGGAGGAATGTCGGGGGCATCGGTCTCCAGCACCAGCGATTCGAGCGGCAACTCCGCCGCCAGCCGGCGCAGCTGCAGCGCGCGGTCGAACGTGACCGCCCCGCCGAAGCCGAGCTTGAAGCCCATGGCGATGAACGCCTGGGCCTGCTGCAGACTGCCGTTGAAGGCATGGGCGATGCCGCCGCGCACCGGCCGCTCGCGCAGGCCCTTGAGCACCTTGTCCGACGAGCGCCGCACGTGCAGGATCACCGGCAGGTCAAAGCGCTGCGCCAGCTGCAGCTGCGCCCGGTAAAAGCGCTCCTGCCGCGGGCCGTCCAGCGTGGGCACGAAGTAATCGAGGCCGATCTCGCCGATGGCGACCAGGCGCGGGTCGGCGTGGTGGGTCTGCAGCGCCCCGGCCAGCGTGTCCACATCGCCATCGCCCGCGCGGCCGGTGAACAGCGGGTGGATGCCGAGCGCGTAGCTGTCGCCATGCTGGTGCGCCAGGCGGCGCACGGCGTCCAGGTTGCCCAGCTCCACCGCCGGCAGCACGCAGTGCGCGACACCGGCGCGCGCGGCCTCGGCGCGGACCTGGGCCAGGTGCGCGGGCCCGGCATGCGCCTCGAACTCGTCCAGATGGCAGTGGGTGTCGATCCAGGTGTGCATGCGCGGATGATGCCCGAGGCGGCAGGCCCTGCGGGCGCCATGGCCCGCTCCGATACGCCCTGTCACATGCGCGGCGGGCTTTTCCGTGCTACCGTGAACGCTCCGCCGCCGCCCGCCCGTGGCGCGCCCGCTTCCAGAGGTGTCAGCATGCCCAGGCCACCCCGCTACAGCAGCTCCCGCTCCGACCGCCGCAGCGCCCCCGAGGCGGCACCGCACCCGGCCGCACCGCGTGGCCCGGCCGGCGCCGCGCCACGCCCCGGCGCCGGGCGCTCGGCCGAAGCCGCGCAGACGCCCGAGGCCCTTTCCGCCATGGCCGCCCCCACCGGCGATCACCCCGTGCGCGCGGCCCCACGCCTGCACCAGCGTGCCCTGTGGGCCGCCATCGCCCTGCTGTCGGTGCTGCTGGCCGCCAGCGTCTGGATGGGCCAGCGCCCGTCCGCCCCGCCCATCACGCAAAAGGACATCGACGCCGCCGTGCTGCGCACGCTGGAGACGCAGCCCCTGCCCGCGGCCACGGCGCGCGCGGTGCAGACCATCGCGCCCTCGGTGGTGCGCGTGGTGGGCTACGCCCGCACCAAGAAGGGCAAGGAGGTCGAGCGCGGCATCGGCACCGGCGTGGTGATCCTGGACAAGGGCGTCATCCTCACCAACCTGCACGTGGTGCAGGGCACCACACGCGTGCAGATCACGTTCTCCGACGGCATGGAGGCCGGCGCCAGCGTCACCGGCGTGCAGCCCGAGAACGACCTGGCGGTGCTGCAGGCCCACAAGATTCCCGACGATCTGGTGGCCGCCCCGCTGCGCTCCACGCAGAACCTGCGCCCGGGCGATCCGGTGGTGGCGGTGGGCTTTCCGTTCGGCATCGGGCCCTCGGCCTCGGCCGGCGTGGTGTCGGGGCTGGAGCGCGAGTTCGACTCGCCCGAGGGCAAGCGCGAGCTGCAGCACCTGATCCAGTTCGACGCCGCGGCCAACCCCGGCAACTCCGGCGGGCCGCTGGTCACGCTCGACGGCGAGGTGGTCGGCATCGTCACCGCCATCCTGAACCCCACGCCCGCGCGCACCTTCATCGGCATCGGCTTTGCCGTGCCCATCGAGAACGCGGCGGCCGCCGTCGGCATGCCGCCGTTTTGAAGATGAACACCCCCCTGAGCGGCTGCGCCGCTTCCCCCCCGCTCTCGCAGCGCTGCGCACTGCGGGCAGGGGGACGACGCCAGCGCGGCGGGGCGGCCCTTGCGCGGCGTCTGCTGGCGCGGCCTGCTCCGTGGCCTTCGGAAGGGACAGCGCCCGCCAGTGCATGGGCCTTTGCACTTGCCGCCTCCTCGATAACGCATCAAAAAGGACAGCCATGGAACACGCCACACCGCACACCGCCACGCTGATGGAGCAGATCCTCTACGAGGTCAAGCGCGTCGTGGTCGGGCAGGACCGCTTCCTGGAGCGCGTGATGGTGGCCATGCTGTCGCAGGGCCACTTGCTGGTCGAGGGCGTGCCCGGCCTGGCCAAGACGCTCACCGTCAAGACCCTGGCCAGCACCGTGCAGGGCCAGTTCAAGCGCATCCAGTTCACGCCCGACCTGGTGCCCGCCGATCTGGTGGGCACGCGCATGTACAACCAGCGCACGGGCGAGTTCAGCACCACGCGCGGCCCGGTGTTCACCAACCTGCTGCTGGCCGACGAGATCAACCGCGCGCCCGCCAAGGTGCAGAGCGCGCTGCTGGAGGTGATGCAGGAGCGCCAGGTAACCATCGCGGGCGAGACGCACCGCGTGCCCGAGCCCTTTCTGGTGATGGCCACGCAGAACCCCATCGAGACCGAGGGCACCTACGCGCTGCCCGAAGCGCAGGTGGACCGCTTCATGATGAAGGTGCTCGTGGGCTACCCAAGCGAAGAGGAAGAGTTCGTGATCGCCCAGCGCGCGCTCGCACCCGCCGTGCAGGTGGCCGCCGTGGCCACCACCGGCCAGCTCGCCGCGCTGCAGGCCGAGTGCCGCACGGTGTACGTGGACCCGTCCCTGCTGCAGTACGCCGTGCGCCTGGTGGCCGCCACGCGCGCGCCGGCCCAGTACGGCCTGCCCGGCCTGGCCCCGCGCATCGCCTGCGGCGCCAGCCCCCGCGCCACCATCCACCTGGCCGAGGGCGCGCGGGCCCTGGCCATGCTGCGCGGGCGTGCCTACGTGCTGCCCGAGGACATGGCCGACCTCGCGCCCGACGTGCTGCGCCACCGCATCACGCTGTCGTACGAGGCGCTGTCGGACGGGCTGGACGCCGACGCCCTGATCGGCCAGCTCATGGCCCACCTGCCCGCGCCGCCCCGGCCCCTGCACCACGACGCCCAGGACGGGGCCCGCCATGAGCCGCAGCGCGCCTGACGCCGCCCCGCCGGCCGCAAACGCAGCGGCGCTGCCCGGCCAGGCCGAGCGGCTGCTGCGCCAGCTCGAGTGGACGGTGATCCGCCGGCTCGACGGCCTGCTGCAGGGCGACTACCGCACGCTGCTGCGCGGCGGCGGGCTGGACCTGGCCGACCTGCGCGAATACCAGCCGCACGACGACGTGCGCCACATCGACTGGAACGTGACCGCGCGGCTCGCCGTGCCGCACGTGCGCGTGTTCTCCGAGGACCGCGAGATGGCCGCGTGGTTTTTGCTGGACCTGAGCCCGTCGCTGGACTTCGGCCCGCCGGGGCAGGCCAAGCGCGACATCCTGGCCGGCTTCGTGGCCGTGCTGGCGCGCCTGCTCACGCGCCACGGCAACCGCGTGGGCGCCATGCTGTACGGCGCGGGTGCCGCGGCCGCCCCCTCCCCTGCGCCCGCCGGCGCGGTACGGGCCCCGGGCGTGGACGCCATCCTGCCGCCGCGCGCCAGCCGCGCCCATGTGCTGCACCTGCTGCACCGCCTGCTGCAGGTGCCCGGGCCCGCTGCGGCGCCGCCCGGCGCCACCGACCTGTCGCACCTGCTGGGCACGGCCCTGGGCACCGTGCGGCGGCGCTCGGCGGTGTTCGTGGTGTCGGACTTCATCACCGCGCCCGGCTGGGAAAAGCCCCTGGCCCAGCTCGCGCAGCGCCACGACGTCGTCGCCGTGCGCCTGCTCGACCCGCTGGAGCTGGAACTGCCCGACGTGGGCCTGGTCACCCTGCGCGACCCCGAGACCGGCGACCAGCTGCAGGTGGACACGCGCGACAAGGCCTTTCGCCACCGCTTCGCCCGCCTGGCCGCGCAGCGCGAGGCCGCCCTGCGCGAATCGCTCGCGCGCGCCGGGGCCGACACGCTGGAGCTGGCCACCGGCGACGACCTGCTGGACGCCCTGGTGCGCTTCATGGAGCTGCGCGGCCGCCAGCCGGCCAAGCCCGCCTACCGCGCCCCGGCCTCCCCCACCGTCGCGGGCGCTGCCGCCCGGGCCGCGTAGACAAAAAAGTAGGAGCCACCGCACCATGGTCTTTCTCTGGCCCACGTTCCTCTGGCTGCTGATCGCGCTGCCGGTGCTGGTGCTGCTCTATGCGTGGCTGCTGCGCCGGCGCCGGGCCACCGCCCTGCACTACCCCAGCCTCGCGCTGGTGCGCGAGGCCCTGGGCGCGCGCACGACCTGGCGGCGCCATGTGCCGCCCGCCCTGTTCCTGCTGGGGCTGGCCGCGCTGCTGCTGGCCGCGGCGCGGCCGCTGGCCGTCATCACCCTGCCCTCGCAGCAGCAGACCATCATGCTGGCCATGGACGTCTCGGGCAGCATGCGCGCCGCCGACGTGCTGCCCGACCGCATCACCGCCGCGCAGAACGCCGCCAAGGCCTTCATCGCCGACCTGCCGCGCCACGTGCGCGTGGGCGTGGTGGCGTTCGCCGGCAGCGCCCAGCTGGCGCAGCTGCCCACGCAAAATCATGAAGACCTGGTGAAGGCCATCGACAGCTTCCAGCTGCAGCGCGGCACGGCGACGGGCAACGGCATCCTGCTGTCGCTGGCCACGCTGTTCCCCGATTCGGGCATCGACATCGCCGCCCTGGGCGGGCGGCAGGCCATGCGCTCGCAGCCCATCGACGAGGTGGGCCGGGCGCAGGGCAGGAAGCCCTTCACGCCCGTGGCGCCGGGCTCCTACACCTCGGCCGCCATCATCATGCTGACCGACGGCCAGCGCACCACGGGCGTGGACCCGCTCGAGGCCGCCCAGTGGGCCGCCGACCGCGGCGTGCGCGTGTACACCGTGGGCGTGGGCACGGTGGCTGGCGAGACGATCGGTTTCGAAGGCTGGTCCATGCGCGTGCGCCTGGACGAGGACACGCTCAAGGCCGTGGCCCTGCGCACCAACGCCGAATACTTCCATGCCGCCACGGCGGCCGACCTGCAGAAGGTGTACGAGACACTCAGCTCGCGCCTCACGGTGGAGAAAAAGGAAACCGAGGTCTCCGCCCTGTTCGCGCTGGCCGGCGCGGTGTTCATACTGCTGGCGGCGGCGCTGTCGGTGTGGTGGTACGGGCGGGTCATGTAGAAGGCGTCTGCTTTTGAGGGCAGGCCTGCCCGTTGAACGCACCGGTGTGCCGACTGGAGCGCGGAGCTTCCGCTTCGCGCTGACAAGCCAATCTTCGCGTTTTACCTCGGTGCAAATCACGCCTCTCGCAAAATTGACTGTTGCAGTCAACGATCAGGAGGTGAGTCATGGGCTTGTGCTTTTCGACATCGGGCAGTGGTTCCAACCGGCATGGACCCAACATGGATTCGAGGACCCAGCATTTGCCTGCCGCGACTGATCGCAGTGCCCAGGCGCGCACAACGGGCCAAGGCGGTAACCATTTGAGTGGATTGAGTCCCCATCGACAGGGCACCTCCAACGCAGAAACTTCCGCTTTTCAAAGGCAACGCACCGCGGTACTGTCTTCCGCGCAGCGCCTGAGCCCATCCGACGCAAAAGCTGCAGTGACCGATGTCCTGAATTTCGTGCGGGACACTTACTACCGACCGAATCTGAAGTCCGGCAATAAGGTCAATGGAAACGGCGGGCCGGAAGAACAGGCCCGGCAGGAACAAGCCACGCTGGAGGTCGAACGCATTCGCGCCCAGCGTGATCCACTCCAGGCTGCCAAGCGAGGGAAGGCCCACCAGTGCCAGGAATTGGCGCTTCTGGCAGCGCATCACCTTGAAGAACGTGGACTGGCTGCGCAGATTCTTGAACTCGGCGGCGATGACCAAAGTGTTGCCCATGACGTTGCCGTCATCGGTCGCGCATCGAACCCCTTGCCTGCAGACATGAAGACATGGCCTGCAGACGTGTACGTGTGCGATCCATGGAGCAACATCGCATGCAGCGCGAGGGACTATCCCGCAGAGTTCACCCGCAAGATGAAGAAGTGGGAGGATGACGGCAAGTTGGTTGGCTATGCACCCGCAGGCTTTGTCTTACCGACCGATCAGCGGTGGGTGAACGACGTGCTGCACGGAGAAAAGGTGGTGGGCCAATGAGCTGTCTCATCCGAACTCCGGGAAAGCGGCTTTGTCTGAGAAGCGCCTGCAAAGCCGGTAGGCAGACCGATCTCATGAATGGAGTCGGCGACCATACCTCCCACAGCCCTACAGCGCAATCAGTACCAGGGCATTACGCTATCAATTAAATAGCAAATACCTTCACGCCGGGTTGTCGATCTCAATGAAGCGGTGGGCGATGCCCAGTTGCCCGGCCACCCGTTCGGCCACGGCGGGGGCGCCGTAGCGCTCGGTGGCATGGTGCCCTGCCGCGACGAAGGCCACGCCCGTCTCGCGCGCCAGGTGGGCCTGCGGCTCGGAGATCTCGCCGGTGATGAAGGCGTCGGCCCCCGCGGCGATCGCCCCCTCGAAATAGCCCTGCGCCCCGCCCGTGCACCAGGCCAGGCGGGTGATCGGTCGTCGCTCGGGCTGCACCAGCGTCACGGCGCGGCCGAGCACGCTCTCCACATGCCGGGCCAGGGCCTGCGCATCGGCGAACTGCGCGGGGCCCACAAAGCCCAGGTCCTGCTCGCCGAAGCGCGCATCGGCCGCCACGCCGAGCACGCGGCCCAGCTGCGCGTTGTTGCCCAATTCGGCGTGCGCATCCAGCGGCAGGTGGTAGGCGAACAGGTTGATGTCGTGGGCCAGCAGGCGCTGCAGCCGCTGCTTCATCCAGCCCGTCACGCGGCCGTCCTGCCCGCGCCAGAACAGGCCGTGGTGCACGAAGATCGCATCGGCGCCGTCCTCGATGGCCGCATCGATCAGCGCCCGGCTGGCGGTGACGCCGCTCACGATGCGCGCGATGCGCGCCTTGCCCTCCACCTGCAGCCCGTTGGGGCCGTAGTCCTTGAAGCGCTCGGGCTGCAGCAGGGCGTCGAACGCGCGCTGCAGGTCGTGCCGGGACACCCCGGGGGTGGCGATGCCGTGGGAGGGGGAAGCGATGGGACGGGTCATGGAACGATTGTGGCAGCGCGGCCATGGACTGGCCGCAAGGGGCAAGACCCGGTGGCCGCCCTGAAGGCTTCGGGCACCGGCAAGCCCCTTCGCGCACCCAAGACGCGAGCTGGACCATGGAATGTTCAATCGGCTTTCAGTACCGCCTGCCCATCCACACAACACCTTGAGCCCATGACTCGCATCCATGACAAATCCCAGAACCGGTATCGACCCGCAGAGCCCGTCATCCGGGCCTCTGGCAGCGCCAGCATCGTCGAGCTGCGCAGCACAAGCCCGACAAAAAGCACGCACTTCGGCACCATGAGCTTGGCGCCGCTGCCCGGCGCCCTGAAAGTGCTGACCATCGAAAACGCGAATCGAAGGCGATTCAGCGGCGTTGGCAGACAGCTTCTGGCCATGGCTGAGAACATCCGGCAGCAGCGGCAGTTGCCTTCCACCACCCTGCTCTGCCAAGACGAAGGCGCAGCCGAATTTTTCTTCAAAAAGGGGTTCAGGTTCTCAGGCCACGACGCAGAGGCCAAGAATGCGGCCATGCACGCACACCTTGATGCGCCCGATTCACCCATACCGGACGACTGCATTTTCTTGGGAGAGATGCGCAAGCCTTGAACGGGCGACCGGCATCCCGGCTATCGAGGGAAGCCGGGTTCTGGCCGAAGTCAGTCCCAGCACGCGATCAAGCGTTCGAGCAGCGGTTCCACCAGATGCTTGCCTCGCAATTGCTCTCGCCACCGCAATGGAATGGATTCCTCGCCATACAGCAGCCCGGCCCATCCCCCAGCGACGCACGCCGTGGTGTCCGTGTCGTTGCCAAAGCAGATCGCGCAGCGCACGCAATCCTCAAAGGTGCGGGTCCGAAGCACTGCGGCCACTGCGGACCAGAGGCAGTCCACCACATAGCCGCTTCCGGTTGGAGCGTCCAGGCGGCCATCCAGCAGAACCCGAAGCTCGCCTCTCTCCCCCTCGACGGTCATCTCTTCGAGACGGTCCTGCGCTCCGTCAAGTGCCTGGACCAGCGTGGAGCCTTCCAGCAGCCGTGCCGAAATCAGGGTGGCCAGAGAGCACGCGAGCAATGACCTGGCGTGCCCGTGGGTGGGAAGGCTCTGCCTGCGCGCGCGTTCAATGAGAACGCTGTCGTCGGCGGCGGGCAGCAAAGCGGCGGGAAGAACTCTCATGAGTGATCCATTGCCGTTGTTTCGCTCTTCATAGGGACCGCTCTGATGGGGAGGAACACCCCGCGCAAGGCGGGAAAGCGCCTCCTGCGTTTGGATTCCCACATCGAACACGCGACCATCGGGCGTCAATTCGGCCGAGGTCATCCAGGATTGCAAGCCCTCGGCCAACTGGGTCTCGATGGCCACATGCCCACCGAGAAGGACCTTGAGCAAATGCAGTGCTTGTGCGCCGTCATCGCTCCACGTGCCCGGGGGAACGCCTGGGTGCGCACGTTGAAAATGCGCTGGAGGCGCCATCTCGATGAGACCGGGCCGGGGCAACTCCGCTGCACTGGAGAATTCGTAAGGCACCCCCAGCGCATCGCCGACCAACAGGCCGTAGATCGCACCGCGAAGGCGCGATTTCCTGGAGGGCGGATGGGTTGGTATCGCGGGCATTCAGCGTGAATTTCGGCTTTGGATTGGATGTGAGCGTACATCGAGCGGTCGGCCATGGCCGGGACTGCCCTCTCATGCTTCCTCCGCCGCCGGATCAGAGCCTCATGCTCGCCGAATCCAGCCCCATACCTTCACCGTCTGAAGCGCAGAGTGAGACGGTAACCTGCTCATTGCGCCCGTTTGGTGCCTGAGCGCGAGCTCAAGGCTGTCCTTCAAAAGACTGGACGCCGTCAGGCAGGCCGACCCATTCATGACGGCGCCGTGTCCAGATCTGGCGCTGCGGTGTGCCGAGTTCCTGCCGTTGCTTCACCGTGCCGATCCGCAACGAGTAGGTTTGGGGGCTGTCCACATCGCACGCATAAAGCGAACTGCCGCACACCTCGCAAAACGCGAGTACGCGCTGGTTTCCGCTGGCCGCTGTCTTGATGTACGTGCGGGGCGTGCCCTTCACGAGCCGAAAACTGGACGCGGGCGCGGCGATGTTGGCGCGAAAGGCCGACCCTGACTGGGCCTGGCAATCGTCGCAGTGGCAGACGGTTGTCGTGCCGGGCTGAACTTGCGCTTCGTATTGGATTGCTCCGCAGTAGCACCCACCTTCGATCTTCATCGTCTACTCCTTGGTCTTGACGACCTCTTCTGGTTCCACCAATGGCGAAGCCAACAGCCCGTTCGTTGACGGCAGCCCCTCAGAGGAGCAAGCCTTCCGCATCAGGCCTTCGCCGCCGGCTGCCAGCCACGCGAGGCCAGCGGTACGAACCCGAGCGCGAAACCCAGCACGCCCATGGCCGCCACGTAGTGGGCGTTGGCCAGCACGTCGTGCTGCTGCCACAGCGTGATGAGGATGGGCGTGATGCCGCCGAACACCGCATAGGCCATGTTGTACGAGAAGGACAGGCCGGTGAAGCGCACCTCGGGCGGAAACGCCCGCACGCCCACGATCGGCAGCAGCGCGATGGAGCCCACGAACAGGCCGATCAACCCATAGTTGAACACCAGCGAGGCCGGCGTGCCCGGCAGGCCGGTGTAGAACAGGTAGGTGGTGACCACCAGCCCGCCCCAGCCCACCAGCATGACCGGGCGGGTGCCGAAGCGGTCCGTGGCCCAGCCGACGAGCACGCAGCCGATGGTGAGCGTGAGCGTGGCGACCGCGTTGGCCTCCAGCGCCAGCGTGGCGGGAATGTGGAACACCTTCTGCAGGTAGGTCGGCGTGATGAGCACCACCACCACGATGGCGGTGGACAGCACCCAGGTCATCAGCGCCACCAGCAGCATGGCGCCGCGGTGATCGCGCAGCACGGTCTTGACCGGCAGCTCGCGCGCCACGGCGCGGCGCGCAGCCAGCTCCTGGAACACGGGCGTTTCGTGCAGGAAGCGCCGCAGGTACACCGACACCAGGCCGAACACGCCGCCCAGGATGAACGGAATGCGCCACGCGAATTCCTGCACCTCGGCGGGCGCGTAGCTGCGGTTGATGCCGATCGCCACCAGCGACCCGAGCAGGATGCCGCCCGTGATGCCGGCCGTGAGCGTGCCCACGCCCAGGCCGTAGCGATTGGCGGGCACGTGCTCGGCCACGAACACCCAGGCCCCGGGCATCTCGCCGCCGATGGCCGCGCCCTGCAGCACGCGCATGGCCAGCAGCAGCAGCGGCGCCGCCACGCCGATGCTGGCGTAGGTGGGCAGCAGGCCGATGACCAGCGTGGGCACGGCCATCAGGAAGATCGACAGCGTGAACATGCGCTTGCGGCCCAGCTTGTCGCCGAAGTGGGCAATTATGATGCCGCCCACGGGACGCGCCAGGTAGCCGGCGGCGAAGATGCCGAAGGTCTGCAGCTGGCGCAGCCAGTCGGGCATGTCGGCCGGAAAAAACAGCCCGCCCAGCACGGCGGCGAAGAAGACGTAGATGACGAAGTCGTAGAACTCGAGCGTGCCGCCCAGGGCGGACAGGCCCAGCGTCTGGTAGTCGTGGCGGGTGAGCGGGCGGCGGGGCGCAGCGGCCAGGGCGCCGGCGGCGGGGGAAGGAGAAGTCATGAACAGGTTCCGGAGAGATCGATGGCGGGACTGCGCGGCACCGCGGGCGCGGTGCGCGGCCGGCGTTCAGCAGGCATTCCGGATGGGGCGTGTTGCAGGCGGCGGGGCCGGTGGGCCGGGCCGCGCGGGGAGAACGGGACAGGGGGTGCGGTGGCAGTCGCTGCGGCATTTTAAGGGTTTGCCCTGAGCGGCCCGCCTGCGGGGCTGACCCCGGGCTGACGGCCCCACGGCTTGGTTCGCCCAAGGTCCGGCCCAAACTGGCGACAATCGCCTTTCCCCCGGTTTTCATCACTGCCCACCATGAAGCGCTTTTGGCTGCTGTTTTCCCAAACCGTGACGGTGCTCGTCGCGGCCTATTTCGTCGTCGCCACCCTCCAGCCGGACTGGCTGCGGCGCGGCACGACGCGCAGCGGTGCGGGGGTGGCCCTCATCGAGGCGCCCGGCACCCCGGCCGCGCCCCCCGCCCCCGGCAGCTTCGCCGCAGCGGCACGCAAGGCGGCGCCGGCGGTGGTCAGCATCAACACCAGCAAGGCCGTGCGCCACCCGCGCAGCAACGACCCGTGGTTCCAGTTCTTCTTCGGCGACCAGGGCACGCAGCAGGCGCAGACCGGCCTGGGCAGTGGCGTGATCATCAGCCCGGACGGCTACATCCTGACCAACAACCACGTGGTCGAGGGCGCGGACGAGATCGAGGTCACCCTGACCGACAGCCGCCGCACGCGCGCCACCGTGATCGGTACCGACCCGGACACCGACCTGGCCATCCTGAAGGTGCAGTTGGACAAGCTGCCCGTGATAGTGCTGGGCAACTCCGACCAGCTCGCCGTGGGCGACCATGTGCTGGCCATCGGCAACCCGTTCGGCGTGGGGCAGACGGTCACCAGCGGCATCGTGAGCGCGCTGGGCCGCAGCCAGCTGGGCATCAACACGTTCGAGAACTTCATCCAGACCGACGCGGCCATCAACCCCGGCAATTCGGGCGGCGCGCTGGTGGACGTGAACGGCAACCTGATGGGCATCAACACCGCCATCTACTCGCGCTCGGGTGGCAGCATGGGCATCGGCTTCGCCATTCCCGTGTCCACCGCCAAGCTGGTGCTGGACGGCATCGTGAAGGACGGGCAGGTCACGCGCGGCTGGATCGGCGTGGAGCCGAACGAGCTGTCGCCCGAACTGGCGCAGACCTTCGGCGTGAAGGCCTCCGAGGGCGTGATCATCACGGGCGTGCTGCAGGACGGCCCCGCCGCCCGCGCCGGCATGCGCCCGGGCGACGTGATCGTGCAGGTGCAGGACAAGCCGACCGCCAGCGTCTCCGCCCTGCTCACCGCCGTGGCCTCCCTCAAGCCCGGCACGCCCGCCACGTTCCAGCTGCAGCGCGGCGATTCGCAGGTGGAGCTGGAGGTGGTGCCCGGAACCCGGCCCCGGCCGCAGCGGGCACCTCAGCCACAGCGTTGAAGAGGCGTTGTCCCGGGGGCTCCGCCGCGGGACACGATTGAAACGGATGGGTGATGGATGGGCCTTGCGGGCGGCCCATGGGTAGCACCGTGGTCTTGAAGGCTCGCCGGCGCGACGTGAACATCCGGCGCGGATCGGGCCATCGAACAGGCCGTGGAGCGCACTGCAGGCAACCCCTGGCGTGGCATCACGCGTCGCAATGAAGAATCGATCACGCCCTGCCATCGGCGATGCGACCGGACGGCAGCGCGCAAGGGCAAGGCACGCCGCGCAGGCGTTGCCCAGCCCCAGTCCAATGTCAGGTGGGTTCCTGCGCCTGTTCGTCCTCGGGCGCCTTGGTGTGCCGGATGAAGAGTTGCGCCGCCCAGATGCCCAGCTCGTAGAGCAGGCACATCGGCACGGCCAAGGCCAACTGGGACACCACGTCCGGCGGGGTGACCACGGCGGCGATGATGAAGGCCAGCACGATGAAGTAGCCGCGAAAGCCCTTGAGCTTTTCCACGCTGACCAGCCCCATGCGCGCCAGCACGATCACGACGATCGGCACCTCGAACGACAGGCCGAACGCGAGGAACATGGTGAGCACGAAGCTCAGGTACGCCTCGATGTCAGGCGCGGCGGTGATGCTCTTGGGCGCGAAGCCCTGGATAAAGGCGAACACCTGCCCGAACACGAAGAAGTAGCAGAACGCCACGCCCACCAGGAACAGCAGCGTGCTGGAGACCACCAGCGGCAGCACCAGCTTCTTCTCGTGCGAATACAGGCCCGGCGCCACGAAGGCCCACACCTGCCACAGCACCACGGGCAGTGCCAGCAGGAAGGCCGACATCAGCAAAATCTTGAGCGGCACCATGAACGGCGAGATCACCGAGGTGGCGATCAGCGTGGCGCCCTTGGGCAGGTGCGCCACCAGGGGCGCGGCCAGCAGGTCGTAGAGCGCGCCCGGGCCGGGGTACAGGAACAGGATGCCCGCGGCGATGCCGATGGCGATCAGCGCCTTGACCAGGCGGTCGCGCAGCTCCATGAGGTGCTGCACGAACGGCTGTTCGGTGCCGGCCAGCTCGTCTTCTTTAGTGGGGGTTTCGGACATGGTGCAGGAGGGGCGGGCATTGCACCCGCTCGGGTGGCTGCGCGGGGTGCGCAGCCATCAATGGAATTTCTGGGGCCGAAAGCGGGCCACGCGCGCCGCGCCCGACTGGGCCTTGGTGCGCACGCCGCTGCGGGCTTTGTACCACTGCGGCGTGGCGCCCCGCTTGAGGCGCCAGTTCTTGCCGGGGTGCTTGTACGCGGGCACCACGCTGGCGTCGCCGGCGGCGTCGTAAGGCACACCGGTGTCGGTGCCCGTGCCGGACGCGGTGCCGGAAAAGTCGTTGTTCCAGTCTTTCTCGAAGTCGCTGGCGCTGGTGTGGATGCTCTGGTGCACGTCGCGTGCGGCACCTTCCATCGTTTCCTTCATCTTGCGCAGCTCGTCCAGCTCCATGGAACGGTTGACCTCGGACTTCACGTCGGCCACGTACCGCTGGGCCTTGCCCAGCAGCGTGCCGACGGTACGCGCCACGCGCGGCAGCTTCTCGGGGCCGATGACGATCAGCGCCACGGCGCCGATCAGCGCCATTTTGGACAGGCCAATATCAATCATGGAAGCAGGGCCGGCAGGGCTTTAGCCCTTGTGCTTGGCTTCGACGTCGATGGTGGTGCCCTTGGGGTCGGCGGCGGTGTGGTTGACGACCTGCCCTGCGGGGGGCGTGGCCGGCGGCACGTCGCTCGCGGAGCCGTCCTTCATGCCGTCCTTGAACCCCTTGACGGCGCCGCCCAGGTCGGAGCCCATGTTCTTGAGCTTCTTCGTGCCGAACACCATCACCACGATCAGCAGCACGATCAGCCAGTGCCAGATGGAAAACGAACCCATGTCAATCTCCTAACGAATACGGACCATTCTAGACCCGCCGCATGACGGGGAAGTTCATATCCCTGCGGCGCCCGGGCTCCACGCCCTTCCCGGCGGCCGCCGGTTCAGCCCTTGAGCCAGGGCCGGGGGCCGCCCATCACGTGCACGTGCAGGTGGTGCACTTCCTGGCCGCCCTCGGCGCCCGTGTTCACCACGATGCGGAATCCACCCTCCGGATAGGGATTGCAGCCCTGCTCCAGCGCCAGGCGCGGGGCCAGCGCCATCATGCGGCCCAGCACGCCGGCATGGGCCTCGGTCACGCCAGCCATGGAGTGCACATGCTCCTTGGGCACCATCAAAAAATGCACGGGCGCCCAGGGGTGGATGTCGTGGAAGGCGAAGATGTCTTCGTCCTCGTACACCTTCCTGGAGGGAATCTGGCCCGCGATGATCTTGCAGAAAAGGCAGTTCGGATCGTGCTGCATGGATGGGGGATGGGGTGGAACTGGAAAAACGGGGCCTGGCTGGAGGCGCCGGGTCAGGCATTGTCGGCCATGTTCACCGTGGGACGCACGCCGACGTCGGCCTGGTGGGCCTGGATCCAGCCCTGCCCCGCGGTGCGGCCCAGCTCGAACAGCTGGCGGATGAACGGCAGATCCGCCCGCGTCTTGCTGGAGGCGCCGAACCCCGCCAGCAGCGAGCCGCCGTCGATGCGGTGCATGCGCACGCTCTTGTAGCGCCGCGCATCCAGCTTGCCCTCGGCCAGCAGGCGCCGCACGAACTCGATGGCGCGCATCTCGCCCAGGAGGCTGGCGTTGAAGGTGACCTCGTTCATGCGCTCCATGATCTCGGAGGCGGTGTCGGGCACCTCGGCATGCTCGATGGGGTTGATCTGCACCAGCAGGACGTCGCTGCACTCGGTGTTGTAGATCAAGGGGTACAGGGCCGGGTTGCCGGAGTAGCCGCCGTCCCAGTAGTGCTCGGTTCCGATCTGCACGGCCTTGAACATGAGGGGCAGGCAGGCCGAGGCCATGACGGCATCGGCGCTCAGGGCCTTGCCGGAGAAGATCTCGCCGCGCCCGGTGCGCACGTTGGTGGCGCACACGAAGACGCGGGGGTGGCGCGCGGCGCTCAGCACGTCGAAGTCCACCTCGCGCTCCAGCAGCCGGCGCAGCGGGTTGATGTCCAGCGGGTTCGTCTGGTAGGGCGAGAGCCACTGGGTCATCATGCCCATGAAGGGGCTGGAGGCCAGCGGCACGCCCCACAGCAGGCTGCCCATGGCGCCCACGCCCTCCCACAGCTGCCGCAGCGTGGCGCGCGCCGCCTCGCAGCCGGCGCGGTGCGCCGCGTCGGCGCTGGCATGCCGGTGGGCCTTGGCGGCCTGCGCGAAGCCGTGGGCCAGGGCCACGGCGTTCATGGCGCCCGCGCTCGTGCCGCTGATGCCGTCGAGCGTGAAGCGCCCGTCTTCCAGCAGCGCATCGAGCACGCCCCAGGTCAGCGCGCCGTGCGAGCCGCCGCCCTGCAGGGCAAGGTTGAGCCGCCGCGGCGCTGCGGGGGCCGCTGCCTCAGGCATCGATCGCCTGACCCTTGTTCATCGCCACCATGCCGCGCACGATGCGGTACAGGAACCAGATGGAGATCAGGCCCCAGGCGATCCAGCCCGGCGCGATGAACAGCAGCCACAGCGGCGCGGTCACCACGTAGAGCACGCCGGCCCAGAGGACGGTGCGGATGCGGTACGAGAAATGGCTGGCCTGCCAGGTGCCTTCGGCATCGCTTTTCTTGACCAGGTCGATGACCAGGGCGATGACCAGCAGCAGGGCCCCGGGCTGGGCGCCGGGGATGACGGCGCCGACGGCGACGATCAGGTGCAGGAAGTAGCTGATCCAACCCACGGTCTTGAGCGATTCGGCCCGCTCGTTCGGCTCCACGTCGATGATGTCGCTCACGCGTTGGCTCCTTCGTCGTTGGCGCGGGCCAGGGCCTTGCGCAGGGATTTTTCCTCGATGCCGCTGGTGCCCTCGCGGCGCTCCAGCTCGGCCACCACGTCGGCCGGGGTCAGGCCGTAGTGCGCGAGGGCGATCATGGAATGAAACCACAGGTCGGCCACTTCGTACACCAGCTTGGACGGGTCGGCGCCATGGTCCACGTCTTTGGCTGCCATGACGACCTCGGTGGCTTCCTCGCCGATCTTCTTGAGGAAGGCGTCCGGCCCCTTGTGCAGCAGCCGCGCCACGTAGCTCTTGTCGGCATCGCCGCCATGGGCGGGCTTGCGGCTTTCGATCACGGCGGCCAGCCGCGCAAGCGCGTCTTCGGACGGGCGGGCCTGCGGAGCAGCCGGGGCGTCGTTGAGGGGAATGGTCATGGGCATTGCCGTTATTTGTAGATGGACTCGGGGTCTTTCAAGACCGGATCGACCGCCTGCCAGGCGCCGTCCTTGAGCACGCTGAAAAAACAGCTGTGGCGGCCGGTGTGGCAGGCGATGCCCGGCTCGTGGCCGAGCTGCGTCACCTTGAGCAGCACCACGTCGTTGTCGCAGTCCAGGCGGATCTCGTGCACCGTCTGCACGTGGCCCGACTCCTCGCCCTTGAACCACAGCTTGCCGCGCGAGCGGCTGAAATACACCGCGCGCCCCAGTTCGGCCGTCTTGGCCAGGGCCTCGCGGTCCATCCACGCGAACATGAGCACATCGCCCGTGGCCGCCTCCTGCGCGATGGCGGGCACCAGGCCCTGCGCATCCCATTTCACTTCGTCGAGCCAGTTCATGGAGTCATTCTCGGTCATTTGCTGCACTGCGGGAAAGGCCTGTTTTGCTATTATTTTTATAGCACAACGCCCTAGTATCGATTGCACTGAAGGCCATTTTCATGCAAAAAGGCATGCGGGCCTCACTGCACCGACAGGAACACCCATTTGCGGTCCCAGTTGGTGCGGCCCAGGTACTTGATGGCGAAGGCGTAGCGGCCGGGGGGCAGCGTGTCCTGCGTGAGCGTCTCCTGCTGCACCACGGCCGGGCGGCCGCCGATGCGCACGTCGGGGCTGGCGACGTGCTCGGTCTCGCTCTCCAGGTTCTGCCCGTCGAGGGCATACACCGTCACGTCGGCCTCCTCGCGGGGCTCGCCGACATGGGCACGCCCGAACGCGTTGGCGAACGTCTCCACATCGAGCGCCGCGGCCCTGCCCAGGGGGCGGCGCACGGTCCAGTACACGTCGCGCACGCCACCGTCGAGGGCGCGCAGCTGCGCCCGCAGGCGTTCGAACTCCTCGCGCGTGGCGATCACCTCCACCGGCTGGCCGCCGATGGTGGCGTCGAAGCAGCGGCCGATGCGGTCGGCGCAAGGCGCGCGGTCGAAGTAGCCCGAGGCATAGGACGGCGCCGGCGTGCTGCCCGCAGAGCGCGGACCCTGCGCGCAGCCCGCCAGCACGGCGGCGAAAAGGACCGTGCAGATCCCCGCCGCGAGGCGGGCGCGGCCCCGGGTGCGGCCCGTCACAGCCGCACCGGAATGCCCCGCTCGGCCATGCGCGCCTTCGCCTGGCCGACGGTGTATTCGCCATAGTGGAAGATGCTGGCGGCCAGCACGGCATCGGCCCCGCCCTGCTGCACGCCGTCCGCCAGGTGGTCGAGGTTGCCCACCCCGCCCGAGGCGATCACCGGCACGCTGACCGCGTCGCTCACGGCGCGGGTGAGCTGCAGGTCGAAGCCGGACTTGGTGCCGTCGCGGTCCATGCTGGTGAGCAGGATCTCGCCCGCGCCGCGCCGCGCCATCTCGGTGGCCCATTGCAAAACGTCCAGCCCGGTGTTCTTGCGCCCGCCGTGGCTGTACACGTCCCAGCCCTCGCCCCGCGCCTGCACGTCCTCGCCCTGGCGGCGCTTGGCATCGATGGCCACGACGATGCACTGCGCGCCGTACTTGGCCGAGGCAGCGCTGATGACGTCCGGGTTGGCGATGGCTGCGGAGTTGAAGCTCGTTTTGTCGGCGCCCGCGTTCAGCAGGCGGCGCACGTCTTCCACCGTGCGCACGCCCCCGCCCACGGTGAGGGGAATGAAGACCTGGCTGGCCACGGCTTCGATGATGTGCAGGATGAGGTCGCGTCCGTCGCTGGTGGCGGTGATGTCCAGGAAGGTCAGCTCGTCGGCGCCCTGGCCGTTGTAGCGCGCGGCGATCTCGACGGGATCGCCCGCGTCGCGCAGTTCGAGGAAGTTGACGCCCTTGACCACGCGACCGCCGGTCACGTCGAGGCAGGGAATGATGCGTTTGGCAAGCATGGGAAGTCCGAAGAAAGAAACGGGTGAAGGGGCGGCTCAGCCGGCCCCCAGGCGCTGCCAGCCCGACCAGCCGGCGCCGGGCGCCAGGTGCACGGGTTGGTCGATGCAGGCGGCTTCCACGCACACCATGTGCCGGTAGCCGTCGGGGGGCAGGTCGGCCAGCTTGGCGCACAGCGCGGCGCCGGGGTTCCAGACCACCGTGTTGCCCCAGGACGGGCTTTGCGCGAGGGTCAGCGCGTGGTCGCCCGCGTGCAGCCGCAGTGGCGCGGGCGCGGCCGAGAAGATGCAGTCGTATTCGCCGTCGAACGCCACGGGGCCCTGCTGCACCGAATGCACGTCGGCCACCGAATCCCAGCGGGCGCAGCCATCGAGCCCCTCTACGCGGGTGGCGGCGATGTCGCTCACGCGGTAGTAGCCGTGCAGCGCAGCGGTGAAATCCCACGCCGTGGTGCCGGTGTTGCGCACCGACAGGTCGAGCAGAAGGTGTTCGGCGGACAGCGCCACCGTGAGGCGCGCCGCGAAGCCGTGGGGCCACCAGGCCCGCGTCTCGGGCGTGTCGTCCAGCGCGAACACGGCGCGGGCCACGGGGCCATCGCTGCCGCTGTCGCCATCGGCCTCGCTGTGCTCCACCCGCCAGGGCAAGGTGCGCGCAAAGCCATGCTTGGCCAGCGGGCCGCGCTGGTTGAACTGGGGAAAGCACACGGGAACGCCCCCGCGGATCGGCGAGTGGCCGTCCAGGGCGGCGCGCGGGCTCAGGAAGAACCGCTCAGCGCCGTCACGGCCGGTCCAGGACAGCACCTGGGCGCCCTGCAGCGCGACGGTGGCGGTCTCGCCCGTCGGCAGCGCCAGCTGCAGCGCGGGCAGGCCATGGAAGGTCACGGAGCGCGCGGAGGGCGGCACGGGCGGAGTGGCGGTCATCCGGCGATTGTAGGAGCCCGCCACACGCCGGGCAGGGGCGCGGGGCCGGTGGCAGGGCGGCGTCCCGCATGCAGCACAATCGCGGGTTTTCCCCAAATCGGTGCATCGCCGGATCCCCCTTTCGGGGCCCACCGGCCGCGCCCTGTCACCCATGCAGCCCAAGAAAAGAAAGCTCCCGCCCGCGGTCGGCATCCTCGTCGCGATGGCGCTCGGCATCGTGATCGGCCACCTGATCCACGCCAACGTGCTCCAGCCGGAGGAAGCCGCGCGCATCGCGGGCTACATCTCCATCGCGTCGGACGTGTTCCTGCGCCTCATCAAGATGCTGATCGCGCCGCTGGTGTTCTCCACCCTGGTGGTGGGCATCGCCCACATGGGCGATGCGTCGTCGGTGGGCCGGGTGTTCGCCAAGGCCATGGGGTGGTTCCTCACGGCATCGCTGGTGTCGCTGCTGCTGGGCCTGGTGCTGGCCAACGTGCTGCAGCCGGGCGCGAACATGGGGCTGGCGCTGCCGGATGCGGGGCAGTCCGCGCACCTGGCGACGTCCAAGTTCACGCTCAAGGACTTCGTGAACCATCTGGTGCCGCGCTCGTTCGTGGAGGCCATGGCCAACAACGAGATCCTGCAGATCGTGGTGTTCTCGATGTTTTTCGGCATCGCCCTGGCGGGCCTGGGCGAGAAGGCCCGCACGCTGGTGCGCGGCATCGAGGAGCTGTCGCACGTGATGCTCAAGATCACCGGCTACGTGATGAAGTTCGCCCCCGTGGCGGTGCTGGCGGCCATGGCCGCCACCGTGGCGGTGAACGGCCTGGGCATCCTGCTGAAGTTCGCCGTGTTCATGGGCGACTTCTACCTGGCGCTGGTGATCCTGTGGGCCGTGCTGATCCTGGCCGGCTACCTGGCCCTGGGCCGGCGCATCATCGTGCTGCTGCGCAACATCCGCGAGGCGTTCCTGCTGTCGTTCGCCACGGCCAGCTCGGAAGCGGCCTACCCCAAGCTGCTGGACGCGCTGGACCGGTTCGGCGTGAAGCGCCGCATCTCCAGCTTCGTGATGCCGATGGGCTACTCGTTCAACCTCGACGGCTCGATGATCTACTGCACGTTCGCCACGCTGTTCATCGCGCAGGCCTACGGCATCCACCTGCCGCTGGAGACGCAGGTGACCATGCTGCTGATCCTGATGCTCACCTCCAAGGGCTTGGCGGGCGTGCCGCGCGCCTCGCTGGTGGTGATCGCCGCCACGCTCAACCACTTCAACATTCCCGAAGCGGGCCTGCTGCTGATTTTGGGCGTGGACACCTTCCTCGACATGGGCCGCTCGGCGACCAACGCGGTGGGCAACTCGATCGCCGCGGCGGTGGTGGCCAAGTGGGAAGGCGCGCTGCTGTCCGAGGAAGAGGCGGCCGTGCACGCCGCCACGCTGGACACCGAGCCCGATGCGCCGCGCGGCGACGGCGTCCCGGCCCAAGCGCCGGCCTGAGACCGCGGCGCGTCAGAGCGTGCGCGCCGCCCCGTCCTGCCAACGCCAGGCGTCGGCGCACATGCGGTCCAGGCCGTGGTGGGCCTTCCAGCCGAGCAGTTGCTCGGCCAGCGCCGGGTCGGCCCAGCACTGGGCCACGTCGCCCGGCCGGCGCGCCACCACGCGGTAGGGCACCGGGCGGCCGCTCGCGCGCTCGAAGCCGCGCACCATCTCCAGCACCGACACGGGCCGGCCCGTCCCCAGGTTCACGGTGAGCAGGCCGGGGTGCTCGCGCAGATAGCGCAGCGCCGCCACGTGGCCGTCGGCCAGGTCGCACACGTGGATGTAGTCGCGCACGCCCGTGCCGTCGGGAGTGGGGTAGTCGTCGCCGTAGACGCTCAGGCTCTCGCGCATGCCGACGGCGACCTGGGCCACGTAGGGCAGCAGGTTGTTGGGCACGTCCTGCGGGTCTTCGCCGATCAGGCCGCTCTCGTGGGCGCCCACGGGGTTGAAGTAGCGCAGCCGCGCGATGCGCCACTGGCCGGGCTCGGCCGCGTCCACGTCGGCCAGCACCTGCTCCATCATGAGCTTGGTCCAGCCGTAGGGATTGGTGGCCGACAGGGGGAAATCCTCGCGGATCGGCACCGAGGCCGGTTCGCCGTACACCGTGGCCGACGAGGAGAACACCAGCGACCGCACCCCCGCCTTCTGCATGGCCCGCAGCAGCACCACGGTGCCGGCCACGTTGTTGTCGTAGTAGGCGAGCGGCTGGCGCACCGACTCGCCCACCGCCTTGAGCGCCGCGAAATGCACCACGGCCTCGATGGGGTGCTCGGCAAAGATGCGCGCCAGCAGGGCCTCGTCGCGCACGTCGCCCTCGATGCACTCGGGCGTCGCACCCGTGATGCGGGCCAGGCGGTCCAGCACCGAGCGGCGGCTGTTGCCGAAGTTGTCGAGGATGAGATAGGGAATGCCGGCGGCTGCCAGCGCGACGCAAGTGTGGGAGCCGATGAAGCCGGCCCCGCCTGTGACGAGGATCACAAAATTTCTCCTTTTTTGAAACCGGATGCCCGAGCCCCGCGTACCGTGCCGGGCGCCGCGCGAAAGAAGTCGGCGGGAAAACACAAAACCCTGCCAGCCGTCAAGATGGGGAAATGGAGCCGTGCTGGTATTTAACCCGGTGCTGAACTTCGGTGTGGAATATGCACATATGAAACCTATTGTTTCGATTGTTTTTCTTAATGCGGGGGTGTATCCGTCTCCCTTTTCCGCGCCAATGTGTCTATAAGTAGCAACATTCAATCGGAAGAGTCACCGCTTCCACGATGCCAGGCCCAATGATCCGAACGAGATCCCCTGCATCCGAACCGCTTCATCTTGTGCGTCCCCACCCTCGATCCATCGTGCCAACCACGCTTCGACTGTTGTTTTTAAGCCTATTCCTGGTGCTGCCGGCCTGGGCTTGGGCTGCTGCGCCGGCGGTGGCGCTGCACTACGGTCCGACCGCCCCGCTGTCGGAGCTGAAGGTGTTCGACATCGTGGTGGTCGAACCCGGCCATGGCCAGGACCCCGTGGCCTACCGCCAAGGCGGCAGCGAGCTGTATGCCTACGTCTCGGTGGCGGAGGTGCAGTCGTCCCGCCCCTATTACGGCGACATCCCCGCTGCATGGAAGCTGGCCCGCAACGGCGCCTGGAATTCCGAGGTGATCGACCAGACGCCGGCCGACTGGCCCGAGTTCTTTGCCTCCCGCGTGGTCGGCCCGCTGTGGCAAAGCGGCTACCGCGGCTTTTTCCTGGACACCCTCGACTCGTACCGGCTCGCCAACCAGTTCGACGAGGCAGCGCAGCAGGCCGGCATCGTCCGGGTGATCGAACTGCTGCACCAGCGCTTTCCGGGCATCAAGCTCATCCTGAACCGGGGCTTCGAGGTCGTGCCGCGCGTCAAGGACAAGATCCAGATGGTGGCGGCCGAGTCGCTCTACCAGGGCTGGAACGCCGGCGCCCAGCGCTACGAACCCGTCAAGGCGGAAGACCGCGAATGGCTGCTGGGCCAGTTGCGCACGATCCGCGAGCGCGACGGCCTGCCGGTACTGGCCATCGACTACGTGCCGCCCGCGGACCGCGAGCTGACGCGCGCCACGGCACAGAAGATCAAGGACCTGGGCTTCATCCCCTGGGTGACGGACAGCCAGGTGCACACCGTCGGCATCGGCAGCATCGAGGTGGTGCCGCGGCGGGTGCTGGTGGTCTATTACGGCGGCGAAAGCCCGGCGCTGAACTACGCCGCGGCCCACCGCTTCCTGCAGATGCCGCTCAACCACATGGGCTACGTGGTGGACTATGCGGACGTGCGCAACGAACTGCCTGCCGGCGTGTACCAGGACCGCTACGCGGGCATCGTGACGTGGTTCTCCGGCTTCCTGCCCGAGACCCGCACCAAGGCGATGAACCAGTGGCTGCAGGCCCGGCTGGCCGAGCGCACGCCCCTGGCGGTGTTCGGCAACTTCGGCTTCGCGCTGGACCGCCAGCTCAACGACAAACTGGGCATCCAGGGCAATGCCTCGCCACCGCGCGGCACGCAGAATCCCGTGGTCCAGGACCCGATGATGGGCTTCGAGATGGCGGTGGAACCGGCGGCCCGGGCGCAGTTCGAGCCCGTCATGCGCAACGGCGTGCCGGTGCAGGCGGGCCGCTCCCTGGTGGAGTTCAAGGATCAGCGCGGCCAGTCCTTCGTCGGCGGCGCGATCATGCCCTGGGGCGGCTTCGTGGTGGACCCCTTCGTCGTGGTGGAGGTGCCGGGCACCGACTACGCACGCTGGGTGGTGGACCCCTTCGCCTTCCTCACGCAGGCGCTTCGCCTGCCACCCATTCCGGTGCCGGACGTGACCACCGAGAACGGCCGCCGGCTGATGTTCTCGCACGTGGACGGCGACGGCTTCCCCTCCCTGGCCGAACTGCCGGGCAGCCCCAACGCCGGGCTGGTGCTGCTCAAGGAAGTGTTCGAAAAATACCGCACCGTGCCGCAGACCATGTCCGTGATCGAGGCCGAGATCGCGCCGCACGGCCTGCACCCGGAGATGAGCAAGGAACTGGAGGACATCGCGCGGCGCATGTTCCGCCTGCCCCACGTGGAGATCGCCAGCCACACCTACTCGCACCCGTTCCTGTGGGACCGCAGCGTGCGCCACGGGCTGTTCAGCGAGAACTCGGAAGCCGCCATGAGCCTGGACGTGCCCGGCTACACCATGGACCTGAAACGCGAGATCGTAGGCTCGACCGAATACATCAACACCCGGCTGGCGCCGCCGGACAAGAAGGTCAAGATCCTGCTGTGGTCGGGCGACACCGCGCCCGGCGCCGAGGCGCTGGAGATCACCGAACGGGCGGGCCTGCTCAACATGAACGGCGGCGACACGTCCATCACGCGCACCAACCCCTCGCTCACCGCGGTGGGCGCGCACGGCATCCAGAAGAACGGCTACCTGCAGGTGTACGCACCCATCACCAACGAGAACATCTACACCAACCTGTGGCGCGGCCCCTACTACGGCTACGAGCAGGTGCTGCAGAGCTTCGAGATGACGGAAACGCCCCGCCGCATCAAGCCCGTGGACATCTACTACCACGTGTACTCCACCACCAAGCGCGCCGGTCTCAACGTGCTGCGCAAGGTGTACGACTGGGCGGTGGCCCAGCCGCTGCACCCGGTGTTCGCCTCGGAGTTCATCCGCAAGGTGCGCGACTTCCACACCTACGCGCTGGCGCGCGACGGCGCGGGCTGGCGCGTGCGCGGTGACGGCGAGCTGCGCACGCTGCGCCTGCCCTCCGTGCTCGGCACGCCGCTGGTGCAGGGCAGCCAGGGCGTGGCGGGCTACCGCGCCGGCGCCGAGGGCACCTACGTGCATCTGACCGGCGGCGCGGCGTGGGTGCAGACCCGTGGCGCGGCGGCGGAGGCCGGCGCCGCGGCGCCTGCGGCCACGGCCAGCACGCCCGCCGCGGTGGCCCAGGGCCCCTACCTGTTCGATGCCAACGGCCGGCTCGGCGACTGGAACGTGCGCGACCAGGGCGCGCGCACCGAGTTCACGCTAAAGGCCTACGCCCCGCTCGCGTTCAGCGTGGCGGCGGCCGGTAACTGCCAGGTGCGCGCCAACCAGAAACTGCTCACACCCACGCGGGCGGCCACTCCGGCCGGCCCGGATGTCCAACAATTCCGGATCGCCGATGCTGCTGCGCAAATCCAGCTCCAGTGCCCAGCCCGCTGAGCGCCCCGTCCTGGCGCCTTCGTGGCTGATCGCCCTGCTGGCCAGCATGGTCGGCGGGGGGCTGTGGCTGCTGTACCCCCGCCAGGATCTGGAGCGCCGGCTGTCCGAGACCACCGACATCGCGCTGTCGGTGGCCTACCTGACCAATCTGCTGCGCAGCGATCCCGACAACCCCCGCCTGCGCCTGCTGCTGGCGCAGCGCCAGATCGCCGTGGGCGAAATGGCGGACGCGCGGGCCACGCTGCAGCCCGCGCTGGATTCCAGCGACCCGGAACTGCACCGCGACGCGCTGTGGAGCCTGTGGGACCTGTCGTACGCCGAATACCAACGCACGCCCGAGAAGGAAACCGAGCGCCGCAAAGCCCAGCGCGAGGGCCTCAAGCGCCAGCTCCAGGCCCTGGCCAAGGAAAAGTGGCCCGCCGACCGCCAATTGCTGCTGGCCCGCCGCGCGGCCGAAATGGAAGACCGCGCCACCGGCGTCGCCATGAGCCGCCAGTTGGCGCAGGAGGCCAAAGACCCGCGCGAGGCTGCGCGCCTGTACGAGCGGGCCGCCAAGGAAGCACTGGGCACGGGCGACTACGCGGGCAGCGCCGAGCTGTACATGCTGGCGCGCCAGGTCACGCCCGACCCGGAACAGGCCAAGGCCTACTACCTGGCCGCCGTGCGCACGCTGCAGTCGGGCAACCAGCCCGTGGCCGCCCTGGCCCTGGCCGAGCGCGAGATCGGCCCTCTGGCCGACGACCCGCAGACGCTGCTCATGATCACCAACCTGGCCCGGGCGGCCGGTAAGCCGGCGGTGGCGGACCGCTATGTGCGGCGCCTGCTGCGCATCTCGCTCAGCCCGCCCTGGCCGGCACCGCCCAGCGCATTGGCCCAGGGCGACGATGCCGAAGCCATGCGGCCCGTGGGCGCCCTGCTGCGCCCCTTGACGAGCCCCGCTACAGCGGCCGCGCCGCTGCACCGGTACGACGATGGCGCCCACCTGATGGTGCCGCCGTGGCTGCGCCTGCAAGCACCCGACACCGTGCCTGCCGGGCCCTGGCGCCTGCAGCGCATGGCGCAGGCGGCAGAACCCACGCCCGCAGCAACCGCCGCCGCACCGGCCACCCCTGCCGCGCGGCCCGCGCCGCGCAACGTGCCGCCGCCCGGCCTGCCTTTCGACGACAAGATCTACACGCTGGGCTACGAGGTCTTTCTCGAAAACCGCAAGCTGGACGACGCCTGGGCGCTGGCCAACGCCGCCGTGCAGCAGCAGCCGCAGGACCTCGCGTGGCGCGAGCGGCTGGCCCAGGTGTCCGAATGGACGCAGCGCCCCGCCCCGGCGCTGGAGAACTGGCTTTTCATCGCCCGGCAGACGCAGAAGGAGGCCGCCTGGCAGGCCGTGCTGCGCCTGGCGCCGGGCCAGTTCGACGACGGCGCCCTGGTGCTTGCCCTGCGCCACCAGTTGCGCAGCCGGCCCGACGACTTCAACCTGGTGCGCGCGCTGGTGGATGCCTATGAGCGCATCGGCGAGCCGCAGCCCGCCATCGACTACCTGAAGGACCACGCCAAGAGCCCGCAAGCGGTGGAACTGCTGGCCAACCTCGCCGAACGCGCGGGCCAGCCCACCCTCGCGCTCGACAACTGGCGCCGCCTGCTGGCCGACAAGGCCCAGGTGACACCCGCCCGCGCCATGCGCGCGGCCATCCTCGCCCTCACCCACGGCCGGCCCGACGAAGGCCTGAAGTGGCTGGAGACGGCCCAGCAGCAGCAATTGCCCGCGCAGGACATGGAGACCGACTTCTGGCGGCTCACGGGCCAGCTGGCCGAGAGCCGCGAACGCAACGACCTGGCCGTGCAAGCCTACCGGCGCCTGGTGGAAACCAAGGGCACGGACGTGTCGGACTTCGACGCCCTGGTGCGCCTGCTCATCACCGACCAGCCGCTGGAAGCCGCGCGCGTGTCCGTGCTGGCCTGGCAGCGGTTCGACGAGCCGCGCTACCTGGTCGAGGCCCTGGCGCTGTATTCGGGCCGCAGCCGGTGGGAGGCGTTCGGCCCCCTGCTCGCCCAGCTGGACGCGAGCCCCACGGCGACCCGGCGCTCGCTGGCGCGCTTTTGGCAGATTCCCGAGTTCCTGCGGCTGGCCGGCACCTACTACCAGAACACCGGCAACCTGCCCGAGGCACGCCGGCACTTCGAAGCCGGCCTGCGGCTGAGCCCCGATTCGTCGGAAATGCGCCAGGCGCTGATGTGGCTGTTCATCGACAGCAACGATGCCGTCTCGCTGCGCACCCTGCTGGCCACACAGGAGCGCAGCTGGGCACGCGACAGCGATGTGCATGATGCGCTGGCGGCGGCCTACCAGGCCCTGTCGCTGCCGCAGGTGGCGCTGGACCGCTACCTCACGCCACACCTGCGGGAGCACCAGGACGACTTCCTGTGGCTCATGAACTACGCCGATGCGCTGGACCAGAACCAGCAGTCCGACCGCTCGTGGCGGCTGCGCCGCGAACTGCTGTCGCGCGAATGGAAGTCGGTGCGCAAGGGCGACGGCGGCGTGCGCCTCACGTCCGCGCAGGCGCGCCAGCGCTGGCTCACCGAAGAGGGCCTGGACCAGACCCGGCGCATCGCCCGTACCCGGCTGTTCCTCACGCAGCGGCCCGGCGACCCCTCGGTCGACGTGCTGCGTGAACTGCTGCGACTGGACCGCGACGCCCAGGGCGGCATGTCCAACGCGGCGGCCGAGACGGCCATCGGCTGGCTGCAGGACGCCGGCGAATACACGGCCGAGCGCGGCTTCCTGTGGCACCAGTACGCCCGTAGCCGCGGCGTGCGCAGCAATCGCCCGCTGTGGGCCGAGATCACGGTCGCGCTGGCCGAAGACGACAAGGCCGCCACCGGCCAGCTGCTGCAGGAGTTCGACGAACGCCTGCCCCGCTACGACCGCGTGAACGCGGCGCGCGCCGTGAACGACATCCGCCTCGCGCAGACCGCCGCCTTCGACGCCCAGCAGGACCAGCACGACGACCAGCCCCTGCATCTGCAACTCACCGAAAGCCTGCTGGCCTTCAGCGACCACGCGGGCACGAAGCTGCAGTTCCAGCAGTTGGGCGGCATGGACGAGAGCGAGGCCGACGCGGTGTTCCACATCGCCATCAGCCCGCGGCTGGCCATGGACGTGAACTTCATCAGCATCCGCCGGCATGCCACCAATGCGCTCGTGGTGCGCAACCCGCCCGACGAGCGTGCGCTGGACGTGCAGGTGCGCTGGCGCCATCCCGACGGCGAGACGATGTTCCGCGCCGGCCGCCGCGAGAGCTTTCTGGCCTACACGCCGCTGCAGGTCGAGCACGAGCAGCGCATCGACAACCGGCTGACCCTGCGCATGGAACTCGGCATGCAGCTGCCCAGCCAGGAAAGCCTGGCGCTGCGCATCGCCGGCATGAAGGACCGCGCCGGCGCCAGCCTGCGCTACCAGGCCACGCGGCAGGACCAGTTCACCATCGGCTATGCCGACGAGCGCTACACGCTGCAGACCGGCGCCTCGCTGGGCAGCGGCCGCCACACGTCGATCAACTACACGCACACCTACCGGCAGGAGACGCCGCTGCTGGAGTTCGGCGCGTTCTGGTCGCACCACGATTTTTCGCGGCGCGACCTGAACACGCTCGCACCGCGGGACCTGGAAGTGCGCCGCTACGTGCCCGTGAACGCCGGCCCGCTGGGGCAGGACTTCTTCCTGCCCGAGAGCTTCAGCTTCTATGGCCTGCAGGTGTCCACCAACATGCGCTACGAGCAGGAATACACGCGCGCCCTGCTGCCATTCGCCACGGCCAGCCGCACCTGGCACAGCGTGCTCGGCCCGGGCTACGAGCTGCGCCTGGGCATGGCCGGCAGCGTGCTCGGCTCCGACCACCTGGGCCTGAGCTGGGGCGTGGGCAAGTCGGGCCTGCAGCTGCAGGGCCTCACGCGCAGCCTGCTGTTCACCTACCGTCTCCATTTCTGATGTCGTCTCCAAAGGAATCCACCATGCAACACCACCGCACCCTGCTGCAACGCCTGCAAGTTTTCGCCGCCGGCGGCGCCCTGCTGCTGCTGGCCGCCTGCTCCACCATCGACCGGGGCGAGCCCCCCGCGCTGGAGCGCAATGCCACGTGGGTGGTGCTGCCGTTCGCCAACCACACCGAGACTCCGTTGGCCGGCAACCGCGCCGAAGCCATCGCGCAGGCCCTGCTGCACGCGCGCGGCGTGGGCCGCATCCAGCGCTATCCCACCACCACGCAGCAGGAAGCGCTGTTCGATGCGGGCGACGCCAAGCGCCAGCAGGAAGTGCTGGCCTGGGCACGCGAGCAACAGGCGAAATACGCCCTCACGGGGGCGGTGGACGAATGGCGCTACAAGGTCGGCGTGGACGGCGAGCCCGCCGCGGGCGTGACGCTGCAGATCATCGATGTGGCCTCCGGCGACACAATCTGGAGCGGCACCGGCGGCAAGAGCGGCTGGAGCCGCGAAGCCCTCTCCGGCGTGGCGCAAAAGCTGATCCGCGACCTGCTGGATTCCGGCCTGTCCCGAGCCCGCTGAAGCCATGGCATCAGAGACCCCCTCGTCGGTGGAACAGCGGCGGCGCACCGTCGGGGCGGCCGCGCCCGAGCCGCCGGCCAAGCCGAGCGTGCGGCACCTGCCCTCCAACCTGCTGGGCAAGCTGGCCGACACCGACACCCGTCCGGCCATCATGCTGGGCGAGACGCTGCTGTTGCCGATCATCGCGCTCGCGCTGGGCATGCTGCTGGAGCCCTTCGACCCGCTGTGGAGCGAGGCCGCGTTCCCGTGGTCCTGGCTGGCCCCGGTGATCGTGGCCCTGCGCTACGGCCCGCTGGCCGGGCTGGGCGGCGCCTGCGTGCTGCTGGCCGGCTGGCTGGCGCTCAACTTCGGGCACTACGACACCTTTCCGCAGATCTTCTTTCTCGGCGGCCTGATCCTCGTGATGCTGGTGGGCGAGTTCTCCAGCCTCTGGCAGGCGCGCACCCGCCGGGCCGAGAACGTGCAGCTGTACCTGGACCAGCGCCTGGAGCACCTGGTGCGCCAGTACTACCTGCTGCGCCTGTCACACGACCGCCTGGAGCAGGAGCTGATCGGCCGGCCGATGTCCATGCGCGATGCACTGTCCACGCTGCAGGCGCTGGGCGGCTCCGAAGAGGACGCGGCCCAGGGCGCGCAGACCCTGCTGCGGCTGCTGGCCCAGTACTGCCAGCTCGAATCCGCGGCGCTGTACGCCGCCACGGAAGACAGCATCGAAGCCCGGGCCGTGGCCCGCATCGGCAGCGGCGCCGAGCTGGACGCGCGCGACCCGCTCGTGCAACAGGCACTGGAAACCCGCAAGCTCTGCCACGTAAGCCAGATGCTGGCGGACCAGCAGCAGACCCGCTACCTCGCCGCCGCGCCGCTGCTGGACTTAGGGGGCGAGATCTACGGGCTGCTGGTGATCGAGGACATGCCGTTCTTCTCGCTGCAGGCCGAGAACCTGCAGACCATCAACCTGCTGCTGGGCTACTACACCGACGGCCTGGCCATGCAGACGGTGGCCGCGCCGATCCTGAAGGAGCTGCCGCAGTGCCCCGCCGACTTCGCCTTCGAAGCGCAGCGCCTGGCCCACATCCGCGACACGGCAAAGGTGCCCAGCGTGATCGTGGCGCTGGAGTTCCTGCCGCGCGCCATGGAGGCCGGCCTACCGGGCCAGATCGAGCGGCTGAAACGCGAGCTGGACGAAAGCTGGCTCATCACCGGCAATGATCGCCAGGTGCTCGCCATGCTGATGCCGCTGGGCGACAACGCCACCGCCGAGGGCTACATCAACCGCCTGGAGGTCTGGTCGGGCCAAAAGAGCGGCAAGCCGCTGGCCGAGGCCGGCGTGTTTCCGCACATCATCCCGCTGAACGGCGAGCCCCTGGCCGTGCTCAAGCGGCTGAACGGGATGGCCCATGCTTAACCTCAAGTTCGCCATCTCCGCGCTGCTGCTGGAGATCGGCGCATGGAGCGGGCCCGCGCTGCTGCAGGGCCACACGGATGCGGCCCTGTCGAGCTACCTGCTGGTGCACGCTCTGGCCTGCGTGATGCTGTCCTTCTTTCTGCTGCCCCTGCTGTCGGGCGAGCAGGCCCGGCCGCGCGCGCCGGTGCTGGGCCTGATGGCGGTGTTCAGCTATGCCGTGCCCATCGTCGGATTCATCGGGGTGATCGCCGCCGTGGTGGTGCTGCGCATCTACCGCAGCCCTTCGTCGCAGGGCGACTTCGAATCGCTGCGGCTGCCGGAGTTCGATCGCCACCAGCGCATGCAGGGGAGCTTTCGCCAGTCCGGTTTGCGGTCCTTCTTGGGCAACAGCCAGGCCCCGATGCAGACACGCATGCGCGCCATGGTGGCGCTGCAGCACGTCTCCGGCCGCATTGCCTCGCCCCTTTTGCGCACGGTGCTGAGCGATCCGAGCGAGGATTTGCGCCTGCTCGCCTACGGCATGCTGGACACCCTGGAAAAGCGCATCAACCGCACCATCGACAGCGAACTGGATGCGCTGCGCCTGGCCAAGGAAACCGAAGGCGACGTGCCGGGGCCGCTCACCGTCGAATCGGCTTTCCGGCTGTCCGACCTGTATTGGGAGCTGGTCTATCAGGAGCTGGTACAGGGCGATCTGCGCGACCACGCCGTGAAGGAATCGCTGCAGTACTGCGATCAGGTGCTGGCGCAGCAGCCGGACCATCCGCAACTGAACCTGCGCCGCGGCCGCCTGCTGCACCTGCTGGGCCGCGTGGAAGAGGCCGAAGCCGCCTACGCGCTCGCCCGGAACTTGGGATTGCCCGCCACGCGCGTACTGCCCTACCAGGCCGAACTGTGCTTCGAGCGGCGCGACTTCGCGCAGACGCGCGAACTGGTGCAGCAGCTTAACCAGTGGCGCGCGCTGCCCCGGCTGCGCCCCGTCCTCGACTACTGGAGCGCGCCATGACAGGGCCCAGAGCCAGCGAGGCGGACGTGGCACTGCTGCTGGAGGGCACCTTCCCCTATGTGAGCGGGGGCGTGTCGAGCTGGATCAACCAGATCATCCGCGCCTACCCGGAGTACCGCTTTGCCATCGTCTTCCTGGGCAGCCGCCGCGAGGACTATTCCGCGTTCAAGTACGAGCTGCCGCCGAACGTCGTGCACTTCGAGGAGCACTACCTCTACGACCACCTGGGCGTGCGCACCCTGCCCGCGCGGCGCAAGGGCAGCCGCGCGGCCCTGGACATGGTGCACACCCTGGTCGAGTCGTTCCGCACGGGCGACCGCAGCCCGCAGACGATGGCCGCGTTCCGCGAGATCACCCAGCAGATGCAGCCGGGCGGGCGCCTGCCGCTGGAGGATTTCCTCTACAGCGAGCGGGCCTGGGAAATCATTTGCAAGAGCTACCGCGACCATTGCACCGACCCGTCGTTCGTGGACTACTTCTGGACGGTGCGCATCATGTACCAGCCGCTGTGGACGCTGGCCCGCGTGGCGCAGCAGCTCATTCCGGTGCGCGTGGTGCATTGCGCCTCCACGGGGTACGCCGGCTTCCTCGGCGGGCTGATCGAGCAGGCGCGCGGTGTGCCGCTGATCCTGTCGGAGCACGGCATCTATACCAAGGAACGCAAGATCGACCTGTTCAAGAGCGAGTGGATCCGCGACAACCGCAACATCTTCCAGCGCGATCCGACCGAGCTGTCGTACTTCCGCCAGATGTGGATCCAGTTCTTCGAATGGCTGGGCTACTACTGCTACGCGGCTGCCGACCCGATCATTGCGCTCTACGAAACCAACCGGCTGCGCCAGGTGACCGATGGCGCCGAGGCATCGCGCACCTTCAACATCCCGAACGGCATCAACCTGGGCCGCTTCGCGCCGCTGCGCGACAAGCGCCCCGCCCAGGTGCCGCCGATTCTGTGCCTCATCGGCCGCGTGGTGCCCATCAAGGACATCAAAACCTTCATCCGCGCCATGCGCCGCGTGGTCAACCAGCTGCCGCAGGCCGAGGGCTGGATCGCCGGCCCGACCGAGGAGGACCCGGCCTATGCCCAGGAATGCACGAACCTCGTGCGCAGCCTGGGACTGGAGCAGAACATCCGCTTCCTGGGCTTTCAGCGCGTGGAAGACCTCATGCCGCGCATCGGGCTGGTGATCCTGTCGTCGATCAGCGAGGCGCTGCCCCTGGTGATCCTGGAGGGTTACGCCGCGGGTGTGCCGACCGTGTCCACCGACGTGGGGTCGTGCCGCCAGCTCATCGAAGGGCTGGACGATGAAGACAAGGCGCTGGGCGCCTCGGGCAAGGTGGTGCCGATCGCCGATCCGCAGCGCCTGGCCGACGCCTCGCTGTCGCTGCTCAACGACCCCGCCGCCTGGGAGAGCGCCAGCCGGGCGGCCATTGCGCGCGTGGAGCGCTACTACACCGACACCATGATGTTCGACCGCTACCGCCGCGTGTACGAAACCGCGTTCCAGAAGACGGAGGGCCCCCGCTGATGGCTGGCATCGGATTCGAACTGCGCCGCATGCTGCGCAAGAACACGCTGGTGAGCCTGGTGCAGGCCTACGCCTATGCGGGCGTCATCGGCTCGGGCCCGTGGGTCTTCTCCATCGTGGGCATCCTGCTCATCGGTATCTTCAGCGCCAGCGTGGTGGTGCCGGGCTTTCTGGTCACGCAGTTCCAGACCTCGGTCACCTACATGGTGGCGGGCAGCCTGATCCTCACGGGGCTGGTGCAGCTGGCCTTCACGCGCTTCGTGTCCGACCGGCTCTTCGAAAAGCGCAAGGACCTCATCCTGCCCAACCTGCACGGGCTGCTGCTGGTGGTCACGCTCGTGGCCGGTGCCCTGGGCACGATCGCGCTGTTCCTGCTGCTGCCCAACCTGGGGCTGGTGTACCGCATGCTGATGCTGGCGGGCTTCACCCTGATGTGCGACGTGTGGGTGCTGACGGTGCTGCTGTCCGGCATGAAGCGCTACAAGGAGATCGTGGTGCTGTTCGGGCTGGCCTACGCGGTGATCGTGATCGGCTCGCTCTTCATGCGCCCCTGGGGCCTGGAGGGGCTGCTCACGGGCTTCGTGCTGGGCAACTACCTGCTGCTGGCCGGCATGTGGATCCTGGTGGTGCAGGAATTCAACCCCAAGGGCCGGCTGATCGCGTTCGACTTCGCGGAGCGCAAGCTGCTGTATCCGTCGCTCGTGGCCATCGGGTTCCTCTACAACTTCGGGATCTGGATCGACAAGTTCATGTTCTGGTACTTCCCACCGACGTCCCAGAACATCATCGGCGGGCTGCGCGCATCGCTCATCTACGACCTGCCGGTGTTCCTGGCCTACCTGTCCATCATTCCGGGCATGGCGGTGTTCCTGGTGCGCATCGAGACCGACTTCGTCGAGTACTACGACAAGTTCTACGACGCGGTGCGCAGCGGCGGCTCGCTCGAGTACATCGAGGCCATGCGCGACGAGATGGTCTATTCGATCCAGCAAGGTCTGGGCGAGATCGGCAAGATCCAGACGCTGGCCATCCTGGTCACCTTGGTGGCCGGCCCGGCGCTGCTGGACGTGCTGGGCATCTCGCGGCTTTACCTACCGTTGCTGCACGTGCAGGTGATCGGCGCGGGCCTGCAGGTGGGGCTGATGGCCATCCTGAACGTGTTCTTCTACCTGGACCAGCGCCGCATCGTGCTGCTGCTGTGCGTGCAGTTCGTGCTGCTGAACATCGCGCTCACCGGCTTCACGCTGTATGCCGGCGCGGCCCTGTATGGCTACGGCTTCGCGCTGTCCACGCTGCTCACGCTGTGCACCGGCATGTACCTGCTGTCGCGCCAACTCAACCGGCTGGAGTACGAAACCTTCATGCTGCAGTAGCCCGGCCCGCGTTCGGTGGACAATGGCAAAAAACTGAAATCCACCCGGGCCACAGAAAAAAGGGAGGCGCCATGCCGAACGCGATCCATCGTGCCTTGCCGAGCCGCGCTGCGCTGCGGCTGGCGTTCTGGTCGGTCTCCGGATTGCTCGCCGCAGGGCTGGCCGGCTGCGGGGGCGGCAGCAGTGAACCCGCAGAAACCTCGGCGCAAAAAGCCGAAGCCGCCACGGCAGGTGCGCAGGCCGCCTTCGCCGCCCCGCTCGACCAGGATGTATTCGACGCCGGAGCCAGCGTGCCGGTTTCCCTCACGGTGCAGGCGGGGGTCGCCAGCGCCATCCCCGACGGCGTGTCCGTCGATTTTTCCGCCACCTCGGGCAGCTTTGCGCCGCCGGTGGCCGCGCTGCGCGGCGGCGAGGCCGGCACCACCTTCACCCCCGCCGGGCCGGGGCGCCAGACCCTGACCGCTTCAGTGGCCTCTAGCGGCGGCGCCGTGACCGCCTCGCGCATCCTTTACGTGCGCCCGGCTGCCGCACCCATGGAAGTGCTGGTCCCCGCGTATTTCTACCCCTCGGCGGGCTCGCCCTGGGACGCCATGACCGCTGGCGCTAGCGCGTACCCCTCCGTCAGCATCACGGCCATTCTCAACCCCAGCAACGGCGTCTTCACCCGCGCCAACCCCGAGTTCACGGCTGCCGCCACGGCCTTCGTGCAGGCGGGCGGCAAGCTGCTGGGCTACGTGTACACCGGCTACGGATCGCGCTCGATCAGCAAGGTCAAGGGCAACATCGACAAGTACCTCAGTCTCTACGGGACCGGGCTGGTGAGCGGCTTTTTCATCGACGAGATGTCGTCCGCGCCCGGCCGGATCAACTACTACCGGCAGCTCTTCGACTACATCAAGAGCAAAGGCGCCAGCTTGCGCGTGGTGGGCAACCCGGGCACCGTGCCCAACGCCGCCTATGCCGCCGTGGCCGATACCCTGGTGACTTTCGAGAACCGCAACGCGGCCTTTGCCGACTACGATCCCCGCGCCAGCGGCGGCTGGCTCTACCAGATGGCCAACACGCGCCAGAACGCTCTGGTGCACGACGCGGCCGACTGCGCGGCCATGCAAACCGCCGTGCGTGCGGCGGCCACGGCCCGCCTGAACAGCGGCGTGATCTACGTCACCGACGACACTTTCAACCCCGACACGCAGGAAGGCAACCCCTGGGACACCCTTCCGGCCTACTGGACCCGACTGCTGGGCACCGTGGATTCCGTCAACCGGGGCGCCACGCTGCCCACCTGCTGACCCACAGATCCGCAGCCGGCACGCCGATTGCACCAGTCCCTGTCCAACCCCTCACCATCCCCTTTCCCGCCCGCCAAGGACATCCCATGCCCCGCATTCCCGCCCGCGTCACCCTCATTGCCCGCATCACCCGCTGGTGCGGCCTGTCACTCGCCGCCTTGCTGGCCGCCTGCGGTGGCGGCGGTGGAGGGGGTTCCACCGATCCGACGACGCCGGTGACCCCCACCCCGACCAGCATCGCCATCACCCTCAGCGCTCCGCAGGCGGAGGCCGTCTTCAACGCGAATGCAGCCCTGGCCATCAGCGCGCGCGTCACGGTGAACGGCGCCGACGCGGCCGATGGCACGGCGGTGAACTTCTCCGCCCTGCCCGGCGCGTTCTCGGCCACCAGCGCCACCCGCGCGGGCGTGGCGACCGCCACCCTGTCCAGCGCCGCGGCAGGCCGGCAGGAGATCAGCGCCACCACCAGCGTGTCCGGCCAGTCGGTCACCGCCACCCGCGTGGTGTACCTGCGCCCGGCCCCTGCGGCGCTGGAAGTGCTGGTGCCCGCCTACTTCCACCCCTCGTCGGGCCAGGGCTGGGCCCTGCTGGCCAGCGGCGCGGCGGCCAATCCGGCGGTGTCCGTCACCGCCATCCTGAACCCCAACAACGGGGTGTTCACCACGGCGGAGGCCAGCTATGTGAGCGCCGTCAACGCGTTCGTTTCGGCCGGTGGCAAGGTGGTGGGCTATGTCTATACCGGCTACGGCACGGGCTCGCGGTCGCTGGCCAGCATCAAGGCCAACATCGACAACTACATCGCGCTCTTCGGGCGCGGGGCGATCAGCGGCATCTTCCTGGACGAAATGGCCTCTGAGACCACGCGGCTCGATTTCTACAGCGAGATCTACAGCTACATCAAGGCCAAGGACGCCAGCCTGCGCGTGATCGGCAACCCCGGCATGGTGCCTGCCGCCGGCTACGCCGCGGTGGCCGATGTGCTCGTCACCTTCGAAGGGCGCAACAGCACCTACGCCAGCTACGACCCGCGCACCGCGCCCTGGCTGTACACGCTGGCCAACAGTCGCCAAAGCTCGCTGGTGCACAACACCGCCACCTGCGCCGACATGCAGCAGGCCGTGCAGACCGCCGCCTCGGCCCGGTACAACGCCGGTCCGATCTACATGACGAACCTTGAATACGACCCGGTGGCGGATGTCGGCAACCCCTGGGACGCCCTGCCTTCGTACTGGACGAACCTGCTGCAGACCGTGGCCGCGGTGAACCAGGGGCGGGCCGTCACGGGGTGCTGATCCCGGACGGCGCCTGGCGCCGGGCTGGCCTGGCGCTCTGAGGCCATCGCGTTGGATGGAACGCCGCCGGACCGATGGTCCGGATGGCACGGCACCGGGGCTTGCAAGGACCGGCGCCTGAAAACCCGCCTCAGTCGCCGCAAGGCATCCTGAGGCGGCCGGACCGAGGCGTCAGGCAGCGCCGTTCAATTCGTCCGCACGGGCCTGCGCCGCAGCGAAATCCAGGTCGCCGGAATAGATGGCGCGGCCGCAGATCACGCCTTCGATGCCTTCGCCTTCCACCGCGCAAAGCTGCTCGATGTCGGCCATGTTGGCCAGGCCGCCCGAGGCGATGACCGGAATGGTGAGCGATTGCGCCAGCTTGACCGTGGCGTCGATGTTGATGCCCGAGAGCATGCCGTCGCGACCGATGTCGGTGTAGATGATCGACTCCACGCCCCAGTCCTCGAACTTCTTGGCCAGATCGACCACCTCGTGGCCCGTGAGCTTGCTCCAGCCATCGGTGGCGACCTTGCCGTCCTTGGCATCCAGGCCCACGATGATGTGGCCACCGAAGGCGCTGCAGGCGTCTTTCAGGAACCCGGGGTTCTTCACGGCGGCGGTGCCGATGATCACGTAGCGCAGGCCGCCGTCGATGTACTTCTCGATCGTGTCCAGATCGCGGATGCCGCCGCCGAGCTGCACGGGGATGTCGTCGCCGACTTCCTTCAGGATGGACTTGATGGCCGTGTAATTCTTGGGCGTGCCGGCAAAGGCGCCGTTCAGGTCCACCAGGTGCAGGCGTCGCGCCCCGGCTTCCACCCACTTGCGGGCCATGGCGCCCGGGTCTTCTCCGAAGGTGGTGGATTGGTCCATGTCACCTTGCTTGAGGCGCACGCAGTGTCCGTCCTTGAGGTCGATGGCGGGGATGAGCAGCATGATGGAAAGGCTAAGGATGTGCCAGGTCGGGCCGCAGGCCCGGCAAGGGGTTGAAGATCAGGGATTCCAGTGAAGGAAGTTGCGATAGAGCGCCAGGCCGTGCTCCGCGCTCTTTTCCGGATGGAATTGCGTGGCAAAAATATTATCGCGCGCAATCGCCGCTGCAAAGGGGCCGCCGTAATCGGCCTCGCCCGCGCAGTGCGCCGCATCCCGCGGGCGCGCATAGAAGCTGTGTACGAAATAGAAGTAGCTCTGGTCCGGCACGCCGGCCCACACAGGGTGCGCCGCGCCGCCGTGGCGCACCTGGCCCACGCGGTTCCAGCCCATCTGGGGCACCTTGTAGCGGCTGCCGTCCGGCTGCTGGCGGCCGGCCAGGTCGAACTTGAGCACTTCGCCGTGGATGAGTGACAGGCCGGGCGTGTCGCCCTCGGCGCTGCGGTCCAGCAGCATCTGCATGCCCACGCACACGCCGAACATCGGCTTGGACGCAGCGGCCTCCAGCACCGACGCCTGCAGGCCCGATTCGCGCAGTTCGCTCATGCAGTCGGGCATGGCGCCCTGCCCCGGCAGCACCACGCGCTGCGCGGCGCGCACGTCCTCGGGACGCGAGGTGACCACGACGGTCCAGCCGGTGCCCTCGGCGGCGGCCTGGACGGCCTGCGAGACGGAGCGCAGGTTGCCCATGCCGTAGTCCACGACGGCCACGGTTTTTGCTTCACTTTTCATAGCTGCTTGCGCATGTTGGATGAGCGCTGGAGGCCCATGGAGCCGAAAACCTCAGAGGGACCCTTTGGTGGAGGGAATGACACCGGCCGCACGGGGGTCGCGCTCCAGCGCAGCGCGCAGCGCGCGGGCGAAGGCCTTGAACACCGTCTCGCACTGGTGGTGGGCATTGATGCCCTTGATGTTGTCGATGTGCAGCGTGACGCCCGCATGGTTCACGAAGCCCTGGAAAAATTCATACGTGAGCTGCGTGTCGAAGCCGCCGATGCTGCCCGCCGTGAACGGAATGTGCAGGTGCAGCCCCGGACGGCCTGAGAAGTCGACCACCACGCGCGACAGCGCCTCGTCCAGCGGCACATAGGCATGGCCATAGCGACGAATGCCCTTCTTGTCGCCCACGGCCCGCGCGAACGCCTGGCCGAGCGTGATGCCCACGTCTTCCACCGTGTGGTGGCCGTCGATGTGCAGATCGCCCTCGCATTCGATGCGCAGGTCGATCAGGCCGTGGCGCGCGATCTGGTCGAGCATGTGGTCGAAGAAGCCGATGCCCGTGGACAGGCGCGCTTCGCCCGTGCCGTCGAGGTTCACGCGCACGTGGATGCGGGTTTCCGCCGTGGCGCGGGACACCTCCGCGATGCGGTCGGCGTCGGGGCTGTCGGACGGGGCGGAAGGAACGAGTGCAGAAGAGGTCATAGGGAGGCCTGGAGCGCGGCGAGCATCTGGGCGTTGTCGGCCGCATTGCCGACCGTGAGGCGCAGGCAATTGGCCAGCAGTGGGTGCATTGTAGAAACGTTCTTGACGAGCACCTTGCGGGCCTTCATGCCCTCATAGGTGCGGGCGGCATCGGCCACGCGCAGCAGCACCATGTTGGCCTCGCTGTCCCAGACCTTCTCGACGCCCGGCATCGCCCTCAGCGCAGCCAGCAGCGCGGCGCGCTCGTGCCGCAGCTCGGCCGCCTGTGCCGCGAACACGCCGGCATGCTCCAGGGCGAACAGCGCGGCCTCGCAGTTGAGCACGCTCACGTTGTAGGGCGGGCGCACCTTGTCGATCTCGGCAACCAGCGCGCGGGGCCCCATCAGGTAGCCCAGCCGCACGCCGGCCAGCCCGAACTTGCTGAGCGTGCGCATCAGCAGCACGTGCGCGTTGCGCCCGGGCTCGGCGCGCATGCGGGCGATCCAGGTGCGGCTGGCGAAAGGCTGGTAGGCCTCGTCCATGGCCACGATGCCGCCCTGCGCGCCCGCGGCGTCGATGATGCGCTGCACCGCGCCCTCGTCCCACAGCGTGGCGGTGGGGTTGTTGGGGTAGGCGATGTAGGTGATGGCCGGGCGGTGCCGGGCGATGGCCGCGAGCATGGCCGGCTCGTCGAGCTCGAAGTCGGCCGTGAGCGGCACGCCGACGAAGTCCAGCCCCTGCAGCTGCGCGCTCAAGGGGTACATCACGAAGCCCGGCATGGGCGCGAGCAGCGTGGCGCGCTGGCCGGTGCCGGGCTGCGCGCAGGCCAGCGCCAGCAGCGTGATGAGTTCGTCGGAGCCGTTGCCCAGCACGATGGCGTGGCCGTCCGGCATGCCCACGTAATCGGCCAGCGCGGCCTTCAGGTCGGCGATGCGGTCGCCGGGATAGCGGTTGAGCGCCAGCGCGCCCAGCCGCTCGCCCAGGGCCGCCTGCAGGTTCGCCGGCAGGCGGAACGGGTTTTCCATCGCGTCCATCTTGAGCAGGCCGGCCGAGGGCTGCACGGTGTAGGCGTGCATGGCGCGCACGTCGGGGCGGATGCGGTCGAGGGCGCTGGGTGGTGGGGCAGCGGGGGTGGCGGGGCTCGTCATTCGGCGGTGTCCAGTTCGTGGGGGGCCATGAGGAAGGGGTTGATGGGGCGCACGGCGTCCATGGGCTGGTCGTGCGGCAGCGCCTCGGTCAGCAGGTAGCGGCAGCCCTGCTGGTGCGCGGAGGAGAGGATGAGCGCATCCCAGTAGCCCAGGCCGTAGCGGTCCTGCAGGTCCCACGCGCCATCGACGGTGTAGGCGTCCAGGTGCGGCGGCTGCCACACGCGAAAGCGCCGCACCTGCGCACGCACCTGCTGCAGCGTGTGCGGCCCCCGAAAGCGCTGGATGGCCTGGTTGTACAGCTCGTTGAGCACCTGCGAGCTGACGCGGCCGCTGCGTGTCTGCCAGCAGAACGTGAGCCATTCGCGCGCACGCGCCTGCCGGACCGCATCGCGGTCGTCCACGCTGGACAGCAGCACTTCGGTGTCGACGAAGATCGGTGCGGTGCTCATCGCTGGAACAGGATTTCGCGCGGCACGTAGGGGCCGTCGGAGGCGCCCCAGCTCTCGAAGCTCAGCGCCTCGCGCATGGCCTGCGCATAGGCATCTTCCTGCCGCATCTTCTCGGCCAGCCATTCGCCCACCAGCCGCGAGACGCTGCTGCCCCGCTTGGCCGCCTCCACGCGCACCCACTCGGCAGCGGCGTCGTCCATGGTGATGGTCACGTTCTTCATGGGGCAAATGCTACACGAACTTCGTGGAGCACGAAGTTCGTGTGATTTAAGCCTATCCTTTCCTTTTAATCGACGCGCGCCACGGCGGAAGCAACATTCGTGTGCCGTGCCATAGCCATCCAGGAGCTTGAGACACGCCCGACCGCGATGCTAGGCAGTGGCGGCGAGCGGTAGGACGGATTGGCTACGGCATTACCATCAATTCCACAAGGTGCGTCGCCGACCAAATTAAATATAAGTAAAACAACCTTTTCACTCTTGCGCTGTTTTTATTTCTACCTGCCGTTAGGGAAGGTCTGCAAAACCCATTTGCCAGATCAGCGCAGTCCGACTCTCTGCCTGAACCCATATCAACGGTGCATCACATGGGAAATCGTTTGAACTATTGACTATGTTTGCCATAGCGGTTGTAATAAATCGACACATTTTTGAGAGCGCCTGACTGAAACACAGCAAAGGCGTCAAAAGACTTGGGAGTGGCGACTACTACTGCCTTCGCGGCTTCATTCCTGATGAAGCGAGTCAGTGGTCCATCAATTCACCTCGCTTGCTCCTGTGCGTTTTTGCATAAGACTGGAGAGATTTTGGATGGCGCCCGACGCTATTTAGCTCAGTTACTTGATGGAGGGATGATGAAACAACCTTATTCGACCGCACAAGTGATGCTTCGCGCTTGGGCCTTTGTTCTCATTATTGGAGCCTTACAAGGCTGCGCGAATCTCACCGCTGTGCGTGAGTTCGGCAAATCTGCTGCTGAGGTCACCAGCTACGTTGATGCTGGTAACGCCTATCAGGACAGTGCCCGCACGATTCAGCCTTATCTGACCAACGCTCCGGCACGGGCAGACGTCCCTGATGCTCGGAAAAAGCAGGTGGCCGCTGCAAATGCGTTGCAGAGCACTTTGGTTGGCTATTTTTCTACGCTGGCCCAGCTTGCGGGCGAGGATTCCTTCACGCTCGATAAGGAGCTGGATGCTATTGCCTTGGGGCTGAAGTCGCTTCCGGATGGCACGCTGGATACCGGCACCACAGAAGGCGCAATCGCGTTGACCAAAATTGCCCAGCGCCTTGTGCTTTCTCGCGCTCAAAGTTCAGCCATCAAGGAACTCGTGAATGAAGGTGGGCCGACGGCGACGCGCCTCCTTTCCAGGCTCGAGTTGGTAGCAAAAAGCTGGCGTGGCATGCTGGAAAACGATTCGCGAACGGTGGGGGATGCACTGTTCGCATTGTCCTCCGCGAGGGACACTTCCCCCCTTGTTCGTATGCTGGCGCGTGACCGAATGCAAGAGTACGAGCAGCGCTATGAGGACTTCATTAAGCGTGTGGACACCGCGACTGCAGCGCTAGGCAAGATTCGCTCAGCTCACGCCGCGATGGCAGAAGACCTCGATTCATTGGACCGCAAGGAGCTTCAGGCAGTGCTCAAGGACACAGTCACTGATTTGAAGGCGGCTCGTAAGAATTGGGCTTCCCCCGGTTTCCCGGACACATCGAATGACATGATGTGTTTAGGAGGCAAACATGCCAAGGACGAGAAGAGCATTTACGGACGAGTTCAAACGGGAAGCGGTGAAGCTGGTGAAGCAACCT